>CAWEHT010000219.1:0-5174 GCA_963808455.1 uncultured Chloroflexia bacterium | reverse complement strand
ATAAGTGTGTGTTGTGTTCCTGCAACAGCTTTTTGCCAACACAGAGTTGTGTGTTGTGTTCCTGCAACAGCTTTTTTGCCAACACATAAGTATGTTTTGCATTCATCCGGCAGGATTTTACCTGTTTTAGTCGATTAAAACGGTTAATGTATTTTTACCGGCAAACTTCTTCTGAAAAATACTTTATCGTTGTATCTTTTGATTCATTTCTCACAACGGACTTATCTATTCTTTTCCGAAGGGCATTACTGAAATTTGGCAAACTGCAAAGGTGTAAATAAAAAATTATTGAAATTTTTTCATTTTTATTGTACAGTCTACTTGGTTCGTTTCGTATTGCTAAGACGGAGGAGGCAGGACCTTCCGCCCAGCCGGATGTGACCTACCTGCACCGGCTGACGCAGCCGCACGCCCGCGCCTGGCTGGCTACCGAATCCAGGATCGTCGATGACCCAACCGCGCTGAAGTTGCTCGCGGATCGCGGAAACTTCGATCCTGACCGGACCGTGCTTCTTGCCAACGACGCCCCGGCGGACCCGGCAGGCAATGTTAGCGCAGGAGGCGCGCCGCAGCCGGGGGCTCAGCGCCCTCCCAGGTCGCCGCCCCTGCCGGGTCCGCCGGCGTGCGACTCAGCCAGCCCGCTCCCGGCACGATCGTCGCCGACGTGGGCGCCCAGGCGGGCAGCTGGCTCGTCGTCTCCGAGAACTGGATGCCCGGCTGGCAGGCCACGCTGCGCCCGGCGCAGGGCCTGCGCGGATTGTGCCGGTGGTGCGGGCGGACCTGACACTTCTTGCGGTCCGGCTGCCGCCCGGCGGTGGGCGAGTCGAGCTTTGCTATCGGCCCGCCAGCGTGCGCGACGGCCTGGCCATCTCGGCTGCGGCATTGGCGACCACGGTGGTGCTTCTGATCCTGTGGCTGCGGCGCAGACGTGGGTTTGCAGGAACCAGAGCGTTGCAGGTAAACTGCAGCGGGCCACCAAACACAAGGTGAAAGCCGCAGTCCTCACCCCAACAAGATGTTCAGGATGAGCCAGATGCCAAATATTTGTCCTGTCCACCCGGCCATCCTGTCTATCCTGTCAGGGCTTCAGCGGGTGGATTTCAGCGTGGACCCGGCGTGTGAACCGTCCCGCGGCACGCGGACCATCTAGCAGCCAGGGCACATCTTGCTATCGATATCACGGATCTTCCGCCGACATTGGGCCTATCTGGCGCTGTTTACCGTCGGAGCCGCCTACCTGATCACGCTGGCTCTGCTGCATCACCGCGCCCTCGGCACGGGATATGACCTGGGCATTTACGACCAGGTGGTGTGGAACCTGGCGCATGGTCATGCCTTTCAGACCACGCTGGTCTACGAAACGAACGGCTATTACGATCATTTCGAGCCCATACTGGCGATGATCGCCCCGATCTACTGGCTGGCTCCGGATGCGCGTGTCCTCCTCGTGATCCAGGCGCTGGCCCTTGCGCTCGGGTCATTGCCGGTCTATCTCTACGCGCGCCGCCGCCAGGACGCGCTCTGGCCGGGGAGCAACCTGCCGGCGCTGGCGCTGACGGTCGCCTACCTGGTGCTGCCAGCGCTGCACAACGCGAACATCAACGACTTTCACGAGGTTGCGCTGCTCCCGCCTCTGCTAGGGTTTGCCTTGTACGGCCTGCTCACCGGCCAGCGGCGCGTGATGCTCGTGTTTCTGGGGCTGTGCCTCATGGTGAAGGAGGACGTGGCAGTCACGGCCCTGGCCATCGGCATCTACATCATGTTGCTGCTGCCGCGCGGCTTCCGTCGACTGGATGGCCTCTGCATCGCGATCGGGCGCTGGTCTGGGCCGTGGTCGTGCTGCGCGTCTTCTACCCGGCCGTCACCCACGGGATGCCATACCCCTTTGTCCAGCGACGCTATTCGTGGCTGGGCAGTTCGCCCACCGATGCGCTGCTCGGGCTGGCTACCCGGCCGCTCGTCGTCCTGAAACACCTGGTTCAGCCGCCGAAGCCGTGGTTCCTGCTGCAGCTATTCGGGCCATTGCTGTTCTTGCCCTTGCTTGGCTGGCCCGTAATCGGCCTGGCGCTGCCGGTGATCTCTTATCTCATGTTGAGCGACTACCAGCCTGAGTGGTCCATCCAGTCCTACTACAATCCGCCATTGCTCCCCTTCCTCATGTTCGGTCTCGTGACGGCCGTAATCTGGCTCGGCGCCAGGAGCCGCCGACTGCCTTGCCTGCGCGGCCGTCCGCCGCTGGTCGTGGCCGGCCTGCTCGTGGCAGTGCTGCTGGGCGTGGGCTACGGCTACTACACGTCGGCGCCGGGGCCGGGCGGGCGGAACTATCATGCAGCCAACTTCTCCTGGTCAGCGCGGGCCTCGGCTGCGCGCGAGCTGGTGGCGAAGGTGCCCCCCCAGGCATCCATCAGCACGATCTTCGACTTAGTCCCACAGTTTTCCCATCGATCGCAGGTGTACACCCTGCTGGCACGACCGGTTGACCCACCGGCCTACCTTTTGCTGGAGCCCGGCCCCAACTCGGAAGGCGCCCCGCTTTACCCCTATGCAGCACCTCCGGGCTGGCCTCCGGTGTATCAGGAATATCGCACCGTGGCGCGAGCGGGCCGTTCGACCTGGTTGGGCTCTACCGCAGCATCATCCTGCAGCCCATGCCGGAGCTCGATCCCAAGCCCCAGCCGCTGAACCTGGCTGCCTATGGCTGGCTGGATGGCACAGACGATGCCTCCCCACCGGCAACCGCGCCGGGCCAGGCGGCGCACCTGATGCTGGCCTGGGAGCGCACCGGCCACCTGGACCGGCGCTACGTCTTCTTCGTCCACCTCCTGGACATGAGAGATCGTGGCGCCGACGGCTCTCCGCGGATCATCACGCAGAGCGGGCACGAAGCCGGCGACGGCCAGTTCCCAACCACCTTTTGGGAGACCTGGACCAACCCCGGGATCGTGCTGGACGAGCAGATCCTGAACATCCCTCCAAAGACCCCTGCCGGGCAGTATCAGGCATGGGGCGGCGTCTACGACCACGACTCCGGCCGCGCGCGTGGCCGAGGGAGCAGATGGGCAGGACATGGTGTTCATCGGGAATGTGAACGTCGCATCCCCGGAGGGGCAGCCGAATTGAAGGCTTCGACGCTGCATATACGAAGCAGTGAGGTCGGGAGGCGCCGCGGCGGGCCGGGCCCGCAGGCGGAGCCCCGGCAGCAGGTCTGCAAGCTCATCGGGCGGGGAGGAGCCCTGGAGAAGGGGCACCCGAACCCAGAGTCCGCGGGGGAAGCCTGCAGGTGCATCGGGTGAGGGGGAGCGCATGGCAGGCCAGGCGACCGAGCTGAGCGTCCCGCGCCGTGGGCCTTCTACGGCCATGCTGGGGGTCCTGCTGCTGGCAACCGCGCGGCGGATGTGGCAGTTGCCGACCCTGCCCCCGGCTTCTGGTACGACGAAGCTGTAAACGGCGTTGACGCACGCATGGTCTTGAGCGGTGCAGGGCTGCCCCTTTACTTCGCCGCTAACTACGGGCGTGAGCCGCTGTTCATCTATCTGCAGACCCTGGCCGTGGCACTGCTCGGCTACCGCGCCTTTGCCTTGCAGTTTGTGTCCGCCGGCATCGGAGTCTTGACCGTTGCCGCAGTGTACGCCTGTGCGCTGACGATTCTCGAGGTCTCGGCCTATGATCCTCACGCGAGCGTGCGCCATCCGCGTGACCCCGGCCACGATCGAGTTGCGCTGCCGCCAGCCCCTGGGCCTGCGGCCTGCCGGCACGCCAACGAGAGCGCACGTTGGTCCGCAGTGTTTGCCGCGGCCGGGGTCACCGTATCGTTCTGGGCCTTGAGCCTGAGCCGCCTGGGGCTGCGGGCCGTCATGCTGCCACTGGTGAGCGCCATCGCGATGGCTTTCTTCTGGCGTGCCTGGACGCGCGGGCGCTGGCGCGATCACGCTCTGGCAGGTCTCTGGTTCGCCCTGGCGCTGTACACCTATACTGCGGCGCGCGCCTGCCCGTCGGTCCCGCTGGCCTTCGTGCTGGTGGAAGCCGTGCTTTGCGCAGTGCGGCGGGGCGGCGGGGCCTCAATTTCAGGCGCGGAACCTCCGCACGAGAAGAGCTTTCCCCCCGCAAAGGAATCTCGCGAAGCGCGTGTTCCCAACACGGCCTGGCCCTTCGCTCCGTTCAGGGCAGGGCGCGAACGTGGCGCGGGCGGGATCATGGAAGCCCTCTGGCCAGGCTGCCGCCCGCGGGCGGCGCGGCTTGGCCTGCTGGCCGGCGTGGCGCTGCTGGCAACTGCGCCGCTGGCTGTGACCGCGCTGCGCGAGCCCGACGTGGTGCTGGGGCGCCCCACACAGGTCTCGTTGTGGGCGCCGCCACCGGGTGGGGGGCCTGCGATGCCGCTGCAGCGGCTGGAAACCAATGCGCTGCTCGTGGCAAGGAACTTTTACGATCGAGGCGACACGAACCCCCGCCAGAACTTGCCGGGACGGCCCGTCAACGATCCACTCTTGGCCCTGCTGTTCAGCCTGGGCCTGATCGTCTCGCTGCTGCGCATCCGGCAGCCGGCGCTGCCGCCTGGTGCTGCTCTGGTTCCTGATCATGCAGGTGCCAACCCTGTTCAGCACCCCGGCCCCTCATGCCCTGAGGTCTTCCGGGGTCCTGCCGCCCTTAGCCATTTTGTATGCCGATGGCGCGGGCTGGATCGTCGAGCGCGCCCGCCTAACCAGGCTTTGGCGCAAGTTCAACCAGGGGCTTCGCAGCCCTGGTGGGGTCCCTCTGGCCCCCACGGCGCTACTGCTGATCGTCTTGCTGGCAAGCGGCGGGCTGACCGTACGTGATTACTTCTTCCGTTGGGCAAAGCTGCCGGCCCTCGGCGATGCCTTCAGCGTGGGGCCCGAGCTGGCGGCTGAGGAGACGGCTCGCCAGCTGGCGGGCACAGGGCCTGGCCTGGGCCTCGCCCTGCCCCTAGAGCTGTATCAGTCGCCCCAAATGGTATTCGCCCTCGGCCCAGCGCTGGCAGCGGACGATCTGGATGCTGGGCCGGGATCGGGCTCAGCGACAGGCGCCCAAAGCCCAGGCAGCCCGGCCGCCTCGTCTGGGCAACCCGCGGCCGGCGCGCCGGTCGCGGAGGCCCAGAGCACGGCCCTCATCCTGGACGGGCCCTTCGAGGCCAACCGGCCTTTCTAGCAATACTGAAG
>CAWEHT010000218.1:0-48460 GCA_963808455.1 uncultured Chloroflexia bacterium | reverse complement strand
GGCCTCTCGGTGACCGGCACGGTGCTTGCCGACCTGGGCTTCCGGCCTGACGTCAACGGCTTCAGCTTCGAGAAATGGCAAGGATACGCCGGCCATTCTAACTTGACTGTGGCATGACCTGCGGCACCCTGTTTGGCGACAGAAGTGTGCGGCAGCCTGGCAGACGGCAGCGGCACTGGTGCTCCCTCCTGCGCAGCAGCGGATCCAGATGGCCAACGATGCTATGGGCGGTGGGCACTGCGAAGGCTTCGGCACGTTGAGCGACCTGTTCTACGCCAAACGACATCGACCCGAACGCATTTGGCGTGGGCCGGGCCTCAGACCTGCAGTTCCAGCGGCAACGACAGGCTTCAGCGGGAGATCGCGGTATCGGTTCATCACGAAGGCCACTAATCCGGCCCGCAGCGGCTTCATGAACCATCTCACCCCGACCCAGGTTGTCGATACGCTCATCGCGGCCTATAAGCCCGCCGCGCAGGATCACCGAGAACGTACGGGATCCATATCTTCAAGCGCGACGGGATGGGTGCACCGCGGTTACGCCGTATGGGGTGATCGATGAAGCAATGGCATCCAGGATCTGGTGATCTATGACAACAACTGGCCGAAGATGCCGCGCGCAAACTAGGGTTGACCGCAATCAGAATACGTGGTCGTACTCAGCTTCGATCAATCCCAGCGAGCAGGCAGCCCTCGATGACTGGCGATGCCAACACCATGAACTTGCAGCTGGCCTCCACGATCGTGCGGGTCGGCAGGCAGGCTTGCGACTTCTGCGGCGGCCAGGCGACCAGTCGCGTGGCCGGCCGCAGCCTCGGACGAGGAGTACTACGAGATCTCGATAGAGGGCGAGGGGCACCTGTTGATCACCGACCAGCAGGGCCAGCGCCTGGGCTACGTTGACGGCAAGCAGGTCGACGAGATCTCCGGCAGCAACTCCTTGGATTCCACACACGAAGATGATACCTGGGACGACACCAGCGATCCGGTATATGATGTGGTGGCCGGAGCCCCCTACACGATCACCATCGACGGCAGCTCGGTCACGCAGACCGTCACCAGCAGCGTGACGATCATCGGCCCTGGATACGACCTGGCTGTGGACGATATCAAGCTGAACCCGGGCGACGAGGATGTTCTGGCTCTGGCGCCCGGCGGCAACAAGCTCACGTATGTCAGCTCGGGCACCGAATCGCCGGACCTGACGCTGGGTGTGGATGGCGCGGAGGCCGACTATTCCTTCCTGGCCAAGGGCGTGGAGATGGAGAAGGGTGGCTCCTCTGACGCTGGCGATCGACCAGCAAAAGGGTGAGCTCAGGCTGAGCAGCGAGGGCAACACAGAGACGGCGCAGTACGCCCTGGAGATGGACCGCGAGGACGACCAGGGCGAGCTGACATTCTACCACGACGACATCGAGCTGGACCCCGGCGACACGGCCATAGCGACCTACGGCAACTGGACCCGGGGCAAGCCCATGCCGTTGGGCATCGACCATGGCAGCAAGGGCACCATCGACCAGACGCTCGAACTGAGCGACGCCAGCCAGTGAGCGGGCACTCTGAGCCAGTCTGATCAGGTCAGGGGCCTTTTGGGCCAGGCAGGCTTGATAGGCCGAGCCAGACAAGAAGCTCCGCACGGCGGGCTAGCCCGCCGTGCGGAGCTTCTTGTGTGTGCGCGCCGTGCCCCGCACGCACTGCGGGGACGATGGGCTATCGCCGGTTGCGCAGCTGCGCGGCGGTTGTCTCGGCTAACACGCGCAGGCTCACCGGCTTGCTCAGATAGGCGGTGGCCCCGGATCCCAGGATGCGCTCGCGGTCGCCGGGCATCGCCAACGCCGTCAAGGCGATAATGGGCACCGTGGCCGTGGCGCCGTCCAAACGGATACGTCGAATGGCCTCCAGGCCATCCATGCCGGGCATCTGCACATCCATCAGGATGAGATCTGGGCGGAGCTCGTGGCTCAAAGTGCAGGCTTCCTGTCCGTTCCGAGCCTGGGCCACGCGATAACCCACATATTCCAGGTAGTCGGCTATGGCCGCGATGCTGGTCGCGTTATCATCCGCCAACAACAGCAAGGGCGCTGTCACGGCGCCCGGCTCGGCCGCCGCCTGCGGGCGCTCCGCCTTCCCCTCCTGCTGACGTACCGGCCGGGAACCTTCGCCCCCGCTGGAAAGAGGCAACGCCGCGGCCACCGCATTTTCGAGTGCCCCGTCTTCCCCTTTGGCCAGGTGCGGGGCCGCCCATGGCTCGGTTACTACGATGGGCTCGTCGCCGTGGCCGCGGCGCGGCAGCATACCCTCCTCGGCCTCCAGCGCTGGCCACCACGGCAGCGACACGGTGAAGCGGCTGCCCTGCCCCGGCTGGCTGGCCAGCGCCACCCAGCCGCCATGCAGCTCGGCCAGCCTGCGCACCAGGGCCAGCCCCAGCCCGGTGCCTTCGTATTGTCGCGACAGCGAGCTGTCGAGCTGCACAAAGGGCTGAAACAGCCGCTCGGCATCCGTTTCGTCGATGCCGATGCCTGAATCCCATACCGTGAATTCGGCCATCTTCTGGTCGGTGCTGCCCTTCACGGTCAACCCGATCGTGCCGCCTTCAGGCGTGAACTTGACGGCGTTGCTCAATAAGTTGACCAGGATCTGCTTGAGGCGACGTTGATCGGCGTGTATCACTTGCACGTGCTCGTCGAACTGGGGCCGGATCGTGATATGTTTCTGGGTCGTGTGCTGCGCGATCATCTGGATGCTGGCCCGGCAAGTGGCTTCTACGCCGACCGGGCGGACCTGAAGCGCTAGCTTGCCCGCCTCGGTGCGCGAGAGGTCCAGGACGTCGTTGATCAGGTCCAGCAAGTGGCTCCCACTCTCGTGGAGCATCTGTAGGGCACGCGCCTGCTGCTCGACGAGTGGCCCGTAAACTTCCTGAAGCATGGCCTCCGACAAGCCCAGCATGGCATTGCAGTGGTGTGCGCAGCTCGTGGCTCACGATCGCCAGGAACTCGTCCTTGGCACGCGAGGCGCCGCCAGCTCGTCGTTTGCCATCCGGAGGTCGGCGGTGCGCTCCGCAACCCGTTGTACCAGTGAAGCACTCTCGGCGGCGAGTTCGGCGTCGAGGCGCGCCCGCTCGAAAACGGTGGCCAGCTGCCCGGCCAGTGTGCACAAAAGGCGCACGTCCCGGGCCAGGAACGCGTCAGGCTCGAAACTGCTCACGTTGAGCACCCCGATGCAGCGATCATGGACGACCAAGGGCGCACATGCCTCACAGCCCACACCGGGCAGGATGGCCAGGTAGCGCGGGTCGGCCGCGACGTCCGCCGACCACGCCGGCTTACGCTCCAGGGCGGCCCAGCCGATAAGCCCCTGCCCCAAAGGAATGCGGGTTCTGGCCACGATATCCGGGGCCGCGCCGAAGTAGGAGGGATGCATGCGCAGGGTGCTCTGCCCGGCCTCGACAAACAGGAACCCGAGGGCGGCTTTCGGCCAGAGCTGGCGCAGGTCCTGTGTAGCGCGGGCCACGATCTCATCGAACGATTCGCCGGCCACGCTGGCCAGTGCGACGCTTGAGACGATTTCCATCTCCCGGGCCTGCCTGCGTAGCTCGTCGAATAGCCTGGCATTCTGGATGGCGATGCCTGCCTGGCCGGCGAACGCCAGCAGCCATTCGGCTTGCGCCTGGGTGAAGGCACCGGGCTCGGCGCCCAGCAGGCCGATAAAGCCTGCGACCTGTCCCTGGGAGAAGATGGGCGCCCCAAGGTACGAGCGGGCCCAGGGCTCGCCGGGTTCGATGGCCCAACCGGCCTTGTCCCGAGTGTCCGCGACGATCAACGGCCGGCCGGTGGTTGCCATCTGTCGCAAACCAACCTGCTCGGCGACGACCAGTTTCCTGCCTTCCGGCGAGTGCCGGTGCCCGTAGGACCGCGCCACGATGGCCACGCCCGCTTCGCACAACATGATGGTGGCGGCCTCATGCGGCACCACGGATCGGGCGGAGGTGTGGATGCGGTCCAACAGCTCGCCGAAGTCGAGGGTGCCTGTCAGCGCCGCTACCGTTTCGCTGAGCGCTTCGGCGAAGAGGCGATGCTCGCGTTCCGCGGCCTCGGCCTGCCGGCGCACCGCCAGTTCGCTCTTCAGCTTGAGGTTGGCCAGCTCGAGTTCCACGGTCCGCTCCGCCACGCGCCTCTCGAGCTCGTTGCGGTAGGCCCCCTCGGCTGCCGCCCGCGCCTCGTCGGCGGCCTTCTGCGCCGTGATGTCGCGAACCAGCCCGTGGAGGCAGATGGGACGGCCGGCGGCATCCCGGACGATGACCGCGTCATCGCTGACCCACACCACGCGCCCGCCGGCAGCCAGGACGCGATATTCGGTGTGAAACTCGCGCCCGTGCTCCTGCGCGGCCCTGAGAGCACGCAAGACCGCCCGGCGGTCATCGTGATGGACCGAATCGAGCCAGAGGTGTGGGTCGGCGACGTAGTCGCTCGCCTGGTGTCCGGTGATTTCGCTGATACGCGGGCCCTGATAAATTGTACTCCCCGTGGCGTCGAGCGCCGCAATGTATATCGCGGCCGGTACCTGCTCCACCAGTGCGCGGTAGTCCAGGCCGGCCTCGCTTGCTTCCGGCCCGGATTGGGGATCTGTATCGATGGTCATCCTCCTGATGCTCTCTCAGCCTGCGCCGGAGGGCTCGTCTCCGAACAAGTCCTCCAGCTCGTTTTCCCAGACGTCGCTGAGCGGCGCGAAATCTGCGTTCGGTGAACTCGGCGTCCAGGCGAGCCAGGTACTCGCGCAGGTGAAGTTGCGGGTCCGCGTTCTCGAGCTGGCGCACACGGGTGGCCATGGCCTCTACGGTCGCGTCGCTCCGCTGGCGCAGGTCGGTCAGATCCAGGCCAAGGTCGAACATATGGTTCAGGCGCCCCATCAGGTCGTGCCAGGCCTTGTAGTCGTTTTCAATCCCCAGGCCTTGTAGGCCACTGGACAATTGAGACAGGTCGTAGAGTGGAACCATGGCGTTGAGCGACAGGTATTCGATCCCCAACCCTTCGGCGCGGTCGAGCAGGTAGGTGCCGATCGTCGCGCCGCCCTCGTAGCCGGAGAAATTGACCTCGTATTTTACCAGCTCCTTCTTGAGGCGGGGTAGGCTGTACGTGCAAGAGATATTGCGGCTTTTGTCGAAAGGCACGGGCGCGTACACGCCACCTACGGTGGCCACGCGGGTTACACCCAGCGCGCTCGCTACGCCAAAAAAGGCATCGGCATACGCCTCGGCATTGAGGTGTGGCTCGTCGCCCAGGAAGATGACGAGCGCCCGGCCCTCTTCGCTCCAGTAATGGATCAGGTCCTGTGGCTGCCTGAGCTCGGCGCGATAGCCTTCCAGGAGCTTGATGTGCGGCCGGAGCAGGTCGTGCATCCCCGGCAGTTGAAAGAGGTAAAACCCTTCCGGCCGCAGGCGTCCGATGTGGCGCGCCTTCAGGTGCTTCACAAGATACTCGGGCAGCCCCGATGAGACCCAACCCGCATCTGCCCATTGGTGCCACCCCGCGATCATGGAGGTTTGCTCGGCCACAGGCCGTTCCCAGAGCTCGATCGGATCTTCCATCCTGACACCATCCTGTACCCGACGCGTCGTATTCTCATACTTATCATAACGTCTGCGCGGAATCTGTAAAGAGGAGCTTTGGGGCATCTGCCCATAGGGACCAGGCCCACGGAATCTCTTGAGAGCCATGAACCTGCTGCTTGAGGGGCACCGCGACCGGGGCATCATGGCGATCGTGCCCAGCAGCACCAGCGACTCCATGAACCTGAGCGCCACGGGAAGGTTGCGGCCCCGGCGCGATAGGTGGCGCGGGCAGGGCCCCGAAAGTAGAACCAGGGCCCTGCTTCTTGCTCCCTATTTCCTGCCGGCAGGCCAGGTGCCCATCACCTGGCGCAAGATGGCAAACTCGCCGGTATGGTACGCCGTGTGATCGGCCACGAGTAACACCTCGCGCATGACGGTATAGGACTCGTCCCCGCGCAGTGGCGCGAGCAAGTGAACCTCCGGATCGACCACGATCGCTTCCAGCGCCGCCCGGTCGTCCAGGAAGGCCCCAACCGTGCGTTCCCAACCGGCACCATCGGCTCGTGCCGAAGGAGCGGGCCAATAATCGGCCGGCCAGTTCCGTGCGGTGTACTGAGCCTCGCGGATGAAGTCCAGGATGTCGCGCTGGGACAGGCGAATGTGCTCCAGCAGGTGCCATGGCGAGTAGTCAACGTTCGGCGGCGTATCGTTGATGCGCTCAGGTGGGAAGCCGGCCACGGCCTCCTCGAACGTCATATGAGCGTGCCCCCCTCGCAGCAGGGCCACCAATTGCTGCCTGGTCGCCGCATCAATGCTGCTCATTGTCAACGGGTGCCCCAGAACCGCAACCAGCCCAACCACGGCCAGGCATAGCCCCTGGCGAACGGCAAACCAATGCGCGGGGCGAAGCGTGATGTATAGGCCCCTGCGTACGACGGGGCATACGGCATCCCCTGCACGGGCGACGCCGGGGCTTCCACAGGGCCGTAATAGTAAGTCGGCTGAGCCTGCACGTACGGTGTGCCATAGTAATATGGGGCTGGGCCGGCTGACCCTGCGTAAGGGTAGATTGTTCCCACGCCGGTCAGCGACACGCGAAACTGGGCGGGCTGCACGGTACCGTTATAGAACTGGATATGATAGAGGCCGCCCTGAGGCGTGCCTGCCTGCCACAACAGGTCGCCGTTGTAGAGGAGGTTGTTGTTCGAGTCGCGCGACTGGGTACCGTCGCCGATTTCTGTAACAGTCTGCCCGGATGCCAGTTGCTTCCACTGGGCATCGGTGAAGACCTTGAAGCCGATGGCCCCTGTTGGCACCTCAGACACATCGACCGTCGCCGTGTTATTGGAGGTCGGATTGCCGTTGCCAGGGTAGATCAGATCCCACTCGGTGTATTGCCCTGGTGCGAGCGTGTACCAACTCGATGCGTACGTCTGTGCGTACGCTGGTGCAACCGTCACGGCCGCGACGACCATGGCTGCTGCAACCAATCCGGTGATCCGCAGTGCCCTGTTTCGCATTTGGATACCTCCCGAAAGATAAGGGTTGAGCAAAGGGTATGGCCGAACCGCGCTGTGTGGGGGGGACCATGGCGCCAAGGTACGTCATTACGATCGTGGCGCCCTTGAACGAGACTGGCAGATATCCGAACCGCCGCTGAAGTAACGGGGCCAGCTCGACGGACCAACGACTTGCCCAATATAGCATTTTGGCAGGCACCCCGAGCTTCAGGCTTGGGGTGCCCGATATCATCCGGCGGGCGGCCCGGTTAGGAAATACCCTGGGGACGCCCGACTGTCTTAACTTACGCGCAGCCTCTTGACCATGAAGCCGCCGGCGAGCAGCGCCAGGCCGGCAGCCAACAACGCGCCCAGGGCCGCTGAACCGCCCGTCACGGGCAGCGTGCTCGGCGCCTGCGATGCTGTCGAGCTGCTCGGTGCCGCTTCTGCCATGGCTGGTGAAGTGGCCGGGGTTGTGCCCGGCTGCCCAACCAGCGACGTCGAGTAAGGCGTGATAGCGCCGAGGCCCGTCAGCATGACGTGATAGTAGGCGGGCTGCTGGGTGGTATTAGTGAACTGCAGGTGGTAGAGGCCGCCGTAAGGGGTGCCCACCTGCCACAGGAGATCGCCGCCATAGGTCAGGTTGTTGTTCGTGTCGCGCATCTGGGTGCCGTAGCCGATGGGGGTCGGCGACTGCCCTGCGGCCAGTTGCTGCCACTGAGCGTCGGTGTATACGGCAACCCTGATCGCATTCATGGGGCTCTGGGCGACATCGAGCGTGCTCGCAATGGTGGGACTGCTGCTACCGGGATAGGTCATGTCCCACTCCACCGTCTGCCCTGGCCCCAGCGTATACCAACCGGATGAGTACGACTGCTGCGCATAGGCCGGCGCAACAAACAACATGACGATAAGTACGGCCGCCGGGACCAGCCCGGCGAGACGTAAGGTTCTGCTTCGCATCTGGCTACCTCCATAATCTACTTGCGATCCAGCGTTGACTGAGAGCGACTGCCCAGGGTGCTGACCACTTGCTGCAGGGTTCCATGAGCGCTTTGCGCTATCGTTAGCTGGCATCCGACTACAGAAATTATACAGTTTGATGTGAGAAGAATGGTGTAGTTATCGGTACTTTTCACGCGATCTTTGAATGCCCTAATTCCAACAGGCCCCGGCTATCCGTGCAAGCATAGATGGGGTATGTGGAGGGTCTCATGGTCTCCTATCGAGTCGTGAGGGGCTTGAGCCTGGCCACGCAGGTCGAAGGCAAGACGGCCGGCCAGCTTGATGACCAGATCGTCGAACCACGGGCGCAGGCTGGGTTACGGGGGAGGCAGCAGCCGTGGCCAGGCCGAGCTGCCGGAGGACATGGAGGTGGAGGGCCTCGGCCCAACCTCGCCCGCTGGGCGGCGCGGCTAAGCAGGTCAGGGCGTTGTGGTCGGGCTCAGGTTCTTGAAGCCAGGGGGCGGGGGCGGGCATTTGCCTGCGCTGGCCTCGGCCTGGTTGACGTTGCCAAGCTGCGGCTGGTCGAACAGGTGGTTCATGGCGGTCTGGACGAGGGCCCGGTTGGAGAGCAGCAGCACCTTCGCACCGTCGCTCGTTGTGAAGTTGGTGACGTAGTTCTGTAAGTTCATGGCGTGGATGTCCTGCGGTTGCAGGCGCACGCCGAGCATGCCGAAACCGACGATCTGCGGCAGGCTCAAGTCAGTGCTGAAGGTGTCGCCCAGCGCCACCCACAGCTGGGGGATCCGTGGAAGAACGTCACCTTGCAGCACGCGTTTGCGAATGGCCCAGAGCAACTGCTGCTGGCGTCTCTGCCGGCCGAAATCGGTCTGGATGTCGCGGAAGGTGACGAATTTCTTGGCGTTGGCGCCATCCAGCAGGTTCGGGCCGGCGGGCAACGACCAGCGATCGTAGGCACCGGGCACATGAGGATCGGGGGTCATCTCATACAGCGGGCAATCCAGGTTGACGCTGACACCGCCGAGGGTGTCAACCAGCCTGGCCAGCCCGTCTTGCTTGATGATCACATAGTGCTGCGTCGGGATGCCAAGGACCTGAAGTAGCGTGCGCTGGGCCAGCGCCGGGCCGCCGCCCGGATAGCCTGTAGAGTCACCCACGTAGTCGGCCACGTTGATTCGCTCCTGGCCGTAAGTGGGGATATTGACGTAAAGGTCGCGCGGCACACTGATGACGCCCACGCGCCCCGAGGCCTGGTCGATGACCACGACCATGATGGTGTCGGTGCGCCAGTTCGGAGCGCCAGGGCGGTAATCTGTCCCTAGAATGAGGATGTTTTCGGTCTGGGACAGATCGACCGGCGCGGCCGGTGGCGCCGGGGTCGGGGTGGATATGACTGTGCCGGCGGTCGGGTCGAGCGGGTTCGGGGTCGCTGCGCTCGCCAGTTCGCCCGCCACGGCTGTGCCGGTAACCGCGCCGGTTGTGCTCGTCACGGCCAGGGCAACAGCCGGCGTGTCGGTGGGCAGGTCGGCGCCGGGGACGTCGCCCAGGGCGAGCCGGGTCGCCAGCGCCGCGCGGGTGGCGAGCGGCAGGATGTCCGCTACCTGCCCCACTGCAGCGGTTGCCGCCGCGGCCAGCTCACCCTCAGGCATGGTTATGCCGAGGGCGCCGGCCAGCGCCTGGAGCTGAGTGGTCTGCGCTGAGGCGGGCCCGGCCTTGGCCTCCGAGTCGGCCAGGTCGGAGGCCAGCTGTCCGGCCGGCCAATTAGCCAGCTGGGATCGCGCCGGCGCCAGGTTATGATCCACCGCGAACGAACCCGCAAGCATGGTCAGGTAAGCGTCACGGTCACCGGGCCTGAGGTCGGAAAGGCGCACCGTCGGGGGCGGCGCCGGCCACAGGTTCCAACCCAGCACCAGCAACCCTATCAACAACCCGGCCAGGAAAACGGCGACCGTCAGGCGCCAAGAGAGGCGAAGTGCAACAGGAACACTACGAGGTCGTCGCATGTGCTGTCGTGCCTGCTTTCTTTGCCTGGCCCGGTAGATTCCCGCCAGGGGGCCAGCCCCAGCCATGCTCTCCCCGGCTGACGTCAGCGGGGATGCGACGAATATTATAGCTTTTTCTCGCAAGGGGTCAATTACGGCGGACCTGGGATGCCCCGCCCGTGGCGGACAGCTCCTCTTCCCGGCGGGTGCCGATGCGGTCCAACTCGAGTTCGGCATCCCCAAGGTCCGGCGCGGCAAATAGCTCTCGCACCTGTTCCATGTACGGTTGCAGGATGCCGGCCAGGCGGGCCAGCTCTATTTCCTGGCCATCGACCTGGGCCTCGAGCATATGCCGGCCGCGGCTCAGATACTCAACCACGACAGCGATGTCGAACAAGCGCCCATCGGTGGCGCTCACCGGCGAACCGTGGGGGCCCAGTGCCACGATGATCTCGCCCCGGTCGCGCAGGACGAGCAAGCGGCCGCAAGAAGCTGACTCCAGGACCACGATCCAGTTGCCGTCATTAGCAAACAGCCGGCATGCGATGGTCCGGTAGCCGTATTCGTCGAGCAGAAAGTGAAAGGGCGCCGTGACCTGCTCGATGATGTCGGCGGCGAAGTCCGATTCTAACACGTCCCATCGGCTCCAATGGTTTGCATAAACATCCCTTCCGGCAACCATTCTAACGTAACTTGCCTACATTATCAAGAGCCTGGCGCGTGGGACCAGGTTCCCGTTAGGAACCTGGTCCCACGCGCCGGGGTTGCGGCCTGTCACGAACTCAAGGAGTCGCAGGCGGCATCTGTTTCATGCCCCAATCCGCCGCGGCGCGGTCCGCCGTCAGCACCCGCAGGTGTGAAAAAGCTGCCCTTGCAGAGGGAACCTCGCCAGGCGCCAGAAGGAGGCGACGTTGCCGCTCGTGTAGGCACTGTCATCCGTCGGCTTGCGAGGCTGGCTGCGACCTGAAATCGTCGGCGAACAAGACCCCCGGGCTCGCCGCGCTGGTTGCCGTGGCGGCGGAAGGGGCCATCGGTGGCACGGCGGGTGGGGAGGGGGTTACGGTCGCCTCCGGCGCCTGCGCAGGCTGAACGGTCGCGGTAGGCAAGACAGCGCCCGGCGAGCCCGCAGGGGCCGAAGCCGAAGGAGCCGGGGACGCCGTGGCCGGAGCAGGGGCCGAGGTGGCGGCCGCGCCGGGCGCGGCGGTGCCCCACAGCGCGGCGGCCGTAGCTGCGTCGTAGATGCTCAACCGGAAAAAGGCCACCGTAGCTGGCGGTTGATTCTGGGTGCCGGCAAAGATGCCTACCTTGCCAGCGGTAACGCTGCTATCCTGCACGGTGTGCACCAGGGTGCCGTTGATGTACAGCGCAATGTTGGGGCCCTGCGCGACCACGGCCAGCACATTGCGGGCGTTGCCGGTCCTGATGGCCTGCGACTGCGTGGGCGGCACGAGCGGCGGGTTCAACCCACTGGTCCGCGATGCGCTTGTACAGACGATAGCTGCCTGAGCTGGTCACCGTGAACATGTAGCCCGACGAATTGGTGCCGTCGGGGTTGGATGCCCATCGGAACACCAGCCCATACTCCGCGTAGCCCGCTGCTCAGAGGTTGAGCGTCGGTCAAGGCGCCGAAGTCCTGGTAGGTACCGTTGGGCAGGCTCCAGTAGACATGTGTGGGCTGGGTCTCGCTGATGGTGCCTTCATACGGCGCCCAGGTGAAGCCTTCGACGTCCGTTGCTCCGAATTGCCAACCGTCGCTGACCGACCTGGCCATAGAGCCAAAATCGTCGTCGAACAGCACACCCGTCGCGCTGCCCACGGTCGGGCAGACGGCCGCCGCGATCATGTTGAGAGGTGCACTGGATGCGCCTTCGCCGGGTGCTGCGGGCTGCTGGGCCGCGAACGCCGAAAGCTGATCGGGGCCCCGGGGCGGCCCGGCCGGCCGCTCGCCGGCTGCAGCCATCGACGTCCTGGCGCCTGGCGGTGGGATTCTCCAGGAGGCCGGCAGGCGTGAGCCGCAGCACCGCCAGGCCGGGGCCCCCGGCCACGCGGGCCAGGTTGCCCCGCAGACCGCGTGTTTGCCTGCGCGCTCAAACTTTGCGCCAGGGCGGGCGCCCATGGGGCACCGGCCATCGTGAATAGGAGCACCACAACCGACGCCAGCCGCGACATATCCTTGCTATTTGCATGGTCTGACCCCCTTGGGAGTAGCGCACACGCCAACTCATCTCGCTGGCGCCAAAGATTGCCAGCTGATCGACTTGCTATTCAGACTATTGTGATCTCTATAGGGGTAATATGCCGGCTTCGTAAGGGTGATCCCATCCCATTCGCCGATTGCCAGGCAGCGAATACAAGCAGAATGTACGAATCCCCCTTTCCAGGGGGATTCGTTCATCCGGCGCGGCGCTTCGTGGGTGCCAACGCGACCTCAACCCCGAGCCGTCCCGGGGAGCGCCGGCTGGTGATCGAGGCGTCAGCCCATTTCCTACTCCCTATTCCCTTTTCGTTTCGCTGCGCGCCTTCAGCCTCTCCATGTGCTGCTTGCGGAACTTAGCCACCTTCGGCGCCACGACGAGCTGGCAGTAACCCTGGTCGGGATGGTGTGCGAAATACTCCTGGTGATAGTCCTCCGCCGGGTAGAACTCGGTAAAAGGCACCACCTGGGTGACAATCGGCGCCGGCCACAGTCCGGCAGCGCTCAGCTCGGCAATCGTCTGTCTGGCGACGGCTTCCTGGGCCGGCGAGTGGTAGAAGATGGCGGAACGATACTGCGTGCCCACGTCAGAGCCCTGCCGGTTGAGCGTCGTGGGATCGTGGATGCTGAAGAAGACTTTCAGCAGGTCGCGAAAGCCAATCTCCTGAGGGTCGAACGTGACCTGCACGACCTCGGCGTGCCCGGTCGTGCCCGTGCACACCTGCGCGTAGCTAGGGCGCGCAACCTGGCCGCCGGCATAGCCGGAGACCACGTCGAGGACCCCGCGCAGGTCGTCGTATACCGCTTCCAGGCACCAGAAGCAGCCCCCGGCGAGCGTGGCTACCTCGCTGCCTTGACTCGTGCTCGGCAACATGGTGACTCCTTTCCATTCGTCATCTCGAACTGAGCCGAGTGTACGGCACCGGGATGGCCGCTGTCAAGGGCCTCACACCGGTTGCGCGAAGCGCGTGGTGCCCGAGGAGGATCACGAGGAAACCGATCGGAGGACGGCAGTGTTGAGCGCGAGCCACCAAAAGGTGGATTGTCGGGATGAGCCATAGGAAGCGTAGATGCGCTGGTAGAGGACGAGGTCCAGGAAATTGGCCACCGGCTGCGAACAAATGTAGAGGCCAAGCAGAACGGCCAGGCCGCCATCGAGGCGCGCGAGCCCCGTGAGGCTGGACATAAAATGCAGCCAGCCGGCGAAGACGGCGGCGATGCCAGCCAAAGCCAGCAAGAAAGTCGGATTGCGCTTGCGCGGTTTGTTCATGTTCATGGCATCGTCCGGCCCAGCGGCTCCCCCTGGAAAACGCGTAGGAGTAAACCGATGATACACCGGACGTGGTTTTCACGCAACGACGGTTGCGAGCCCGAGGGCCGCGAACCCGGGCCATCCCCGTTGCGTATTGTGAGGAGCAAAGGCGTACCGCAAGGCAAAAGGCAGGAGAAAGATGACCGCGCCAAATTTCGAGACGGACGGCGTTCCTGACGCGACCCTGGCTGCGGCCATCACCCGGGCCGCCAGCACCCAGACCTACTACACGATCCGCTTCCTCGCCGACAGCAGCCGGGTCGAAGATGCGTTCCGGGCCTACGCCTATTTTCGCTGGGTAGATGACTGGCTCGATCGTGGGACGCATGAGCGGGCCGAGCGCCTGGCGTTCGTAGCGCGGCAGCAGATGCTGCTCGATGCTTGCACGTGCGATGACCCGCCCGCCGGCCTGGCCCCGCAGGAGCGCTTGCTGGCAGACCTGGCCAGGCGCGGCGCGGAAGGGAACCGCATGGATGCTGCGAGAGCTCCGATCAGGAATAGGCACAGCGGCCTGCAGGCTTACTTACGGAACATGATGGCCTTGATGGCTTTCGACGCGGCGCGGCGTGGCCGGTCCATCTCGGCGCGCGAGCTCGACGAGTACACGCGCTGGCTGGCCGTCGGAGTGACGGAAGCGCTGCACTACGTCATCGGCCACGATTGCGGCACGCCACGCGGCGAGGCGCGCTATCTGGCTGTCACGGGGGCGCACGTCGTCCACATGCTGCGGGACGCGCGGGAGGATGCCGAAGCGGGCTATTTCAACATCCCGAGCGAAGTGCTGGCCGCAGGCGGCATCGCGCCATGGGACATCGAGAGCCAGGCCTACAGGGATTGGGTGCAGGAGCGTGTGCGCAAGGCGCGAGCTTGTTTCAGGAGCGGCCGAGCCTATCTGGCCCAGACGGAGAGCCTGCGCTGCCGCATCGCGGGCTTCGCCTATATCCACCGCTTTGCCATGGTGCTGGACTGCATCGAGCGGGAGGGGTGCTTGCTGCGATGCGCCTACCCCGAACGCAGGGGCGGCGGCCGCGCCGTGGAGACGATTTGCGGCGCGCTGTGGCAGGCACTGACGTGTCGAGGGCCGGCCCGTGTTACGCCCGCCCTGCCGGCCAGGTAAGGGCATGGGACAGCGTTCAGTTCTAGTCATCGGCGCCGGGCTGGGCGGGATCGCGGCCGCAGCCCGCCTGGCGCAGCGCGGCCTGCACGTCACGGTGCTCGAAAAGAACAGCGGGCCGGGCGGCCGCTGCAACCGCTTCAGCCGGGGCGGGCATCACTTCGACACCGGCCCAACTCTTTTCATCATGCCTCACGCGTTCGAGGCCGAGTTTGCCGCCCTGGGGGCGCCGCTGCACGAGATGCTCGACCTGCGGCGGGTCAACCCGACCTACCGGCTCATCTTCGACGATGGCAGCCGCCTCACGCTCACCTCAGACCTGAAGGCGATGCACGAACAACTGGAGGCCATCGAGCCGGGCAGCACCCGCGGCTTCCTGCGCTATTTGGACGAGGGCTGCTGCCACTATCACCTCGCCATGCCGCGCCTCGTGAACCGCGATTTTCGCACGGCGGGCGAATTCTTCAGCCCCCGCAACCTGCCTTTGCTCTTCAAGCTGGATGCGCTCTCGCACCATTATGCCCATATGGGCGCTTACTTCAGAACGCCGCGGCTGAAGGCGGCTTTCACCTTTCAAGACCTGTACATGGGGCTGAGCCCGTTCGAGGCGCCCGCCACTTTCTCGATGATGCCCTACACCGAGCTGGCGCACGGCGTGTGGTATCCCAAGGGGGGCCTCTACCCCGTGGTCGAGGCATTGATGGCGATCGCTCGCCTGGCGGGCGTCGAGTTCGCCTTCAGGACGCCGGTGCGGCAAATCGAGCTGGCCGGCCGGCGCGCCGCCGGGGTGGTCCTGGAAGATGGGCAGCGCCTGCCAGGCGATGCCGTGCTGGCCAACGCCGACCTGCCGTACGTCTATGAGCAGCTCCTGCCTCCCGACGGGCAGGCCCGGCGGCTGGCACGAAAGCGCTATTCGTGCTCGGTCATCAGCTTCTTCTGGGGCGTGGACCGCAGCTATGAAGCGTTGGGCCCGCACACGCTGTTTCTGGCGGATGATTATCGCGCCAACTTCGACGCGATCACCAGCGGGCCCGGGCTTCCTGCCAATCCGAGCCTTTACGTCCACGCCCCGGCCCGGCTCGACCCGACCATGGCCCCGATGGGCGACGACACGCTGATCGCCATCGTGCCGGTTGGCCACCTGGATGGCCACGGCGACCAGGATTGGAAAGCGCTGAGCGATCAGGCCAGGGGGGCGGTGTTCCGCCGCCTGGCTACACTGGGGATCACCGACCTGCCGGCGCATATCAAGTTCGAGACGTGTTTCACCCCGCTGTACTGGCGCAAGCGCTACAACCTGGCCCGCGGCGCGACCCATGGGCTATGCCACAACCTGGCGCAGCTGGGTTACCTGCGGCCGCGCAACCGCCACGCGTGCTATCACAACGTGTATTTCGCCGGTGCCAGCACGCACCCCGGCACCGGCATGCCCACGGCCCTCATCTCGGCCCGGTTGGCCGCACAGCGGAATCCTCGAGGATCTGGGTTAGCCATCGGCATGGCGCATCCGCAGCGAATACATAGTTTAAGATGCTGTTAAACTGCCCGTAATCCCCGATTAACCAAACTCCCGGAGCTAGATGCTATGCTGGCGTCAGATGGAGGGTGGTATGCGGCGAAAACCGGCGATGTTGGTTTCTGGTGTCGCCACGGCCTTTGCGGTGATGCTGGTGGTCGGGCTGGTCTTCAGCCCCAGGGGGACCACGGCAACGGCAGCATCGACCGCCATGCCGGTGCAGGGGTCCGCCCAGGGCAGCGCGAGCACGGCGCAGGTGGCTGCGCTGCAAGCGCAGGTGCAGGCCTACCAGGCCCACCTTCAACAGGCCAAGGGCCAGCTGCAGGCAGTCAGATGCTGCTCTGCAACAGGCGTACGCACAGAATCCAGTCGCTGCAGAGCGCGGGAGGTCGGAGCGGGCGCTCGGGTGGCTACCGCGGAGGCGATGAGGGCGGCAATGCATCGGGGACTTTGGGCGGCCTGAACGGCTTTTTCGGAGGAGGGACCGGTGACTGAGCAGCCAGGCAGACCTTCCGAAGGCGCTTCCAGCAGCTTGACAGGCGGGGCCGGCCCGGCAGTTCCAGGTACGTCTGGCATCAGTGGGCCCGGTGCTCCCGCTGCAGGCCCGGCCGCCCGGCTGGCACGCCCGGTTCGCCGCAAAGGGCCGAGCAAACAGGCTTTGGCGCACGCCAAGCTGGCCACCATCGCCGTCGCCACGGTCGCGTTCGCCGGCGCCCTGTTCGGGGTGATTCGGGCTACGCCCAACACGATCCACACGGTGGCGCTGGCCCAGCAGGCTTCGGCGTCGCAGCCGGCGGCCGAGGCTGCCCTGCCAGGCGGGTCCTACCCGGCGGCGTCCGCGGCTGCGATCGTCCCGCCGTTGTCGCTGCCCGCGATGCCGCAGGCTCCCATCCTCCAGCCGTCCGTTCGCACCCGTGGCTCTTGAGGCCGGCCTATGAAAGCGCGCGTGTTCCGCTGCATGACCACGGACATCTCGATCCTGCTGGCGAACGACGACCTTCGAGCGGAGCCGGCGCTGGCGCAGGCCGAGGCTTTCTTTCATTCGGTCGAGAGCCGGTTCAGCCGCTTCTTGGCCGGCTCGGAGCTGTCACTCCTGAACGCAGCGGGGCCTGGGCTCGCCGTACCGGTGTCGCCAGACCTCGCCGAGCTCGTGAGCATGGCGCTGGACGCAGCCAGGCTGAGCGGCGGGGTCTTCGACCCGACGATCCTGGATGCCCTGGAGGCCGCCGGCTACGACCGGAGCATCGAGGAAGTCCGGTCCGGCGGGACGGTGGTACGCTCGCCGGCCGCGGCAGCGGGCCCCGGCGGTTGGATGCTGGTCGAAGTGAGGCGCCTGGCCGGGGTGTCCAGCGTATGCCTGGCGGCCGGTCGCCGGATCGACCTCGGCGGCATCGCCAAGGGCTGGGCGGCCGACCGCGCGGGCGAGATGCTGCTGCCGCTCGGGCCAGGCATCGTGGACGCCGGCGGAGATATTCGGGCGTGGGGCGATCAGCCCGGCGCCGTGCCGGGGCACGGCTGGCTTGTGGCGGTCGATGACCCACGGCATCCCGGGGCGGATGCGATCTGGCTGCACGTGCACGATGGGGCCGTCGCCACGTCGAGCGTCGTGACACGGCGCTGGGCCGGCGGGCATCATCTGATCGACCCGCGCACCGGGCGCCCGGCCGATACCGACTTGTTGAGCGTAACGGCGCTCGCTCCGACCACGGCGCAGGCTGAGGTAGCCGCCAAAGTGGTCTTGATCCTGGGGCGGGCCGCCGGGCAGGCGTGGCTGGCCGCGCAGGCCGGCGTTGACGCCCTGTTGGCGGGATCGAACGGGGACTTCTACGGCACGCCCGGGCTGGGCACTTACTACGCATGATGAGGCACCATATCGGCATCCTGGTCTCGGCCACGTTCTACTGGAAGAAGCGGATCGGCTACAAAGCCTGGCGCCTCACCCACGTGCTTTTGTACCTGATGTTCGTCCTGGTGCCGGCCTACGCCGCGCTGTTGGGCACCGACAGCGCGGGCGCCACCATGAAGCTGGTCTACATCTTCGCCGGCGCCTCCGTGCTCTTCCTGACGCTGTTCCGCGTCTTGACGGCGTCTGGCAGGCGCACCATTGCCCCCGAGGTGCCGGCCGCCTGAACCGCTTCAGGGCACCACGTTGGATGCGCCGGCGGCGCGCAGACTACTGTATGGGCAGGGAAGGGCTTTAGTAGCGACGTCTGTCATGTTGACGGCAGTGCAAGGCTCGGGTGGACGAGGTAACCAGCACTGCGGTGGGACGCCAGCGAAGCATCCGTCTTGGCCTCACCGAAAGGGCTCCCTGTTTCTGCACTACTCCCACGGCCTGTAATCCGGCGCCTGGTGGCGGAAGTAGGCGTTGTACAGCTCGGAGTAATGCCCGCCCGCGGCCAGCAGCGAAACGTGCGTGCCTTCTTCGATGATTTGCCCCTGCTTCAACACGATGATGCGGTTGGCGTGCCTGACCGTCGATAGCCGATGGGCGATCACGATCGCCGTGCGGTCGCGCATGATCGTCTCCAGCCCTTCCTGGATTTGAGCTTCCGTGAAGGGGTTGACGCTGGCCGTGGCCTCGTCCAGGATGAAGATCGCCGGGTCTTTGCACAGCACGCGTGCCAGCGCCACGAGCTGGCGTTGGCCCATCGAAAGGTTGGCGCCGCGCTCGCCGGCGTCGGTGTCCAGCCCGACGCGCCAGGTCGGCCAGCCAGTCGCCCCGGCCGATGCCCATCGCTGCCTCTTGCACCTGCTCATCGGTGGCGTCGGGCTGGCCGTAGCGGATGTTGTCGCGCACGGTACCGGAGAACAGGAACGGGTCCTGCGGCACGATGCCGATGTGCCGGCGATACTGCGCCAGCTCTAGCCGGCGGATATCCCGGCCGTCGATCAGCAACTCACCGCCCTGGAACTCATAGAAGCGGGCGATTAGCCTGCCGACGCTGCTCTTGCCGGCGCCCGTGTGGCCAACCAGCGCAATAGTCTCGCGCGGCTGGACGTGCAGGCTGAAATCAGGGAGCACGACCTCGCTGGCCGTGTAGGCCAGCTGGAGGTGCCGAAACTCGATCTGCCCGTCGAGCTGGGGCACCGCCTCGTTCGCCGCCTGAACGACTTTCGGCTCGGCATCCATGAGCGCGAAGATGCGCTCGGCGGCCGACAGCCCGTCCTGAAACTGGCTCCAGAAAGAGGCGATGTTGATGATGGGCCAGGTCCAGGCGGCCACGGCCTGGATGAACAGGTACCAGTTGCCGGGGCTGAGCCCGCCGGTGCGGGTGGCCAGACCGCCGAAGTAGACCAGAAGGCCCGTCGCCGCGCCGTTGGTCATGTTCAGGATCGGGAAGATCGTGTTCAGCGTCAGCCCGCGGCGCAGCCCCACCGCGTACGCCTGGCGGTTGTTGGCGCTGAACGTATCGTAGATGGCGCCCTCCTGCCGGAAGCTCTTCGCCACCATGATGCCGCTGACCGATTCCTGGATCTGGGCATTGATCTTGGCGGTCACACGCCGGGCGCGCCGGGTGACCTCGCGCGCCAGGCGCCGAAAGCTCAGCGCGATCCACACGACGATCGGCGTCAGCGCCCAGAGCATGAAGACCAGCGGAGCGTTGATGCCCAGCAGCCAGATCGATACGAAGATGACGATCAGGATCTGGCTGAACAGGTTGGTGATCAGCGACACCACGTCCGAAAAGTCCTGGGTGTCAGAGGTGATGCGGCTGACGATCTTGCCCGAGGGGTGCGCGTCGAAAAACGAGAGATCGTGGCGCATGGTGGCGCCGAACACGTCCTCGCGCAGCTTCAGGACCACATCGCCCACCACCTGCGCCGAGCAAAGCTGCTGGATGTAATTGAACACCCAGCCGGTAGCGCCGAGGATCAGGATGCCCGCGGCGAGCAGCAGGATCACCTGGGTGGTCGCGTTCTGCTTGATGATGTCGAGGGCGCGGGCGATGATGATCGGGCCTGCCGTGGCAGCGAGCGAGTTGAGTGTCAGCGCCAGCGCCACCAGCCCCAGCTGGCGCATGTGGGGCCGGAAATAGCGCGTGATCCTCGCCACCAGGGCGGAATCGCTGTAGGTGCGGTCATAAGCCTCGGTGTCGAGGCCGTCAAGGATGAAACCCATTTATTCGTACCGTGCGAAAATTCTCTGGTAATCCGGGCTGCGCGCGAGAAGCTCTTCGTGCGTACCCTGGTCGATCAACTGCCCGCCGTGAAGCACCAGGATGTGGCTGGCCCAGCGGATCTGGCTCAGCCGGTGCGTGATCAGGAAAGTGGTGCGCTCGCTGCTGATCAGTCGCATCGCCCGCTGGATCTGATCTTCGGTGGCGCTGTCGATGGCGCTCGTGCTGTCGTCGAGTATCAGGATGCGCGGGTCGGTCAGGAAGGCGCGGGCGATGGCGATGCGCTGGCGCTGGCCGCCCGAGAGCGTCACGCCGCGCTCGCCTATCTCAGTCTGATAGCCGTCTCGGAAGCTCGTAATGAAGTCGTGAGCCTGCGCGGCCCTGGCCGCCTGCTCGATGGCCTCCTGGGTGGCATCGGCGCAGCCGAAGGCGATGTTCTCGGCGATGGTGCGTGAGAAGAGGAACACGTCCTGCTCGATCACAGAGATCTGCGAGCGCAACGAGCCCAGGCTCCAGGCGCGCGCCTCCACGCCATCGATCAGCACGCGTCCGTCGTCCGGGTCGAAGATGCGATTCACCAACCGCGTCAGCGTGCTCTTGCCTGATCCCGTCTGCCCCACGATGGCCACCGTCTCGCCCGGTCGCGCCTCGAAGCTGAGGTCCTTCAGGACGGTCTTCCCGTTATAGCCGAAGCTGACGTGGTCGAAGACGACCTCTCCGCGGATGCGGCGGGCGGCCCCCCGCGTATTTTCATCGAGGTCGGTCTCCGTGTTCAGGATATCGAGGATGCGGCGGGTGCCGGCTACGGCCAGCTGCACCAGGTCGAACGTCCACAGCGACATGAAGGTGGGGTAGCGCAGCGTGCCGACCAGGCCGATGAAAGCCACCGCGTCACCGAGGCTGATGCTGCCGGCACGCCACGTCAGCAGCGCATGCAGGAATGCCGCGCCCCAGGCCAGGCTGAAGGCCAGCGCGGGCCAGTAGAGCGCCTGGACCTCGCCTTGCTTGACGTAATGGTCACGGAAGACGCGGGCGTTTTGGGTGAATTTGTACCATTCGGATCGTTCCTGGACGTTCGCCTTGACGACCTCGATGCCGGCGACGGCCTCGGCCAATCCCGCATTCATCGTGCCGAACTGATCGCGCATGGCGGTGGTGACGGGATTCAGGCGCCGGTTGTAGTCCCAGATGGTAACTGCCAGGAGGACGAGGAAGATGGCCGGGACGAGCAGCAGCTGGACGTGTATTTGCGCGATGAAGATCATGGGCGCGACGATGGCGAACAGCGAATCGATGATGAGGTTAAGGCCGGGGCTGAACAACAGGTTGAGGAGATGCACGTCGTTCGTAACCCGCGCCATGATATCGCCGATGCGTTGCCGCCCGTGAAAAGTCTGGCTCTTGCCCAGCAGGCTGATGTAGAGCTCGTCGCGACCGTCGCGCTCGATGCGCTGGGCGATGAATTCTGCCGCCCAGTTGCGGGCCAGGCCGGTGAGGCCCTGGCCGGCCGCGACGCCCGCCAGCAGCAGCCCCAGCCTGCCGAGCGCGGCGACGCGCCAGGATGGCGAACTGATCAGGTCGAAGCCCCGGCCGACGATCAGCTGGATGCTGCTATAGAGGAAGTTGTTCAGGATCGCGGCCAGGAGGCCCATGATCGGGAAGATCGGGTAGCGTGCCACGTGGGAGGCGACCCAGCGAACCGGCCCGCGCCGATCGTAGAGGTGCTCGCCGGGCACCGTAAACTCGCGTTTGCCCATATTTCTGACCATCGGGACATTATACTACACGGCAGCCAGTCAAGGCGCCGGTTTGCGACGGCGGAAGACGACGCTCCTGAGCCTCGCTTGACGAAAACCCCCGACGGCCCTAGAATGGATGGAACGGGCACGTGGTTGCCAGCAGGCAGCATCGCGTTCGTCGCAGGGTATCCGGTCATCACGATTCATCCATTGCTATTTTCCTTTCTTGACCTGCAACCGGTAACCCTCCAAGGAGAGCGAAGTGAATATCCTGCTGGTGTATCCTGAGTTCCCAGACACCTTCTGGAGTTTCAAGCACGCCCTTAAGTTCATACGCAAGAAGGCAGGCTCGCCGCCGCTGGGGCTGTTGACCATTGCAGCCCTGCTGCCGCATGGTTGGCTCAAGCGCCTGGTGGACCTGAATGTCGCCGATCTGACCGACGAGGATCTCGGCCTGGGCCGATTACGTCTTCATTGGCGCCATGGGCGTGCAGCGCGAGTCGGCCCGCGCCACGCTGGCCCGCTGCAAGCAGGCCGGCGTCAAGATCGTGGCCGGTGGCCCCCTTTTCACCGAAGAACACGAGCACTTCCCCGAGGTGGACCACTTCGTGCTCAACGAAGCCGAGCTGACCCTGCCGGTGTTCCTGGCCGACCTTGCCACGGGCCATCCCCAACACGTTTACGCCAGCACCGATTACCCGGACATCCGGCAGACGCCGGTGCCCGTCTGGCAGCTGGCCGACATGCGGCGCTACGACACCATGAACGTCCAGTTCTCGCGCGGGTGCCCGTTCAACTGCGACTTCTGCAACGTCACGGCCCTGTTCGGGCATCGTCCGCGCCTGAAAGGCACGGCGCAGATCATCGCCGAGCTGGACAGCCTGTACGCGCTGGGCTGGCGCAAGAGCATCTTCTTCGTTGACGACAACTTCATCGGCAACCGCAAGGTGCTAAAGACGGAAGTGCTGCCGGCGCTGATCCAGTGGCGGCGCGGCAAGTCCGGCCTGCCCTTCAATACGGAGGTGTCGATCAACCTGGCGGATGACCCGGAACTATTGCGCCTGATGGCCGAGGCCGGCTTTACGTGCGTCTTCGTCGGGATCGAAACGCCCAACGAAGCGAGCCTGAGCGAGTGCAGCAAGCTGCAGAACAAGAACCGCGATCTGGTGGCGAGCGTGAAGCGCATCCAGCAGGCCGGCCTGCAGGTGCAGGGCGGCTTCATCGTCGGCTTCGATAACGACACGGCCTCCGTCTTTCAGCAGCAGGTTTCCTTCATCCAGATGAGCGGCATCGTCACGGCCATGGTGGGGCTGCTCCAGGCGCCCTACGGGACCCGCCTCTACGAGCGTATGCAGGCGGAAGGGCGGCTGACGGAAGCGCCTTCTGGCGACAACGTGGACGGCACGACGAACATCGCGCCGGTCATGGGGCTGGAGGCGCTGCGCAACGGCTACCGCTGGCTGCTGGATCAACTTTACTCCCCGGTGCCGTATTACGCCCGCGTCCGGACGTTCTTGCGCGATTACCGGGTCCCGCGCGCCCAACCACGCTTCGAGGCCGAGTACATCTTGGCTTTCTTCCGTTCGGTTTACCAGCTTGGGATGAAGGGCATGGAGCGCCGGCAGTACTGGAATCTGATGGGCTGGGCCCTATTCCGAAAGCCGAAGGCGTTCCCGCTGGCCGTCACGCTGGCCATTTACGGCCACCATTTCAGGAAGGTCTGCGAGCTGCACGTAACGTAGCGGGCGGGGTCTCGCATAGCTAACCGGGCTCTTGGGTGGCGAAGCCACCCAAAGAGCCCGGAAGAAAACGGTCGCTCCTCTTTCCCTACTTTATGATCAGCCCATGATCGAAGCCGGTGAGCAGGCGGGCGCCTGATGCCGTGACGGCCACGATATCCTCGATGCGGATGCCGAACCGGCCGGGCAGATAGGCGCCGGGCTCGATGCTGAACACCATACCTTCCTCGAGGACCGTCTGGCTGCCATGGGCAATCCAGGGCGGCTCATGGCTGTCCAGCCCCAGGCCATGGCCGGTGCGGTGTGTGAAGTAATCTCCGTAGCCGGCCTCGGTCAGCACGGCCGCGCGCGGCGCGGTCCACGTCCCCTGTCGTGGCGCCGGGGCGCACCGCGGCGCGGCCCCGCTCGTTGGCCGCCAGCACAGCGGCGTAGGCCCGCCGCACATCCTCGCCGGGCTGTCCCAGGCAGACCATGCGCGTAATGTCGGATTTGTAGCCAAGGCGCGTGGCGCCGATGTCGAGCACGATGGCGTCGCCAGCCTGAAGGCAGCGCGGGCCGGCGTGATGATGGGGGAAGGCGCCGTTGGGCCCCGACGCCACGATCGCAAAATCCACCGTCTCGGCGCCGTCCTGGCGGAAAGCGGCCTCGATGGCCCAGGCCACGTCAGCCTCGCTGGCGCCCGGCCGGCAGGCGGCTGCGCCGGCGGCCATCGCCCGGTCGGCCTGGGCGGCCGCTGCGGCGAGGAGCTCGATCTCTTCGGCCGACTTGCGCTGGCGCAGCGGCGTGAAGAGGTCGCCCGCGGAGATCACGCCTTCGGGCTCCAGCTGCTCGAGCAGGGGCAGAATGAAGTCGGCGCGGGTCGTCCCGTCCACCGCCAGCCGCCCGCGATGGCGGGCGGCCTGCAGCGTGCCCCGCAGCGCTGCGTCAGGCCCGTCCTCGTCGGACCAGCGGAAAAGGGGCAGGTCCGTGTGCTCTGCCAGCTGGTCGGCATTGAGCGCCGGCACGACGACGCCGGCGCCGGCGGCCGTCACCAGCAGCAAACACAGCCGCTCGTCGGGATGGGGCGAGAAACCCAGCAGGTAGCGCATGTTGGTCGTCGGGCCCACGGCCACCAGGTCGATGTGGGCAGCGACCATCTGAGCGCGGAGGTCGTCGAAATGAGTTTGGATATGTGACATGATGATCGTCATAGCTCCTCAAGGCGCACCATCTAAGCCGCGACGGCGACGATAATTGCCTGTGGGTGGTCGACTTCTTCGGGAATTTCCTCGCCGTGCTTTCGAGCGGCCTCGATCCAGCCCGCGATAGCCTCCCGCGCATTGGCGATGGCTTCTTCTAGGGTATCGCCTTGTGTATGGCATCCCGGCAAAGCCGGTGTGTCTACGACGTAGCCACCCTCCTCGATGTCGGGCGTCAGCAGGATGGTATACTGTCTCAAAGCAGCCTCCTAAGCTCGTCGACCGTCAGGCCGGCGTCTTTCAGGATCCGGACGAGCAGTCCCGGTTTTATGATCTTCCCGGCGTGCATCGGAACAGTGACGCGGCCGAGCTTCGCCGGATGCAGCAAGTACAGATGCGAGCCCCTCTGATGGTCATCTTGCCAGCCGTCTTTGTGTAGCGTACGGACAAGCTGAATTGCCGTGATGCGCGGCAGCTTCTCGCTCATGCTCTCTCAGAACGATTCGTGTTCTGTCCGGGCGATGATCTCGTCTTGCAGGGCGCGGCTCAGGTCGCAGAAGTAGTCGCTGTACCCTGCCACGCGCACGATCAGGTCGCGATACTGCTCCGGCGTCTGCTGGGCGGCGCGCAGCGTGGCGGCATCGACCACGTTGAACTGGATGTGGTGCGCGTCGAGCTGGAAGTGCGTGCGGATCAACTGCACGAGCTTGTCCAGGTCCTCATCTTTGGCCAGCACCTGCGGCGTGAACTTCTGGTTGAGCAGCGTGCCGCCGGTGCGGATGTGGTCCATCTTGGCGACCGAGCGGATGACGGCGGTCGGGCCGCGGCGGTCGGCTCCCTGCACTGGCGAGATGCCCTCCGAAAGCGGCAGGCCGGCGTGCCGCCCGTCGGCGGTGGCGCCGGTCACCGAGCCGAAGTAAACGTGGCAGGTTGTGGGCAGCATGTTGATGTGGTAGCGGCCGCCCTTGGTGTTCGGGCGCCCGTCGACCGCGTCGAAGAAGGCATTGAAGAAGGCCACCATGACGTCGTCGGCGTAGTCGTCGTCGTTGCCATACCTGGGCGTCTTGTTGAGCAGCATCTGGCGCAGTGGCTCGCGACCGGCGAAGTCGCCCTGCAACGCCTGCAGCAGGTCGGCCATGGCGATGTTCTGGTGGTCGAAGACGTGATATTTGATGGCCGCAGCGGCATCGGTGATCGAGCCGATCCCGACGCCCTGAATGTAGGATGTGTTGTAGCGGGCGCCCCCGTCGTGATAGTCCTTGCCGTTGGTGATGCAGTCCGAAGTAAGCAGCGAGAGGAAGGGGGCCGGCAGATAGGTCGCGTAGAGGCGCTCTACGACGTTGTTGCCCCGGATCTTGATGTTCAGGAAGTGGGCCAGCTGCTGCCTGAACGCCTCGAAGAGCTCATCGAATGAGGCGAAGCCCCGCGGATCGCCGGTCGCGGGGCCGATCTGGCGCCCGGTGCGCGGGTCGCGCCCGTTGTTGAGCGTGATCTCCAGCACTTTCGGCAGGTTGAAATAGCCGGTGAGGTTGTAGTTCTCCTTGCCGAACGCGCCCACCTCCACGCAGCCGCTCGAGCCGCCGCAGCGGGCATCGACCACGGATTTCCCCTGGCGCATCAGCTCCTGCACGATCACGTCGGCATTGAATGCCGAAGGCTGGCCGAAGCCCGTGCGGATGATACGGGCGGCGCGCTTGATGAAGCGGTTGGGGTTTTTCTTGCTCACCTGGATCGACGCGCGTCGGCTGCAGCAGCCGCATCTCCTCGACCACGTCCAGGACCAGGTAGGTCACCTCGTTGACGCCGTCGGAGCCATCGGGCCGCACACCGCCGACGTTGATCTGGGCGAAGTCGGTGTAAGTGCCGCTTTCCTCGGCGGTGACGCCAACCTTAGGCGGCGCCGGCTGGTTGTTGAACTTGATCCAGAAGCACTGCAGCAACTCTTCGGCGCTCTCCCGTGTCAGAGTGCCGGCCGCCAGGCCCTGCTCGTAGAACGGGTGCAGGTGCTGATCGATGCGCCCGGGGCAGTAGGCATCCCAGGTGTTGAGTTCCGTGGTGACCCCCAGGTGCACGAACCAATAGTACTGCAGCGCCTCCCAGAAATCACGCGGGGCGTGGGCAGGCACGCGCCGGCAGACCTCGGCGATCCGCCGGAGCTCGGCGGCGCGCCCTTGGTCGCGCTCGGCCGCCGCCAGCTCGAGCGCCCGCTCGGCGTGGCGCTCGGCGAAGCGGATCAGCCCATCCACACAGATGGCCATCGCCTTCAGCTCTTCCTGCTTGGCGTAGGCCAGCGGGTCGTCCAGGTAGCTCAACGAGCTCAGGCTGCGATCGATATCCTCTCTGAACGCGAGCATGCCGCGATGATAGAATCTTGTCGTCCAGGACGGTGTGGCCGGGAGCGCGCTGCTCCATGAACTCGGTGAAAATGCCGGCGTCGTAGGCGGCCCGCCATTCGCCGGTCATCTCGGCGAAGAGCAGGTCGCGCATGGAATGGCCGGCCCAAAAGGGGACGATGCGCTCTTCGTACGTTCGCCGGGCCTCGACGCTGACGGCGAACGGGATCTTCTCGCGCGAGTTCAGGATGTCCAGGTCGCTCAGGCTGTGGCAGCACAGCTCGGGGAAGGTGGGCGTCGCCTTGGGAGCCGGCCCCTTCTCGCCGACGATGAGCTCGCCATCACCCAGGTAGATGGTCTTGTGCTCCATCAAGTACTTGAAGGAGAGCGCCCGCTGCACCGGGATCGAGTAGAGGCAGGGGCCCTGCTGACCGTAGAATTCGGTGATCAACTCGGCGCGCTCGGTCGCAATGCTCGGCACCGCGTCCAGGCTCAGCCGGCGCAGCCGCGCCACCCTCTCGCTGATTGCCATTTCTCAGCCTCCTGACCATCGACCAGGTTCCATCGACGCAACGCCGGCACCCGTCAGCCCGGCTCCATCGACCCACGGCCGACACCTGTCAGCCAGGTTCCACGCGCAGGCCGTATCCGGCCAGCACCCCGGCGATCTCGGCCATCCGCTCCTCGCCGGGCGGCCGCGTATCGGGCAGCCTGTACGCCAAGCCAAGCGAATTATACTTCTCAATGCCCGTCCGGTGGTAAGCCAGAAGCGTGACCTGCTCGAGCGCCGGCAGCGCCGAGAGGAACTCCCCAAGCTGCCGGATGTTCTCGCCGTCGTCGTTGATCCCGGGAATGATGGGTACCCTGACGTGGACCCTGTGCCCGCGAGCCGACAGCTCGTGCAGGTTGCTCAGGATCAGCGCGTTGGAAGCCCCGGTGAAGCGGCGATGGCGCTCGTCGTCCAACAGCTTCAGGTCGTAGAGGAAGAGGTTGAACATAAGGGCGGACCCTGTCGAACGTCTCCCAGCGGGCCAGCCCGCAGGTATCCAGCGCCGTGGCGATCTCGCGCGCTTTGCAGGCCTGCAGGATGGCCAGCAGGAAGAGCGGCTGGTAGAGCGGCTCGCCGCCGGAGAACGTCACCCCGCCGCCCGACTCCTCGAAGAACGGGGCGTCGCGGAGGATGTCGTCGAGCAGCTTGACCACGGTCACTTCCCGGCCCATGACCTCCCGGGCCTCGGCGTAGCACACGGCCACGCAGGCGCCGCACGCCGTGCAAAGGCCGCGGTCGACGGCCAGTTGCCCGTCGACTGCGCCCGATGCGCCCTGATCGCACGCCGCCAGGCAGGCGCCGCAGCGGATGCATCGGGCGGCGCGGAACATCAACTCCGGTGCCGCCGCCTGGCTCTCGGGGTTATGACACCACCAGCAGCGCAGTGGGCAGCCCTTCATGAAGATGGTGGTCCGGATGCCCGGCCCGTCATGGAGCGAGAAGCGCTGGATGTTGAAGATCGTCCCTTTCGCGCTCAGGTCGCTCACAGGTGTGTCCCTGTTCCGGGGCCAGCGGGCGCGGCGCAAGCGGCGCCAGAAATGCACCCGTTGCTCACGTGAAAAGTCCTGGGGCGCCCAACCCTGCACAAAGCGTGGAGGAATGGCTCGGGTCACTGCTCAAGGCCTGACGTTTCCCCTTTCACTGAACCACTCTTGCAGCCAGGCCAGCAGGTCCTCGATATTTGTCACGGTCGAGGCCTCAGGCATCGCTTGATCTGGGATGTGGACGTGATGCGGAGCGGTGGCAACCGTTGGCCAGTGGGGCGCGTTGTCCCAGCGGCGGCGGAAAGCGCCATCGGCATTCATCCACTGATACGCGTACCTACGGCTTCCCCCTGGGAAGACGTAGTCCCGGACCTCCAGGCGACTTTCATCCTGCAAGAGACCTGAGATATGCAGCGCGTATGCATCGCCTTCCTGCTCGTAAAAGGTTACCCTCCAGGATTTGAATAGCGATCCATGAGCGTCGAGAACCGACAGCATGGCTCAGTGCCGGGCCAGCGAGTCAAGCTGTGCGTTAATGACGTCAATGGCATCGCGGCACCACTGCAACCGGACATAGCAGTCGTCTGACGCGAAATCCTCGCTCCCTTCGGCATTGTAGCGGCGCTTTAGCTCCTCGATGGAACGACCGCAGTCTGCCTGCAATTGCCCGATCATTGCCTCGTAGCGGGCCAGCCGCCCAAGCAGCAGCATGCGGGCCTGCTGACGAGCGGCTTCCATCGGGTCGCTGTAGCCCAGAGAGGCGAGAATTTGGTCGGTGGTATACGGCCTTTCGGGCGTGCTCATTGTAACCCTCCCACGGGGGCTATTGTACCAGACCCCGGCCAGCAAGGCTCAAGCCCACGGCAGCACTTCCTTTGAAGCCACGCTACGCGCGGTTCCGAAGACGGTCGGCAAATCCTTCTGGTATGTGGGCCAACGCGAATTCGATGCTGGCAGGCACACATCCGCTCGCCTTCTCTTTCGTACAAAGGTCGAGCATGTCCTTCTCCGTCAACACCACGATGCGTCGCTGGCATTGGGTGAGCAGAAGGAAGTACATGTCGGACCGGATTTGAGCATCTTGCCTACGGCCTGCCTCCCGCTTGCTGTAGTGGCACCGCTGGTCGAGATGGTTGCCACGACGGTGCCGTCCGTACTAACGGCGTCGAAGTCGAAGGCACCGCCGCATGATAGCCGAAGCCGCTCGCGGTGGAATGTTTGACCGAGGGCCTTGGACATCCACTCTCGCCGAACCCAGTCCTCCACTTCGACTTGGACACGTGTGTCTGCCATGGCACGTCTCCCTCTGCGTTGCCCGGTTCCAGCTACGCCCTTGCCTGCCTCTCGCTCAGCCCGTATTCGCGGTCGGCCTCCTCCCGCGTGATGTAGCCGTTCTTGAGGTCCTCTTTGACCAGCTCCAGGTCGCGCTGCATGGGGTCGCCCCAGCCGGCCCCGGTCCCGGTGATGATCCGGATGACCTCATCGCAGTTGACCGTGAGCCCGCTGACCACGGAATAGTCCTCGCTGTGGCCGTCGGCCCGCACCACGACCACGTGGTTGGGCGATCCTTCGTGGCCGCCCCTGAGCGGCCAGGGAAGCACCCGTGACCGGGTGTAGGCGACGGTGAGCCAGGCGTTATCGGATTTCATGCGGTAGTCGATGCGCACGCCTTTGCCGCCGCGGTGCAGGCCGGCGCCGCCATGCTCGTCGTGGAAGCTGAGGTAATCCACGGCCACCCCGTAGCGCGCTTCGGCCACTTCCGCCGGGCAATTGTAGGTCTCGCCGTGCAAGGCGGAGAACTGCCCCGGATTGCCGTCGGACGTAGGTGAGCCACCCCAGCCGCCGAGCTCCGGCTCGATCACGGCGTAGGTCCGGCCCGTATTCGGGTGGATGCCTCCGAACAGGGTGCCGCAGACTGAGGCGAAGTGTCCCGCCGGCAGCCTGTCGGCCATCTCAGGCGCGAGACAGCGCACGACAAGGTCCTCGAGCCGGATCGTCATCTCGTAGTAGATGCCCTGGGCGGCGGGGAAGATCGGATCGAAGATGCTGCCTGGGCGTGTCAGAACGGTCAAAGGGCGGAATGTGCCACCGTTGGCGACGCGATCGGGGGACGTGACGCCCTTGAAGGCGATCTGGCAGGCTGTCACCGACTCGTCCCGGCTCATGTTGAACGGGCCCTTGGATTGGGCGGGGTTGTCGCGAAGGTCAACGATGAATTCGCCTTCCCGGATCTCGACCGTCACCCGCCACGGCTCGCCGGTGTCCTGCTCCTCGACGAGCGAATAGGTGCCCTTGGCGAGGCCCTTCAGGGCCGCCAGGCTGACGCGCTCGCCGTAGTCCATATATTCATCGAGCGTGTGCAGGAAGGTGTCCTCCCCGTACTTGTTCACGATCTCCAGGATGCGCCGCTCGCCCACACGGACCGAAGCCACCCCGGCCCACAGGTCGCCGGTCAGGAAGTCGGGCATGCGGCAGTTTGCCGTCAGGATGTCGAATACCGAGCGGATCGGCTGCCCGCGGGCGAAGACCTTGATCCCGCTCAGGATCATGCCTTCCTGGAAGATCTCGTGTGCGTCGGTCGACATGCTGCCCGGCACCATGCCACCCACGTCGTTCCAATGGGCGATGTTGGCCGTCCACGCCACGATATCGCCCCCGGCGAACACGGGCATCACGAGCACGACGTCGTTCAGGTGGGTCACGCCGCCGTGGTAGGGATCATTGGTCGCGAAGATGTCACCCGGCTCGATATCACCCGGCTTGTTGAACTTGGCGAGGATGTTCTTGACCGTCTTGTCCAGCACGCCGACGAAGGCCGGGATGCCGGCCCCCGACCCTGCCATCTCGCCGTGACGATCGGTGATGCCGGTGCCCATATCGAGCACTTCGTAGATGATGGCGCTCATGGCCGTGTGCCGCAAGGCGGCGAACATCTCGTCAGCGGCGGCCTGCAGCGAGTTCTGGATGATTTCTATGGTGATCGGATCGTACGTTGGTGTCACAGGAGGTCTCCTTACTGCGCCGTCTGGATGACGTAATTGCCATAATCATCGATATGGCATGGCAGGCCAGGCGGGATCACGACGGTGGTGCCCGACTCCTCGACGATGGCAGGGCCCACGAAGCTCATGCCCGGTTCCAGAGCCTCCCCGTTGTAGATGGTGGCTTGTTGCACGCCTGCCTCGACGTAATCCACCTCGCGGGTTGCCTTAACGGCATCGGCGAGCCGGCGGCCGGTCGTGGGGCGCGTCTGCGGCTTGAGCTTGTCAACGTCGGCCACAGCGACGAGGTGATAGCAGACCAGTTCCACCGGGGCAGGCAGACGGTAAGTGTACTCACGCTCGTAGTCCGAGTCGAAACGCTCGCGGATCGCCGTGAGCTGGTTGACTGTGATGGGGCCGTCGGGGAGACGGATCTCCACCGAGTGCTCCTGGTTCTGGTAGCGGCAGCGGCCGTAGCGCATGAAATGCACGCGCGACGCGTCGATCTGTTCGACTGCGAACTCATCGATGGCCTGCTTCTCGAGGGCCTGCAGCGCGCTGTTGATTGTAGAGGCGCATTCCTCGCCGGTCAGGTCCACGATCTGAGTCTGCAGATGATCGCGCCGGAGATCGTGAGCAACATGCCCCACGCCGAGAAGACACCTGAAAGGCTGGGCACGACCACCTTCTTGATGCCCAGCTCCCTGGCCAGGGCGCAGGCATGCATACCGCCGCCCCCGCCAAAGGCGATGAGGGTGAAATCGCGCGGGTCGTGGCCACGATTGACCGAGATGAGCTTGATGGCATTGACCATGTTGTTGTTGGCGATCCGCACGATACCGCGCGGCCTCCGTGCGCGCCGTGCCCAGCGTCTGCGCCAGCTTGTCCAGCGCCCGGTCAACGGCGGGCATGTCGGCGACCAGGGTGCCGCCGCAGAAGTAATCCGGGTTGATGCAGCCCAGGGCCAGGTTGGCGTCGGTCGTTGTCGCCTCGGTGCCTCCGATACCGTAGGATACCGGGCCAGGCACGGCGCCCGCGCTCTGGGGGCCGACGTGCAGCCGGCGGTATTCGTCAACCCAGGCGATCGAGCCGCCGCCATTGCCGATCTCTACCAGGTCGACCACGGGCACCATCACGGGATAGCCTGCGGACCGCTCGGAGCGCTCGACCAGGTAGTTGGTGTTGAGCTTGACCTCGCCCCCTGTGATGAGCCCGCATTTGGCGGTCGTGCCGCCGATGTCGATGGCGATGGCGTTGAGCTCACCGATCAGCCGGCCCAGCGCCGCCGCGCCCCACACGCCGCTGGCCGGGCCCGATTCGATCATGGTGATCGGGATCTGGCGGGCGTTCTTGACCGTGTCGACGCCGCAATTCGACTGCATGATGTAGGGGGTGCAGCGCATGCCTGCGTCTGACAGGCACCCGGTCAACCGGTCGAGGTAGCGGTGGGCGATGGGCTGGACGTAAGCCGACAACACGGCAGTGTTGGTGCGCTCGTATTCACGCCACTCGCGCGTGATCTGGTGCGAGGCAACCACCGAAACCTCGGGCCAAAGCTGCTTGATACGAGCCAGCGTCGCCTGTTCGTGGGCCGGGTTGGCGTAGGAGTTTATGAGGCAGATGGCGATGGCCTCGACCCCTTCCCGCCGAAAATCGTCGAGGATGGCCGGAAGGCCGGAAAGGTCGAGCGGTTTGACCTCCGCCCCGACGTAGGAGATGCGCTCAGGTATCTCCCGCCGCAGGTAGCGCGGCACGAACGGCGTCGGCTTGCGATACTCGAGGTTGAAGAAGTCGGGCCGGTTGCCGCGCCCGATCTCGAGCACGTCGCGGAACCCCTCCGTGGTGAGCAGCGCCGCCCTGGCCCCTTTCCTTTCGGTGATCGCATTGATGACGATCGTGGTCCCGTGCACGAAGGACACGAACTCATCCGGCCGGATCTGGCTCCTGGCGATCACGTCCATCACGCCCTTCTCGTACTGCGCGGGGGTCGTGTGGCTCTTGGCCGTGCCAACCTCACCCTCTTTCGTCACGAACACGAGGTCCGTGAACGTGCCTCCGATATCGGTTGCCACTCGTAGCATGTGAAGCACTCCTCCTACCGCCCTTTGCCCTTTCAGCCGGTTGGCCCGACGTCGGGGCCAGGCTACTGGGCCAGCGGGGCCGGTTGCGTGAAAAGATGACAACGGACCTGGTGCCCCGGCGCACTCTCGACCATCTGTGGGTCGACGCGCACGCAGACGTCCATGACGAACGGGCAGCGCGTGTGGAAACTGCAGCCTGTGGGCAGGTTGACCGGGCTCGGAATCTCGCCGGTCGAGATCACCTTCCGCGGCTTGAGCTCCTCCTCGGCCGCCGAGATCACCGGGATCGATGAGAGCAGCATCTGCGTGTAGGGGTGCAGCGGCCTCTGGAAGAAGTCCGACGTCTCCGCCACCTCGCAGGTCCTGCCCAGGTACATGATCGCCACACCGCGTGGCGACGTTGCGCATGAGGCTCAGGTCGTGCGTTATGAAGAGGTACGAAAGATTGAACTCCTTCTGCAGGCGCAGCAGAAGGTTGATCATCTTGGCCTGCACCGACACGTCCAATGCCGAAGTCGGCTCGTCGAGGATGACCAGCTGCGGGTCGCTGGCGAGGGCGCGCGCGACGCCCACGATCTGTTTCTCGCCGCCGCTCAACATGTGCGGGTATTTGTACATGTACTCGGGCGGCATGTCAACGATCTCCAGGAGGCGCACGACCTGCTCGATGCGGTTCTGGCCGTGTTGGTGGACCCGCAGGGGCATCTCCAGGATGCTCTTGATGGTGGCCCTGGGGTTCAAAGAGGAGCCGGGGTCCTGGAAGACGATCTGGATGGCCTTGCGCAGGTGCTGGGGCCGCGCCCCGCCGCTGTCAAAGAGATCCTGGCCGCGGAACTCCAGGCTGCCTGCGGTGGGCCGGTACATGCCGACGGCCGTATAGGCCACGGTGCTCTTGCCAGAGCCCGACTCGCCGACCAGCCCCAGGGTTTCGCCCTCATGCACGGCGAAAGACACCCCGTCAACGGCCTTGACGGTCACCGGGACCCGCTCCGGCCACCCCGTGTGGCCGACGACGAAGTATTTCTTGAGATCGGTAGCTGTGAGGATTTCGTCTGTCATTTTAGCTCTGATAGAGGAAGCACGCCACCTCGTGGCCGTCAGCGACACGGAACGCCGGCGGCTTGCGCGTGCGGCAGACCTCCATGGCGTGCTGGCAACGCGGGTGAAAACGACACCCTGAGGGTGGGTTGAGATAATCGGGGATGCGGCCCGGGATGCCGCTGGCGATGCCCCCGCCCGTCAGCCGAGGTACTGTCTGCATCAGCCCCTGGGCGTACGGGTGCAGAGGCTTGTCGAAGAGGGCGGCCGTGCTCGCCGCCTCTACCACGTTGCCGGCGTACATCACGTAGACGCGGTCCGTCAGCTCTCGGACGATGCCAAGCGTATGCGTGATCAGGATCACCGACGTGTTCTTGTTCACGACCAGGGCGCGCAACAGCCGCAGGATCTGGTCCTGGATGGTGACGTCGAGCGAGGTGCCCGGCTCGTCGGCGATCAGCAGTGCCGGTCCGGTGGCCAGCGCCATGCCGATGCAAACACGCTGCCGCATGCCGCCGCTCAGCTGCGCCGGGTAGCTGCGCAGCAATCTGTCCGGGTCGGCCAGGGCCACTTCCTGGAGCGCGGCCACGGCGTGTCGATGGACCTCGCGCTGCGTGAGCGCGGCCCCGTTGGTGCCCGCCTGGGCGATGACCGCTTCCAATTGCTGGCCGATCGTGAAGACCGGGTTGAGCGCCGGCCGTGGGGTCCTGGAAGATCATCGAGATGCCCCGCCCGCGCACCGCTTGCAGGTCGTGCTGGCCCATTTTCAGGATGTCCCGGCCCTTGAAGCAGATCTCGGAGCCCGGCAGGATCTTGGCGGGCGGCATCGGCAGGACGCGCAGCACGGCCTTCATCGTGGTGGTCTTGCCGCAGCCCGTCTCGCCGACCAGGCCGACCTTCTCGCCGGCGGCTACGGTGATGTTGATGCCGTCGAGGACCTTGAGGCGGCCGCCATAGACCTCGAAGTGCACCTGGAGGTTCTTGATCTCGAGCAGCACAGGCTCCGCCATCTCAAACCCCCTCTGCCGCGAACATATCACGCACGCCGTCGCCGAGCAGGTTGAAGCCCAGCACGACGACCACGATGGCCAGCGCCGGGAAGACCGCGATCCACCATTGGTCCGGAAGGTAGGTGGCGCCGTCGGCCACCATGGTGCCCAGGCTGGGCTCGGGGGGCTGCACGCCCAGCCCGACGAAACTGAGCATGGAGCCGATGATGATGACCCAGGCCACGTCGAGGCTCATCTTCGTCAGGACGGGCGAGACGGTATTGGGCAAGATCTCGCGGAACAGGATGTGCCACAGGCTGGCGCCGTTGACCTCGGCCGCTGCCACGAAATACTCGTTGCGCAGCTGGCTCGCCAGGCCGTAAACCAGGCGGGTATACCAGGGCCACCACATCAGCGATACCGCCAGCATGCCGTTCCACAGGTTCGGCGAGAGCACCGAGGCCACCGCGAGGGCCAGGATCAGGGGCGGCACAGCCAGGAAGATGTCGGTGATGCGCATGATGACCGTGTCGATCCACCGGCCCTGAAAGTAGCCTGCCAGCAATCCCAACAGGACGCCGGGCGGCACTACGAGGACCAGCACGAGGATGCCCATCAGCAGGGAGGAGCGCAGGCCGAAGATGATACGGGTCAGGATGTCGCGGCCGATTTGGTCGGTGCCGAGCAAGTATTTGCCGCCCGGCGGGACCTTGGCGTGGGCGAAGTCGACGAACGCCCCCGCGTGGCGGGGAAAAGGCGTCACGTACGGCGCAAAGATGGCCAGAAGGATCACCAACACGACGGTGGCCAGGCCCACGACCGAGAGAGGATTGCGCGAGAACTTGTACCACGACCGACCCAGATTCTCCCGGCGAGAGGCGCGTTCGAGCTGGCTGATCCGCTGGGCGGTGAGGGCTGTAGCCAGTTGCCCGCTGACATTTGCTGATTCAGCCATGACCTCTATGCGCTCCTTGTCGCGTTCAGCTGGATGCGAGGATCGAGCTGGGCGACGATGATATCGACCACGATGTTGACGACGACGAAGATGACGCCAAGCACGAGGATGACCGCCGAAATGGCGTTCAGGTCCTTGTGAAGCATGGAGGTCAGGCCGTAGCGCGCCAGCCCGGGCCAATTGAAGATCAGCTCGACCAGGAAGGCGATACTGAAGGTCGAGGCGATGTCCAGGCCCAAGATCGAGACGGTCGGGATCAGGGAAGGCTTGAGCAGGAAGCGCCCCATGACGATCCGCTCGGGAACACCCAACGCACGGGCCGATGCGATATAGTCCTTGCTCAAGTTATCCGACATGGTGGACCTCGTGATGCGCGATTCCTGCGCGATGGGGCCCATGGCCAGCGCGAGGGCCGGCAAGATCAGGTGCCGCACGGCATCGACAAAGGCGTCGAGGCGCCCCGCCAGGAGCGAGTCGATTGTGACCAGCCCGGTGATAGTGGGCGGAGCCTTCATCTGATCGCTCAGGCGTCCGATCACGGGGAACCAATGCAGGATCCACCCGAACAGCAAAATGAAGAGGATGGCGAACACGAAGGACGGTGTCACGACGCCGGCGTAGGAGAAGACGCGCACGGCGTTGTCGATCCAGGTGTCCTTGTGGCGGGCGGAGACAACGCCCAGCCCGATGCCTCCAATCGAGGACAACAGGCCGGAGCAGAGCACGAGTTCCAACGATGCCGGGAAGAATTCCCTGATGTCGCTGGTGACCGGGCGCTGCGTGACGAGCGATAGGCCGAAATCGCCCCGCACGGCATCGAGCAGCCAGTAATAGTACTGGACGGGCAGCGACTGGTTGAGATGCATTTGTTCTCGCAGCCTGTCGACCACCCACTGCGGCGCCATCTCCCCGACCGCCATGCGCGCCGGGTCGCCGGGCATGATCCGGGCAATGACGAAAATGACCATGGAAAGTCCGAGCAGCACCAGGAGAGAATAAATGAGACGGCGAAGGATGAACTTCAACAATGACATGTTTGGATTCCCTCTTTGCCCCCGCCCCGGCGGAGCGGGGGCAAGCCTCGGAGTTACTGGCAGTTCACTCCGATAGTGGCGGCGAAGAAGGCGTAGCCCTGCACCAGGCTGGTCTCATTGCGCGTCGCAGGCCAGTCGACGCAGGTGCGATAGGCGTGTTTCTCGATCTGGTCGTAGAGCCAGAGCGAGGGTGCCATGTCAACCAGTTCTTCCTGGATCTTGTCGTACTTGGCAAAGCGCTGGGTCTGGTCGAGCGTGCCAAGCGCGTCGTTGATTTCAGAATCGAGCTGCTTGTCTTGCAGCCACTCGTTCTGATACCACGTGCCGTTCGTAGTGGAGCTGTACTTCTCCCGCAGCATCAGCCCGGCCTCGGGCAGGTCGGAAGCCACATAGATCGTCGTGATCGACGGGCTGCTCTCCAGCTTGCTTTCGTTTTGCACGACGCTGAGCCACGGCACCTTGACGATGTTGACCTTCATGCCGATGTCGGCCATGTTCGACTGGAACAGCAACGCGTACTTCTCCTCATCCGGCACTTCCGCTGTCCAGTCGAGGGTGACAGGGTTCTGATCGAGCTGGCTGGCATACTTGCACTGGGCCAGCTCGGCCTTGGCCTTGTCCAGGTCGTGGCTGTAAACGAGCACGTTCGCATCGTGGCCGGCCACCAGGGCGGGCACGGGGCCGACCATCTGCTTCGTGCCGGGCCACTCCAGGCTGAGCGCCGATTGGTAGTCGAAGGCCCATTCCATGGCCTTGCGGCAATGGACGTCATCCGTGGGCGGTTTCTTGGTGTTGAGCATGTAATAAAAGGAAGTCATGGAGGGCAGGGGCGCGATCTTGACGCCGTCGATTTTCGCGAGGGCCTGGTAAGCCTCGAACGACTGCCACTGGTCGCTGATCTCGAGCTGGTTGCCTTGCATGAGCGTGCGCACGGTCACGCCTTCGGTTGTCCCGATGAAGCGAACCTGGTCCGGCGCGTTGGCGGCAAACTTGACCCACCATTTGGTGTTCTTCTGCATCAGCAGGTATTGTTCGAGCGGGAACTCCTGGACCATGTAAGGGCCGGAGCCGGCGTCATGGGTCTGCAGCCAGGCGGTGCCGTAGTCACCGTTGGCGCCGTACGCGCCCTGGTTGTTGGTATTCTGCTTGACCAAAGATTCCTCGGCCACGTACAGGCGCACGAGGCTGGGTAGGAACAGGGCGCTGGGCTTGGCCAAAGTGAAGACGACGGTGCTGTCGTCGGGCGCAGCCACGTTCGTCACGCCAGGTGTCACCAGGTAGGCGAACCCCTGGCCGATGGTCTTGAGGCGGTTATAGCTGAAAACGACGTCGCTGCCTTTGAGTGGGTTGCCGTCGTGGAACAGCACGCCCGGATGCAGGTGGAAGGTGTAGGTCAGGCCGTCCTGGGAGATATCCCACTTGTCGGCGAGCCAGGGATCAACACTGCCTGCGGCGTTGGGGAAAACGAGCGAGTCGTACAGGTTGATGAGCGAAGACGAGGCGGCGTAGTCGTCGCCGATCGCCGGGTCGATAGCGTCGGGCCAGGAAAAAGTGACCCTGAGCACCTTTTGGCCGGGGGCCGCAGCGGCTGGCGCAGCCGTGCTGGCGGGCGCCGCGGCTGCCGCCGTGGGCGCCGCCGCTTCGGTGGGAGCAGCCGCCGGCTGGGTGGCCTCGGCCGGCGCTGCGGTAGGCGCAGCGGGCGCCGGGGTCGATGCCGGGGTGCATTGGGTCAAGAGCATGCTCAAGGCGACAAAGAGGGCAAGGGCAAGAAAGGACTTGGATCGCATTCTCTTCACTCCTCAGAAAGTGGGTGGGGCCGTCTTGCGAGTCTACTCGGCTGGGCAAAACACCTTTGAGTCAACGTACCTTCGGTCGGCATCGTGCTGTCCGTCCGACGATCGCCCGCCCTCATGCTAAGCGGGCCTGCGGGCAGCTGCTGCACTTGGGTCTGTCACACCTCCTCTCCTCTTTCCATTCGCGGGAGCTAGCGCTCCAGTGGGGAAACCACACGGCTCCAAAGCAGGCTGGCAGCCTCATTGCCCTCGTTCCTCCAGCCATGGGGCTGCGCCGCGTCGAAATGGACGCTGTCGCCGGCGGCCAGCTGGAAGCGTTCACATTCCACTTCGATCACCAGCTCGCCAGAAAGCACGAAAACCAGCTCCTCGCCCGCAAATTCGGGCAGCTGCCCGGACGACGAGTGCGGCGCGACGGTCACCCGGCAGACCCTCAACTTGCTGCTGCCGGCATTGGGGACCAGGCGCTGCCACATATCCGACGGCGCGGAGCCGTTGGCGGCCCCTGGTTGGTCTTCGGCACGCACCACGAACGCCGCTTGTTCCCCGTCCTCGAAGAAGTACCGGAGGCTCACGCCCAGGGCCCTGGCTATCACGGTCAGCGTGGCGAGCGAGGCTGTGGTCTTGTCTCTCTCGATTTGTGAGAGATAGCTGCTCGAGAGTCCGCTTTTCTGGCCCAACCCGGCAAGCGTCAGACCTTGTTGGATGCGTAGGGCCTTGATGCGCTCCCCTGTGCTCTCAGCCATGTCCAACTTTCCAGCTTTCACGTATCAAAAGATTGAAGGTGTGATCAGCCCAAGCACCAGAACGTCCTGCTTGCTGCGGTTCTCGAACCGGTGCTTGACTGTTGACTTGAAGTAAGCGCTGTCGCCCGGATAGAGGTCGTGGAAGCCGTCCCCGATCCACAGGCGGAGGACGCCCTCCAGGATGTAGAAGAACTCTTCGCCCTGGTGTGCACGAAACTCATCGGTCGGTAGCGCCTGGTCGGCCGGCTTGATGGTCATGAGAAAGGCTGCCAACCCCGCGTACGGGAATTTGGTCGAGATTGTGGCGTAGCTGATCGCCGAGCCCGCAAAATGAAAGCCGGCCCTGGCGTCGTGGCGCACCACCTTGGTTGGGTTCACGGCGTCGGGGAAGAAATCGGTGACGTGCACGCCGAGCGCCTGGGCGATGGCGTACAGCGTGGTCACGGAAGGAAGAGCCTTGTTGCGCTCGATCTGGGACAAAAAGCCCGGCGTGCAGCAGCTCCTATCCGCGACCTCGTCGAGGGTCAACCCGCGCCTGGAGCGCAGATCTTTGATGGTCTGACCCAGTACGCGGATTGTAGTTTCCATGCTGATTATTTAGCACAGATTCACTTCGGTGTCAAGGATTAAGATAGTTTGATAGGCGCGAAGGACGGGGCCCACAAAGGTGGCACGAACTTGCTGTCGTTGACTCACTTTGGGCGCCGTGGTAGGATCTGGGCAAGGTTGAGCCACCCTTGAAGGCAGGAGGTACTGTGAAAGCTATCTGCGTACTGTCTGACGAGCCGGGCCGGCCGCTGGCCTGGAGCGATGCGCCGGATCCGGTGCCGGGGCCGGCTGAAGTGTTGGTGGAGGTCTTCGCAACCTCGCTGAACCGCGCCGACCTGTCGCAGCGAGAAGGCAACTACCCGCCGCCTGCGGGCGCTTCCGCGATCTTGGGCCTCGACGTGGCCGGCCGCATCGCGTGGGCCGGCCCGGACGTGAGGGGGTGGCAGCCCGGCGATCGCGTGTGCGCCCTGCTCGGCGGCGGTGGGTATGCCGAGTACGTGGCTGTGCCGCAGGAGATGTTGATGCGCGTGCCGGAGAATTGGAGCTTCGAGCAGGCGGCCGCGCTGCCCGAGGCCTTCCTGACGGCCTTCGTGAACATCTTCATGGAGGCGGCCTTCGAGCCGGGCGAGGTTGTGCTGGTGCACGGCGGCGCGAGCGGCGTAGGCACCTCTGCTATCCAGCTGGTGCGCGAGGCCGGTGGGCATGTTCTGACGACTGCCGGCACACAGGAAAAGGTGGCGCGCTGTCGTGCCCTCGGCGCCGAGCTGGCAATCAACTATCGGGAGACGGATTTCGCGACGGCGGTTCGAGACCATACGGCCGGAGCCGGGGTGGACATCATCCTCGACATGGTGGGGGCATCCTACCTGGAGCGCAACATCGGCCTCCTCAAGCTGAAAGGACGGCTGGTCTTCATCGCTACGCCCAGCGGCGCGCAGGCTGGCCTCAACATCGGCGCGCTCATGGGCCGGCGCTTGCGCCTGATCGGCTCCATGCTGCGAGGGCGGGCGCCGGCCGAGAAAGCCGGCATCACCCGCCGCTTCGTCAACCGTTTCGGCCAGGCCCTCGAGGCCGGCGCAGTGCGGCCAGTGATCGATTCGGTCTATCCCATCGAGCGTGCCGAGGAGGCGCACCAGCGCCTGGCCTCGAGCGCCCACACGGGCAAGATCGTGCTCAAGGTGCGATAGAGCTCTGCCCGGGCAGGGCGCGACCCCCCAGGACGGGAGCATGTCCCTTTTGCATGATGCCGGCGCGACCCAGGACCAGCGAGTCGCCTGGGCCCGGGCCGGTGTGCGCGTCGAGTACTTCAGCCTGGCCTGGATGGTCGTCGAGGCCGTGGCGTCCATTTGGGCGGGCGCCCTGGCTGGCAGCCTCCTGCTGGTCGCTTTCGGGCTGGACAGCGTCATCGAGTTGGTGAGCGGGGCGATCTTGCTGTGGCGGCTTGCCATCGAAGCCAGCGGAGGCACGATAGAGCGTGTCGGGCGTGCCGAAGAGCGCGCGGCCCGGCTCGTCTCCGTCTTGCTTGTGCTGCTGTGCCTCTATGTGCTGGGCTCTGCGGCCTATGGGCTGCTCGCACGGATGAGGCCAGAGATTCTCTTTGCCGGGCATCGGTATTGCCTTGGCGGCCGTGGTCGTGATGCCCGGGCTGGGCCTTGTCAAGCGGCGGCTTGCCGAGCGCCTCGGGAGCGGAGCCCTGCGCGGTGATGCGGCCAGTTCCTTCACCTGCGGCTATATGGCGGCGACGGTCCTGGCGGGCCTGGCGCTCAACGCCATCCTCCACTGGTGGTGGGCCGAGGACGTCGCAGCCCTGGTATTCCTGGGCTGGTTGGTGTTGGAAACGCGAGAGGCATTGGAAGAGGCGCGCGAAGCGTCTGGTGCGGCTCCCTACGACGATCAAAGGGATGAGGCAGAGTGAAAGTAACGGGTGTGGGCATCTGGGTGCTTGCCAGCGTGGTCGTGGCCGTGGCAGCCACCAACCTGGCCTGGCTCTCGCTGCATGGGCGCATCATGCGGCCGCGCTGGCGGGACAGGCTGCACGGCTGGGCGCCTGCGGCGTTACCCCTGGCCTGGCTGGCAACCTCCCTGTTCCTTCTCGTGCCACCGTTTCTGGCGTGGCGGGTGGGGACGCTGTCACTCTACGACCTGGGGCTTACCGAGACCGATTGGCTGACCCTGGCCGGCGCAGCAGGCATGTGGGCCTTCACTATCGTCGCGCTAACGCTGTTCGGCTGGCTGGTCTACCGGCGAACCTTGCGCATCGACCTGGGGGAGGCCCGGGGTACCGGCGATGCTGGCTCAGGGGCAAGAGGGGCGAGGGCCTGGTTGGCGCCCCTGGATGCCTCGCTGTTGCAGTGGCACTGGGTCTTCTATCGTGCTGCGGCCATCGGCTGGCTGGCCGCAGCGAGCCCCTTGCCCGGCGCTTTTCTGCGCGGCCCGTGGGCAGTTCGGCTCGCTGCCCTTTACGCAGCTGGGGGTGCTCAGCCCGTCTATTGGGGCAGTTGGCTTGGGCTGTGCCTGGCCGGCATCGAATGGGCACTCAACCCATTCGCTCGGGCTGGCCTCCGGGCCTCGGGCCAGCAGGAGAGCACGCTGCGCGCCGCCGGGCTGGCTGTCGCCACGACGGCCCTTTTTTCCTTCACACGCAACTTCTGGCTCTGCCTCTTTTGCTCGGTTGCGGTGGAGACGCTCATCGCCGGCTGGCTGCCCTTGGTCAGTGGATGATCAGGCCCAGCAAAAGCATGAGCACGACCATGCCCGATGCGAGGAGCCCGAGGCGCTTCAGGTCGCCCGGCACGTAGCGGTATTCCTCGCGCAGCGGTTGCTGCGGGCGCGACTCGGAGCGCACGGCTGCCGCGTGACGGCGGTATTCTTGATAGGTCGGCCGGGCGGCAACCGATGATCCTGCGCCATCGCGAGGTGACGGGCGGGCGCCTGCCGCCTGTGTGGCTCCTGCTTGCGGCTCCTCCACGGATGGAGCAGGTGACGTGCCTGCCTGCGCCGCGCGCCCGTTGCCGAAAGTGCGCGGCGTCGCGCCCTGGGGTAGCCGGCGGCCAGCTGACTTCTTTTTAGCCATTAGATATGATTGCTCCTCTGCTCGATAAATGAACCACGCCTCATTATACGGTCTCTCCCCGGCGCCAGTCAATTTGGATGACGAGTCGTGACGGTCGCGCCATCACCGGCCCCGGCCCGAATGTGCTATAATGGTTGCCAGGAGGGTGACCCCATGAAATTGGTCCGTTGCAGCGACGATGACTAGCCGGGCCTTCGTGGGCACCGATGCGAGGGCCCAGGGCGCTCCATGCTAGCCAGGAACCCGCGGAAGGCAGCCTGGTTCTCTACAAAGGGCGTCCGGCGTGTGTCCAGCGTGTGGGCGAAAAGGTGGACTTGTTGCTGCCCCAGGGCGAGGCGGCCCACGTGCGCCTAAAGGATGTGATCGTGCTCCACCCGGGCCCCCTGGCCGATCTCGCGGCCCTGGAGGCGCCCCTCGATCGCCGGCCTTTCCAGGGGAGCGCGCCCGCGACATCAGCCGGTCGCGCCGGGGTGCGTGAGGGCAGCCCTGCGGGATCGGGGCCCGGTCGGGACGAAGACCGCCGGGGATGGGATGCTGAAGTACAGGCCGCCTGGGAGATCCTGGCGGGTGAGACCACCAATCTGGCGGAACTGGCCGAGCTGATCTACGGGGCTTACACGCCGGCCTCGGCCTGGGCTGCCTGGGAACTCCTCGTCGACGGCCTCTATTTCCGCGGCACGCCGGGAGAGGTGGCGGTTGCCACCTCCGAAGAGCTGGCGGCGCGGCAGGGCGGCCCGCGGTGGCGGAGGCCGTCGAGCACCGTGCCTGGGAGGAGTTCTTGCAGCACGCCCGCGCCGGCCGGCTGGCCCCGGAAGACGCGCGCGATCTTGCAGAGGTGGAGGCCCTGGCCCTGGGCCGTAGCGCCCATAGCCGGGTTCTCCAGGCGCTTGACATAGAGGACGGCCCTGAAGCCGCCCATGCGTTTCTGCTCAAGTTGGGCCGTTGGAGCCCGGCCGTCGATCCTTATCCCGCGCGGGCCTGGGCCTGAGCACTTCCCCATCGTTGCTCTCCGTGCCTGACCTGCCCCCCGATGGAAGGCGTGACCTGACAGGGCTGCTGGCCCTCGCCATCGACGATGCCTCGACCGACATCCCCGACGATGCGCTCAGCCTGGACGGGGAGCGGCTCTGGGTGCACGTGGCAGACCCGGCAGCGGTCATTGGGCCCGGCAGCGCGCTCGACCTGGAAGCGCGGGCACGCGGCGCCAGCCTGTACCTGCCGGAGGGCACCGTCCACATGCTGCCGGCGGCCGCCAATGCCATCTTCGCCCTGGGCTCGTCCGGCGTGTCGCCGGCCCTCTCGCTGGGCCTGGACATCGACCCCGCGAGCGGGGAGCCGGACCTGGAGATCGTGCCCAGCTGGATTCGCGCCCTCGCGGCTCACCTACGAGGAAGCCGAGGTGCGGCTGGATGGGGACCTGACCCTGACGCGGCTCATCGCCTGGCGCAGAGCTGCTGGGAGCGGCGCCAGGCGCGTGGAGCCATATCCATCGAGCTGCCCGAAGTTGACATCAAGGTGGCCTTGGGAGACCCGCCCACGCCCCAGGTGGGCCTGGGCCAGCCCGGCGAGGACGCGACCCGCCGGTATGCGGCAGATACTATCATCCTGCCGGACCCGATGGGAGTGCCTGCCGCGCTGCCTGAGGTGATTGTCAAGCCGGTGTTGCCCTTGCGGAGCCGGAGGATCGTCGAAGAAGCCATGGTGCTCGCCGGCGAGGCGGTGGCGCGCCTGGCACGACAGCACGGGATTGCCATGCCCTACGCGACCCAGGAAGCGCCGGCCGAGGCCTCGTCGTCGCGCACCCTCGCCGAGATGTATGCCTTGCGCCGTACGCTGCTCCCTCGGCGCTATCAGCCGGTGCCTGGAATGCACGCCGGCCTCGGCCTGGCTGCCTACGTACAGGCGACCAGCCCCATGCGGCGGTGTCTTGACCTGGTCGCCCACCAACAACTGCGCGCCTTCATCGCCGGCAATCCGGTGCTGGACGCCGGCGAGATCGTGGCGCGGATCGGAGAGGTCGATGCTGTGAGCGGAGCCCTGCGTCAGGCCGAGCGCTTTGCCGACCAGCACTGGCTGATGGTCTACCTGCTGGCGCACCCTGGCTGGCGCGGCGAGGCGGTGCTGGTCGAACGACGCGGCCTCAGCGGCACCTTTCTCATCCCAGAACTGGCCCTGGAGACGCGCGTGCGCCTTCAGAGCGACCTGCCGCTCGATTCACGGGCCAAGTTGAGCCTTGCCAGCGTGGATCTGCCGCGCCTGGAAGCGCGTTTCGGATCGCCTGAAGGATCGATGCCGCCGCAACGGGGGAGCGAATCTCCCGGCCTCCAATTGGAGGCCGGGCCTCGCGATGCCGACCGGGGAGCGAGGAGGTTGCCGTCTCTGCGTCCCTGTCTACAGCGTGATCATCATAATCGAACCCCGAGCGTGCGCCAACGGTACGTAAGTACCTATTTCTGCAACAGTGGCAGTAACACCGGGCACCCCAACGGGGTGCCCGGTGTCTGTTCGCCCGGCGAATGAAGCAGTTAGCCTTGCACCTGCACCAGCACCACGTTCCTGCCTTTGCTGGTGTCTGGCAAGACGGCGATCAGAAGATCGAGGCTGCCTTTGTTGAACATGAGCAAGGTGGGCTGCTCCAGCGTGCTGCCGGTCTGCCCCATCACCTCGTTCCAGCCCTGCTGCCTGGCCGCTATCTCGTAAGACGCCGCGATGTCGGCGGCCTTCGAGGAGCTGGTGTAGAGGGCGCTCGGCACGCCTGCCACCTGATAGGTTGGCAGCACGTCGCGGACGGCGGCCGGGACGTCGGCAGCGGCCAGGAGCCTGGCCTGGGGAGGCGTGGGCAGCACCTTCGAGGGCCGCCCCGCCGGCCTCGCTGGTGCGTCCGCCGCCCGGCACGACCGTCTGTTCGGGTGCCTGCTGGGCAGGTTGGTCGAACAGGCTCGCGCCCGCGATTTCTGACGGGGCCGGCGTGGCGATTTGGGCCACGGAGCCCGCGCCCGAAACAAACAGGCTTCCGGCCTCGTGCAACTTGCGGGCCTCGTTATCCTGGACCAGCGCGTCCAGCTGGTACTGCTTGATATAGTTCCCGTTGTTGCTGATCCAGAAGTCGGCCTGCCCGGAAATCACCTGGTCGCCCGGGTTCTCCTTGGCAATCAGGCCGCCCAGGAGTTGGCCGGTTGCCCGATAGTGGGTGGTGGTCTCGCCGCCCACTTGTTCGGTCATGCTCACCACGTTGGTGACGGTGAAGGTGCCGGAGGGCGCGTCCTTGGCCAGCTCGTTCGGGTCCAGCAAGTTGCTCGTGGCCGCCGAGGCGCCACCACCTGCCGATGTGGTTTTTAGCCACTTGCCGCTCTCGTCCGCCGTCCAGAGATAGGTATCCTGGCCGACATCGATCATCTTCATGGTCCTGTCGGGCTTCGATGGATCGCTCAGCATATCCGTCACGTCGAGGGCGTAGGCCGGGGAAGGGCCGCCCTGATAGCGTACCGTCATGCTGATCCAGCTTACCACCGACGTCGGCGCCGGCTGCACGACTTCCTGTTTATAGGCGATCTGCGCCGTGTAGCTGGTAAGGGCTCCGGGCTGCGGGACGGGCAGCCCCGGCGTGGTCGTGCTCGTCGTGGCCGTGATGGGGGCTCCGCCCCGGCCGGTGCCGTGGTCGCCGTGGGCAAGGCAACCGCCGGAGCGGGAGTGGCGGAGGGCACGGGCGTGTCTGTCGGCACCACCGTCGCGCGGGTCGCGAGGCACCCCGACAGCGCCAGCGCCGCGAAGATGAGCGCAGTGGCCACGATCACGCGGCAGCGACCCTCTGGGATGGTCTTCTTCATTGGTGTCCTCATTGCGAACTGGCTGTGAGACGTAGTTCGTGACTTGCAGGCCGTCCCACTCTGCACCTGCCGACCGCAATACCACCAGGCCGGTCACACATTGAACCGGATGTTGAGGATGTCCCCATCGCGGACAATGTACTCCTTGCCTTCCAGGCGGAGCAAGCCTTTCTGGCGCGCTGTGGCCATGCTGCCGGCTGCCATCAGATCATCGTAGCCGATCACCTCAGCGTGGATGAAACCACGGGCCAGGTCACTGTGGATCACACCGGCTGCCTCAAGGGCGGTGGCGCCAATGGGCACTGTCCAGGCACGGACTTCGTCCTCACCGACGGTGAGGAAGCTCTGCAGGCCGAGCAGGCTGTAGCTCATCCGGATCACCCGGTTCAGACCCGGCTTGGCGATACCGTATCCGGCCAGGAATTCCGCCGCCTCGCCTGCCGGCATCTGGGCAGCTCCATCTGAGCCGTCCCTGCAGCGTTGCGATCTTGGTGTAGCGATGGCGGTAGCCGGCGAGCCGGGCCAGGGCGTCTCCGGCAGGATCGTCGCCCACATTCAGCAGAATCAGCAGGCGCTCAGCGTAATTGCGCATCAGCAATACGTAACGAACCAGTAGACGACAT
>CAWEHT010000217.1:0-11424 GCA_963808455.1 uncultured Chloroflexia bacterium | reverse complement strand
CGGAGAGCCCGTCAGCCTGATCGAATACGAAAGGGCAGGGAACGGGGCGTGGGGCAGGGGGATGGGCGGTAGCGAAACGGCGCGGGGGGCCGGGTCGCGGCGAGCGCCGGCGGGATGGGCCAGGGCACGGAAGGCGGCAGCGAGGCCTCCCCGCTCCTATCACCTGCGCCCGAACCATCATCCTCTCCGCAGAGCTACTGGGACTTGCACGCCGTGCCCATGCACAACCGGGAGGGCCGGGTAGCGGAGCTGCTGGTCCTGGTCAACGACGTGACGCAAAGGTACTGGCCGCCATCGCGGGTGGAGGAGCTGGACATCCAGATGGGGGCCGGCCCCGGAGCTTCCTGAACAGCATCATGGACAGCGTGCCCGCCGCCGTAGCGTATCTGGATCAGGAGCTGATCTTTCGCCAATGCAACCAGGCCGCCGCGGGAGCTGGGCCTGCCTCGCGGATGCTCGGCCGTCACCTGCACGAGGTTCTGCCTTCCGGGTCGCGGCCGCGGGAGCGATGGAGAGCGTGCTGCGCAGCGGCGAGCCTTTCGGAGCCCGTCATCACCGATGTCCGGCCCGCGGGGCCTGGCGGTGGCGAGCGCCACTCATGGTGGGCTTCTTGCCGGACAAGGATGCTGCGGGGGTGTGCGAGGCGTCTTTGCCGCGTGCCGAGGACATCACCGGACGTCGTGGAGGCGCGGCGGCGGCTGGCCGAGCAGGCACAGCTGCGCCTGGGGCGAGAACAGATGCCGTTCTCGTGCTGGCTACTGGAAGGCCAGGAACGCCAGGCCCCGCGCCATCGCCATGGAGCTGCACGACGAGTCGGGGCAGGCCCTCACGGCGTTGATGCTGGCGCTGGGCGCGCTGCGCGCGATCCGGCCTGCCCCCCCGCCATGGCCGGCCGCATTGTCGAAGTGATCGAGGCGACGACGGCATCATGGAAGGGCTGCACCGCCTGGCTGCCAACCTGCGGCCGGCTACCCTCGACCGCCTGGGCCTGGTTGTGCGCTGCGCAGCACGTCGAGGGCTTCCGCGAGCAGACCGGGCTAGACGCCCAGTTCGTGGCGGCCGGCCTGGACGACCAGCGGCCGCCCGCCGAGATCGAGACGCGGTGTATCGCATCGTCCAGGAAGCGCTGACCAACTGCCGCGGCATGCGAGGGCGTCCAACGTCAGCGTGCTGGTAGAGCGAAAACAGGACAGGATCGTCGCGATCGTCGAGGACGACGGCATCGGTTTCGACGTGGATGAGGCCGAAAGGAGCGGCCGGCTGGGCGTTGTAGGCATGCGTCAGCGTGCCGAGATGTTGGGTGGAAAGCTCACCGTCGAGAGCAGCCCGGGCCCGGGCGCCTGCATCTTCGTCGAGTTCCCCTTCGCCCTGCCCGGTTCAGGCCCCTCTTCCGCGCCCCCGGCGGTTTCCTTACGTACTTCTGATGCCCATGGCCCCTAAGATGAGCAATCTTGCTGGCTGATATAAATCATATTATTCAGCCCAAAAAGCCGGTATGCTTTTCTCCGTCTTCCGATAGCCCTGGAGGAGATAGAGAGAGCGAGTGCCGATCGTGATCATCCTGGCCGACGATCACGGACTGCTGCGGGCGGGGTTGCGTAACCTGCTGAATGCCGAGGCGGACTTGCGCGTGGTCGGCGAGGCCGCCGACGGCGACATGGCGCTGCACCTGGTATTGGAGCGCAAGCCGGATGTCTTGCTGGCCGACCTGTGCATGCCGGGCCCCGGCGGCATCGAGATTGCCAGGGCGCTGCGCGCCCAGGCATCGTCGACCCGCGTGGTGGTCGTAACCATGCACGAGGATGCCGCCCTGGTGCGCGAGGCGGCCGGCGGGCGCGGCAGGCTACGTCAGCAAGCGCGCGGCCGAACCCGAGCTCATCCAGGCCGTGCGGGTGGTGGCGGCCGGCGGAACGTGGTTGCCCGGCCTGGCCGCGGCGGGGCGAGAAGGCGCGGGCCCTGCGTGCGCTCGGGCCCAGGAACGCCCGCCTCTGTCGCCGTGCTGCCCGTCGTCGCTCACCGGCCCGCAGGTGCAGGAATCCCGTCCGCCCGTCGCCGATGGGCCTGGTGCCTGCCCCGAGGGCGGGCCGGCCTGGGCTCGCGCCCGCGCCATCCGCCGGCGCCCTCGATGGGCCGGCCTCCGCCGTGGATGTGGCAGGTCCCCAGGTTTTAGATGACGAGGAGCTGGCTCTCCTTGGCCTCGTGGCGGAAGCGCTGCCCGACGAACAGATCGCCGCCGCTCGGCTGCGGGGCCGCCGAGGTCGCCAGCGCCAGGCAGGCCCTCGCCGCCCGGCTGGGCTGCAAGGGGCGCATTTCCCTCATACATTACGCGCGGGCCCACGCCCTCGGCTGAGGTTCCGTTCGAGGACTGCCGTGGCGAGTGGCCAGGGCCAGCTTGCGCGTTCCCTGGCGCTGATTCGAACAGGATGGACACGAAGGTCCCCGACAGGGGATGGATAAGACGGATAGACAGGATGTTTTCTTCATGTTCTTCGGTCCGATCCTGTTCATCCCGTCAAATCCTGTCTATCCTGTAAAGGCCACTTCTCGCAGCGGCGTACGCGCCCTCTGGCGCTGATTCGAACAGGATGGACACGAAGGTCCCCGACAGGGGATGGATAAGACGGATAGACAGGATGTTTTCTTCATGTTCTTCGATCCGATCCTGTTCATCCCGTCAAATCCTGTCTATCCTGTAAAGGCCACTTCTCGCAGCGGCGTACGCGCCCTCTGGCGCTGATTCGAACAGGATGGCCACGAAGGTCCCCGACAGGGGATGGATAAGACGGATAGACAGGATGTTTTCTTCATGTTCTTCGATCCGATCCTGTTCATCCCGTCAAATCCTGTCCATCTCGAGGTCCGCTGGGCCACGCCTGCTCGGGGCTTGTGTCCATCCGGCCCAGGTTGGCGTGTTCCCTGGCGCTGATTCGAACAGGATGGACAGGATAAGACGGATGGACAGGATAGGACGGATAGACAGGATGTGCTCTTTCGGTCCGATCCTGTTCATCCTGTCAAATCCTGTCCATCCTGTAAAGGCCACTTCTCGCAGCAGCGTACGCGCCCTCTGTCGCAGCCATCAGGCCGGGTCGGGCCCGGCCGCAACATTGAGCGGCCCTGCACCGCCGTGCCCTCGCGAGGGCACCCGCCGGTGAGCCGCGCCCCGGTCGCGGCAAAGGCCCATCAGGTACCGGTGGACCTGGCGCGCGGCGCCGCGCCCCTCGCTGATCGCCCACACCACCAGGCTCTGCCCGCGCCGGGCGTCCCCTGCGGCGAAAACGCCCGGCGCGTTCGTGGCGAAGGCGCCTGCGCCGCCCGGATATTGCCGCGACCGTCGGGTCGACGCCGAACTGCTCCAAGCAGCCAGGGCTCCGGCCCCAGAAAGCCCATGGCCAACAGCACCAGCTGGGCCGGCCAGGCCTGCTCGCTGCCCGGCACCTCGACATAGGGGCCGGAAGCCGCGATCCGGGCGCGGCCCCCGCTCCGGGCTGCCCGCTGCTCGTGCCCTCCGGGCGGCTCGCCGTTCCCGCGGCGCCCCCTGGGCCCACCTTCCCGGCTCCCGCCTGCCCTGCCTGTTCCACCCGCACCGTGTGGATGGCCTGCACGTGGCCGGCCGCATCCCCATCCAGGCGCCTGGCCAGGATGCCGTACTCGCGGGGTCGCGCCCGAAGATGGCCGCCGCCTCTTCCTGGCCGTAGTCGATGCGATAGGTCCTGGGCCATTCGGGCCAGGGGTTATCGGGCGGGCGCTCGTCGGGCGGGCGGGGCAAGTTCGAACTGCCGGATGCTGCGGCAGCCCTGGCGCAGGCACGAGGCGACGCAATCCGTCCCCGTGTCGCCGCCCCCGATCACGATCACGTCCTTGCCGCGGGCCGAGATTTGCGGCGCAGAGGCAGAGGAACGAGGTCCGAGGAAAGAGGGAAGAGACCTGGGGCCCGTTCCTCCATTGCGGGGCGCCAGCCCTGGCCCTATCCCCTCGTGACTATTCCCTATAGCCGCCCGCGGCCCTGCGTGTCCCTCGTCCTGGAGCAGCATGCGGGTGTTGAGGCTGAGGAAGTCCACCGCGGAATGGACGCCTGCGAGCCCCCGGCCCTCGACCGCCAGGTCGCGCGGCTGGGCCGCGCCGGTGCACAGCACGACGGCGTGGTTCTCGGAGCGCGCTGCCCGGCGTCGAGGTCGCGGCCGATCTCGACGCCGGTGCGGAAAGTGATGCCTTCGTGGGCCAGCAGGGCGATGCGGCGCTCCACTACTTCTTTGGCCAGTTTCATGGCCGGGATGCCGTACATCAGCAGGCCGCCGGGGCGATCGGCGCGGTCGTACACCGTCACGTGGTGGCCGGCCCGATTGAGCTGCGCGGCGCAGGCCAGCCCCGCCGGGCCCGAGCCGACCACGGCCACGTGCTGGCCGGTGCGCATCGGGGGCGGCTCGGGGACGACCCAGCCCGCCTCCCAGGCGCGGTCGATGATCTCGAGCTCGATCTTCTTGACCGTCACCGGGCTGCTGTTGATGCCCACGCGCACGAGCCCTCGCAAGGGGCCGGGCAGACCCGCCCGGTGAACTCCGGGAAGTTGTTGGTCTTGTGCAGCCGCTGGTAGGCCTCGTGCCAGCGGCCCGTGTAGACCAGGTCGTTCCACTCCGGGATCAGGTTATTGATCGGGCAGCCCGACGCCATGCCGCTGATCAGCTTCCCGGTGTGGCAGAACGGTACGCCGCAGTCCATGCAGCGCGCGCCTGGCGCTTGAGCGCGTCCTCCGGAAGCGCCAGTGAAATTCCGTGTAGTCGTGGACGCGCTCCGCCGGCGCCCGCTCCGGCGGCTTCTCCCGCTCGTACCTATGAACCCGGTCGGCTTGCCCATCTGCCCGGTTTCCGGGAATCGGACCTCAGGAACCTTGAGCCGGCGCTGACCCGGGGCCGGGGGTCGGCCTTTTTGGCCTCGAACGCCCACATGACGGCCTGGTCCCCGCCAAGACCGGCCACTGCGCCCGCTCCATTGCTGGCAGCATGCGCCTGTAGTCGTTTGGCAGACGTTAACGAAGTGTGGGGCCTGCGCCGGCCAGTTGGCCAGGATCTGGCGGGCGCGCTTGTGCCCGTGAACCGCGTGGTGCCTCACGATTCCCCGCACGTGGATCTCGTCCCTCCGGTCCAGCCGCTCGAGCAGGACCATGTCCTGGTTGCAGCGCTTCTCGGCGAAATCGCCCTTCTCGTCGAGGACGAAGGCGATGCCGCCGCTCATGCCGGCGGCGAAATTGCGCCCGACCTTGCCGATCACCACGACCAGGCCATTGGTCATGTACTCGCAGCCGTGATCGCCGAGGCCCTCCACCACGGCGGTGGCGCCGGAGTTGCGCACGGCGAAGCGCTCGCCGGCCATGCCATTGAGAAACGCTTCGCCGCTGGTGGCGCCGTAGAGAGCCACGTTGCCGATGACGATGTTCTCCTCCGGCAGGAAGGTGGAGGCGCGCGGCGGATAGACGATCAGCTTGCCGCCGGAGAGGCCCTTGCCGACGTAATCGTTGGCATCGCCCTCGAGTTCGAGCGTGACGCCATGGGCGAGAAACGCGCCGAAGCTCTGGCCGGCCGAGCCGTTGAACTGAAAGTGAATGGTGCCGTCGGGCAAGCCGGCGGCGCCCCACTTGCGGGTGATCTCGCCGCTGGTGATCGTGCCGACGACCCGGTGGACGTTGCGGATGGGCAGCTCGGCCACGACCTTCTCGCCCCGCTCGACGGCCGGCTGGCAAGGGCAAACAGCGTCGTGAGGTCCAGCGACTTCTCCAGGCCGTGCTCCTGCGCAATCTGGCAAAAGCGCCCGACCTCGGGCCCGACGTCGGGCCGGCTCAGGATGGCCGACAGGTCGAGCCCGCGCGTGTTCAGCTCGCCCAGGGAGGGCTGCAAGGGCAGGCCCGGCATTTTCCGGCCGGCCGAGGCACCGCGCCGGCCAGCGCGGGGCCGGGCCGCTGCCGGCTGCCGGCGCGGTGCCTCGGCCGGCCGGAAGATCGGCCTGCCCTTGCAGCCCTCCCTGGGCGAGCTGAAGACGCGCGGGCTCGACCTGTCGGCCATCCTGAGCCGGCCCGACGTGCCGCCTGACGTCGGCCGGTACTGCCAGATCGCGCGAGGACCACGGGCTGGAGGCCACGCTCGACCGCCAGACGCTGATCCCGCTCTGCCGGCCGGCCATCGAGCGCGGCGAGCGGGTGGCGGCCGCTCTGCCGATCCGCAACGCGAACCGGGCCGTGGGCACCATGCTGGGCAGCGAGGTCACCCGGCGCTGCGGCGCCGCCGGCCTGCCGGAAGACACCATCAGGGTGCGCTTCACCGGCTCCGCCGGGCAGAGCTTCGGCGTGTTCCTCCCGCCGGGCATCACGCTGGCGTTGGAAGGCGATGCGAACGATTACGTCGGCAAGGGCCTCTCCGGCGGCAAGATCATCGTCTATCCGCCCCTGGCCCGCGGGTTCGTGGCGGAGGAGAACGTGATCATCGGCAACGTGGCCTTCTACGGCGCCACCGCCGGCGAAGCCTATATCGGCGGGCTGGCGGGCGAGCGCTTCTGCGTGCGCAACAGCGGCATGCAGGCGGTCGTGGAAGGGATCGGCGATCACGGCTGCGAGTACATGACGGGCGGGCGTGTGGTGATCCTGGGGCCGGCGGGCCGCAACTTCGCCGCGGGCATGTCGGGCGGCATCGCCTACGTGTTCGACGCGGCCGGCGACTTTGCCGGGCGCTGCAACCAGGACATGGTCCTGCTCGAGCGGCTGGACCCGGAGGAAGAGTGGCTGGTGCGGGGAATGGTGCAGCGCCACGCCCGGCACACGGGCAGCGAGCGCGCCCGCTGGTTGCTGGCGGATTGGCCGGCGCAGGCCCGGCACTTCGTGCGCGTCATGCCGCGCGACTACCAGCGCGTCCTGCAAGCGCTGGAGCGGGCGCAGGTGGCCGGTCTTGGCGGGGACGCGGCCGTGATGTGGGCCTTCGAGGCCAACAAGGCCGACGCGGCGCGGGGTGAGCGGCGACTAAAGGGTTCATGAGGTCAGATTCCAGGAGGCCGGGCAGATGGGCAAGCCGACCGGGTTCATAGAGTACGAGCGGGAGAAGGCGCCGGCGCGGGCGCCGGCGGAGCGCATCCACGACTACGCGGAATTTCAGCTGGCGCTTCCGGAGGACGCGCTCGAGCGCCAGGCGGCGCGCTGCATGGACTGCGGCATACCGTTCTGCCAGGCCGGGGTGCTGATCGGCGGCATGGCCTCGGGCTGCCCCATCAATAACCTGATCCCGGAGTGGAACCACCTCGTCTACACGGGCCGCCGGCACGAGGCCTACCTGCGGCTGAGCAAGACCAACGACTTCCCGGAGTTCACCGGGCGGGTCTGCCCGGCCCCTTGCGAGGGGTCGTGCACGGTGGGCATCAACAGCAGCCCGGTGACGGTCAAGAAGATCGAGCTCGAGATCATCGCAGCGCTGCCTGGGAGGCGGGCTGGGTCGTCCCCGAGCCGCCCCCGATGCGCACCGGCCGGCGTGTGGCCGTGGTCGGCTCGGGCCCGGCGGGGCTGGCCTGCGCCGCGCAGCTCAATCGGGCCGGCCACCACGTGACGGTGTACGAGCGCGCCGATTGCCCCGGCGGCCTGCTGATGTACGGCATCCCGGCCATGAAACTGGCCAAAGAAGTAGTGGAGCGCCGCATCGCCCTGCTGGCCCACGAAGGCATCACTTTCCGCACCGGCGTCGAGATCGGCCGCGACCTCGACGCCGGGCAGCTGCGCTCCGAGAACCACGCCGTCGTGCTGTGCACCGGCGCGGCCCAGCCGCGCGACCTGGCGGTCGAGGGCCGGGGGCTCGCAGGCGTCCATTTCGCGGTGGACTTCCTCAGCCTCAACACCCGCATGCTGCTCCAGGACGAGGGACACGCAGGGCCGCGGGCGGCTATAGGGAATAGTCACGAGGGGATAGGGCCAGGGCTGGCGCCCCGCAATGGAGGAACGGGCCCCAGGTCTCTTCCCTCTTTCCTCGGACCTCGTTCCTCTGCCTCTGCGCCGCAGATTCGGCCCGCGGCAAGGACGTGATCGTGATCGGGGGCGGCGACACGGGGACGGATTGCGTCGCCTCGTGCCTGCGCCAGGGCTGCCGCAGCATCCGGCAGTTCGAGATCTTGCCCCGCCCGCCCGACGAGCGCCCGCCCGATAACCCCTGGCCCGAATGGCCCAGGACCTATCGCATCGACTACGGCCAGGAAGAGGCGGCGGCCATCTTCGGGCGCGACCCGCGCGAGTACGGCATCCTGGCCAGGCGCCTGGATGGGGATGCGGCCGGCCACGTGCAGGCCATCCACACGGTGCGGGTGGAACAGGCAGGGCAGGCGGGAGCCGGGAAGGTGGGCCCAGGGGGCGCCGCGGGAACGGCGAGCCGCCCGGAGGGCACGAGCAGCGGGCAGCCCGGAGCGGGGGCCGCGCCCCGGATCGCGGCTTCCGGCCCCTATGTCGAGGTGCCGGGCAGCGAGCAGGCCTGGCCGGCCCAGCTGGTGCTGTTGGCCATGGGCTTTCTGGGGCCGGAGCCCTGGCTGCTGGAGCAGTTCGGCGTCGAGCCCGACGGTCGCGGCAATATCCGGGCGGCGCAGGGCGCCTTCGCCACGAACGCGCCGGGCGTTTTCGCCGCAGGGGACGCCCGGCGCGGGCAGAGCCTGGTGGTGTGGGCGATCAGCGAGGGGCGCGGCGCCGCGCGCCAGGTCCACCGGTACCTGATGGGCCTTTAGCCGCGACCGGGGCGCGGCTCACCGGCGGGTGCCCTCGCGAGGGCACGGCGGTGCAGGGCCGCTCAATGTTGTGGCCGGGCCCGACCCGGCCTGATGGCTGCGACAGAGGGCGCGTACGCTGCTGCGAGAAGTGGCCTTTACAGGATGGACAGGATTTGACAGGATGAACAGGATCGGACCGAAAGAGCACATCCTGTCTATCCGTCCTATCCTGTCCATCCGTCTTATCCTGTCCATCCTGTTCGAATCAGCGCCAGGGAACACGCCAACCTGGGCCGGATGGACACAAGCCCCGAGCAGGCGTGGCCCAGCGGACCTCGAGATGGACAGGATTTGACGGGATGAACAGGATCGGATCGAAGAACATGAAGAAAACATCCTGTCTATCCGTCTTATCCATCCCCTGTCGGGGACCTTCGTGGCCATCCTGTTCGAATCAGCGCCAGAGGGCGCTAGCTGCGAGAAGTGGCCTTTACAGGATAGACAGGATTTGACGGGATGAACAGGATCGGATCGAAGAACATGAAGAAAACATCCTGTCTATCCGTCTTATCCATCCCCTGTCGGGGACCTTCGTGTCCATCCTGTTCGAATCAGCGCCAGAGGGCGTGTACGCCGCTGCGAGAAGTGGCCTTTACAGGATAGACAGGATTTGACGGGATGAACAGGATCGGACCGAAGAACATGAAGAAAACATCCTGTCTATCCGTCTTATCCATCCCCTGTCGGGGACCTTCGTGTCCATCCTGTTCGAATCAGCGCCAGGGAACGCGCAAGCTGGCCCTGGCCACTCGCCACGGCAGTCCTCGAACGGAACCTCAGCCGAGGGCGTGGGCCCGCGCGTAATGTATGAGGGAAATGCGCCCCTTGCAGCCCAGCCGGGCGGCGAGGGCCTGCCTGGCGCTGGCGACCTCGGCGGCCCCGCAGCCGAGCGCGGCGGCGATCTGTTCGTCGGGCAGCGCTTCCGCCACGAGGCCAAGGAGAGCCAGCTCCTCGTCATCTAAAACCTGGGGACCTGCCACATCCACGGCGGAGGCCGGCCCATCGAGGGCGCCGGCGGATGGCGGGCGCGAGCCCAGGCCGGCCCCGCCCTCGGGGCAGGCACCAGGCCCATCGGCGACGGGCGGACGGGATTCCTGCACCTGCGGGCCGGTGAGCGACGACGGGCAGCACGGCGACAGAGGCGGGCGTTCCTGGGCCCGAGCGCACGCAGGGCCCACGCCTTCTCGCCCCGCCGCGGCCAGGCCGGGCAACCACGTTCCGCCGGCCGCCACCACCCGCACGGCCTGGATGAGCTCGGGTTCGGCCACGCGCTTGCTGACGTAGCCTGCCGCGCCCCGCCGGCCGCCTCGCGCACCAGGGCGGCATCCTCGTGCATGGTTACGACCACCACGGGGTCAACGATGCTGGGCGCGCAGCGCCCTGGCAATCTCGATGCCGCCGGGGCCCGGCATGCACAGGTCGGCCAGCAAGACATCCGGCTTGCGCTCCAATACCAGGTGCAGCGCCATGTCACCGTCGGCGGCCTCGCCGACCACGCGCAAGTCCGCCTCGGCATTCAGCAGGTTGCGCAACCCCGCCCGCAGCAGTCCGTGATCGTCGGCCAGGATGATCGCGATCGGCACTCGCTCTCTCTATCTCCTCCAGGGCTATCGGAAGACGGAGAAAAGCATACCGGCTTTTTGGGCTGAATAATATGATTTATATCAGCCAGCAAGATTGCTCATCTTAGGGGCCATGGGCATCAGAAGTACGTAAGGAAACCGCCGGGGGCGCGGAAGAGGGGCCTGAACCGGGCAGGGCGAAGGGGAACTCGACGAAGATGCAGGCGCCCCGGCCCGGGCTGCTCTCGACGGTGAGCTTTCCACCCAACATCTCGGCACGCTGACGCATGCCTACAACGCCCAGCCGGCCGCTCCTTTCGGCCTCATCCACGTCGAACCCGATGCCGTCGTCCTCGACGATCGCGACGATCCTCTCCTGTTTTCGCTCTACCAGCACGCTGACGTTGGACGCCCTCGCATGCCGCGCGCAGTTGGTCAGCGCTTCCTGGACGATGCGATACACCGCGGTCTCGATCTCGGCCGGCGGCCGCTGGTCGTCCAGGCCGGCCGCCACGAACTGGGCGTCTAGCCCGGTCTGCTCGCGGAAGCCCTCGACGTGCTGCCGCAGCGCCGCGACCAGGCCCAGGCGGTCAAGGGTAGCCGGCCGCAGGTTGGCAGCCAGGCGGTGCAGCCCTTCCATGATGCCGTCGCTTGCCTCGATCAATTCGGCGATGCGGCCGGCCATGGCGGGCAGGCAGGCCGGATCGCGCTGCAGATAGCCCAGCGCCAGCGTCGACGCCGTGAGGGCCTGCCCCGACTCGTCGTGCAGCTCCATGGCGATGGCGCGGGCCTGGCGTTCCTGGCCTTCCAGTAGCCAGCGCGAGAACTCCTGCATCTGTTCTCGCCCCAGGCGCAGCTGTGCCTGCTCGGCCAGCCGCCGCCGCGCCTCCACGACGTCCGTAATGTCCTGGCACGCGGCAAAGACGCCTCGCACACCCCCCGCAGCATCCTTGTCCGGCAAGAAGCCCACCATGTAGTGGCGCTCGCCACCGCCAGGCCCCGCGGGCCGGACATGGGTGATGACGAGCTGCGGAAAAGGCTCCACCACTGCGCAGCACGCTCTCCATCGCTGCCCGCAGCCGCG
>CAWEHT010000216.1:0-58906 GCA_963808455.1 uncultured Chloroflexia bacterium | reverse complement strand
GAGACCGTAGCCGGGCGTGAAATTTACGCCATTGACGCCACACCCAACCCGCGGATAGAGGCCGAGACCTTGCCGGATCGCAGCTGGCTGAAAAGCGAGAAAGATGAACCGGCCCGTCCGGGTCTCAAGTTCTCCTGGTTGGTGCGCTTGGTGCAACGGCGACCATCCTGGGTCGCGCCGCTGGACGTGCAGCGCATTGCCACCACCAGCACCGACACGCAAACGGCGGTGGCCCAGGTGCAGGCGCTGGACAGATTGAGCACCCGGCTGAAAGTCGTGGTCGCCGACAGTCTGTACGGGAACCACTGGTTCCTGGGCGTGTTTTTGGTCGTCAAAACCGTCGCGGCGCTGGTGCGTTTGCGCCAAAACCAGAACTTGTACGCGGCGCCCCCGCTGCGGGTTCCCGGCAAACGCGGCGCTCCACGCAAGCACGGTCCAGTTTTCAAACTTAGCAACTATCTTGGCCGGCCGAACGCCGCGAAACCTTTGATCTGAACGGCCAAACGGTGCAGTTGCAAGCCTGGACCGATTTGCACCTGCGCAAGCTGCCGACCTTGGCCGGGCTCCTGTTGCGGGTCCAATTCTTGAAAGCCGACGGCACGCCGCGTTACAAACGGCCGCTCTGGCTTTTTTGGACGGGACCGACCAGCGTGGCGCTGGCAGACTTGTGTCGCATGTATCTTTGGCGTTTCGCCATCGAGCATGCATTTCGTTTCTTGAAGCAACACACGGGCTTGAACGCCTGCCGATCCACCAACCCGGTGGTCATCGAGCATTGGATGTGGCTTTGCGCCCTGGCTTATTGGCAATTGCTGCTCATGCGTCGGGAGGTAGATGATCTACGACCGGCCTGGCAACCGTCGTTACGAAGCCATCAGACCTTGCTGCTCACGGCGGGCCAAGTGCAGCGCGGCGCTCGACGTTTTCTGCTTGAGTTGGGCAGTCCGGCGCCGGTCGCCGGACCCGCAGGTAAAGGAACCGGACGCGTCCCGGGCTATCGTCCGAAGCCGCGGCCGCGCTATCCGGTCGTCAAAAAGGGCTCAAAACCCCAAAAAGCGACCGTAACTAACGTGCCGGCCGTCGTCTAAACGCACCGGCGGACAACTGCAGCTTTGTTAAAGTGCGCTCTTGGTCAACGCGACGCTTCGTCCTACCTGTCGACCATCGTCGCGCCGTTATGTAACTCTAAACTCAAGTACGACACAAGGAGGCTGTTTTGTAGGGGCAAACGGCAGCTGGCGGGCTTGTTCAGTAGCGACGGCCGGAGGCGTGATATCGGTCCCCATTATATGTCAAGTGCCGTTCGGGTCTCGCGCTGGTCGCCGGTGTGCCGATCTGGGGCCGTTGACCTGGAACCAATCTTATGTTATGTCCAACCCTCCTATAGTTGCACCAGTGCCGTGGCCTGCGGACGGTGGGTGTGAACCTTCTGACCCAACGGGGCGTCTATCAGGGCCTGACCCAGGCCCTGATGCCGGGTGTTCTGGCGCGGACATCGCATATAGAGATTGAGCAAATACCTGGAGGCAATTCATATTGGACACATCTCGCGTCACTGGTGGATGCTTGGGCTGAGAGGCGCTGCGGCGATCCTTTTCGGCCTGCTTGCTTTTCTCTGGCCCCTCACTACCCTGGTTGTCCTGGTTACTCTGTTCGGGGCCTATGCCTTGGTTGATGGCGCGTTGTCGATCGTGGCAGCAATTGCGCGGCCCGGCGCCACAGATAGGCGCTGGCTTCTTGCGTTGGAAGGCCTGGCGGGTGTCGCCGCGGGGCTCGTCGCGTTCTTCTGGCCGGGCATAACGGCTTTGGTGCTGCTGTACGTCATTGCGGCATGGGCGTTGGTGACTGGCGTGTTGGAGATCGTGGCCGCCATTCGGTTGCGCCGCGAGATCCAGGGTGAGTGGGCCCTTCTGTTGAGCGGGGTGCTGTCGGTTCTTTTCGGACTGCTGCTGGGGTTCTTCCCGCGCGCCGGCGTGCGGGCGGTCCTATGGGTGATCGCGAGCTATGCAATCGTCTTTGGCATCCTCATGGTGATCCACGCTTTCCGCCTCCGAGGCGAAGAGGCGCCGCAGGGTGTCGGAGCTTAGCGTTATGTTTCCCCCGGCGGTCACCATAGTGGCCCAAGTTCCCGGGTGGCATAAGCCCGGGCGCCATGGGCCGTTTGATCAACAAGCACGTGGGAATCGATGCAAGGAGCATTTCGCATGGCCAAAATCATTGGGATCGATTTAGGCACCACCAACTCTGTAGCCGCGATCATGCAAGGCGGGGAACCGGTCGTCATTCCGACCGCAGAGGGCGGTCCGCTTTGCCCTTCGGTGGTGGCCTTCTCTAATAACGGCGAGATCCTGGTTGGCCAGGTGGCCAAGCGTCAGGCCGTCGTCAACCCGGAAAACACCGTCTATTCCATCAAACGTTTCGTAGGCCGCCACTACGATGAGGTCGAGGCCGAGCGCAAGATGGCGTCTTTCAAGGTGGTGCCGGGACCGGGTGGCGATGCACGGGTGTCCATCCCACAAAACGGCAAGACTTACACTCCCCAAGAAATCTCCGCCATGATCCTGCAGAAGCTCAAGCGCGATGCAGAGGCGTATCTGGGCGACTCCGTGAAACAGGCCGTCATCACGGTACCCGCGTATTTCAATGATTCACAACGCCAGGCTACCAAGGACGCCGGCCAGATCGCGGGGCTGGAGGTCCTACGCATCATCAACGAGCCGACGGCGGCTGCGCTGGCATATGGGTTGGACAAGAAGCAGAACGAGACCATTCTGGTTTGGGACCTGGGCGGCGGGACATTCGACGTCTCGGTCCTCGAAATCGGCGAGGGGCTCATCGAGGTGCGCGCCACCAACGGCGACACCCACCTCGGCGGTGATGACTGGGACCAACGGATCGTGCAGTGGCTGATACAGGAATACAAGAAGGACCAGGGCATCGACCTGGGACAGGACCGTCTGGCGCTGCAAAGATTGCGGGAAGCGGCCGAGAAGGCCAAGATCGAGCTGTCGAGCGTGCTGGAAACGGAGCTCAACCTGCCCTTCATCACCGCCGATGCCACCGGCCCAAAGCACCTGCAGCTAAAGCTCACCCGGGCCAAGTTCGAGCAGCTGACGGACGACCTGTTGCAGCGCTGCGTCCCTCCCTTCGAGCGCGCCCTGGCAGATGCCAAGCTGCAAGCCCAGGGCCTGCAGGAGGTGGTTCTCGTAGGGGGATCCACTCGCATGCCGATGGTGCAAGACCTGGTGCGCAAGCTCTCGGGAGGCAAGGAGCCGCATAAGGGCGTCAACCCGGATGAGGTTGTGGCCGTGGGGGCGGCGATTCAGGCCGGCGTGCTGGGCGGAGAGGTCAAGGATGTCTTGCTTCTGGACGTTACCCCTCTGAGCCCCGGCGTCGAAACGCTCGGCGGCGTCATGACGCCGCTCATCTCGCGCAACACCACCATCCCGATCCGCAAGGCCGAGGTTTTCTCGACGGCCGAAGACAACCAGACGGCGGTGGATATTCGGGTCGTCCAGGGCGAACGCCCCATTGCCGCCGACAACATACCGTTGGGACAGTTCCGGCTGGAGGGTATTCCACCGGCGCCGCGGGTGTGCCCCAGGTCGAGGTCACGTTTGACATCGACGCGAATGGCATCCTGAATGTCAACGCGCGCGACAAGGCCACCGGCAAGGAGCAAAAGATCACGATCTCGGCCTCCACCAACCTGAGCAAGCAAGACGTGGAACGGCTGGTTGGGGAGGGCGAGCGCAACGCGGCCGAAGATCGCCGCCGGCGTGAGCTTGCCGAGGCCCGGAACCAGGCCGACAACCTGATCTACCAGGCGGAGAAGTCTCTGCAGGGGCTGGATGGCTCGCTGCCTGCGCCGGATCGCACCCGCATCGAGGGGCACATCACCGAATTGCGGCAGGCCATAAATGGCGACGACCTGAGCCGCTTGCAGCAACTCTCCGAGGCGCTGCAACAAGCGACGGCAGCTCTGAGCCAACAGGCCGGTGCCCGGCAGGCCCAGCCGGCAGGCGGACCACAGGACGGCGACACGGTCGAGGGGCAATACCGCGAGATTCTGATCGCCCAGGAGGCAAGCAGTGGGCCAGTCTGATCGTGGCTCGGACGAGACGTATGCATCCCTGGAACGCGAGGGCGATTGCGTTGCCCAGCTGAATGAGGCGCGGTGCCAGGTCGATGAGCTGCAGGATAAGTATCTGCGGGCAGCCGCCCAGGCAGAGAACGCTGCGGAAGTGGGCCGAGCGCGAACGTCCAGGCCCGCGGCGACAGAAAGCAAGCGGGCCCTGCTTCGGGAACTCCTCGACGTGATGGACAACCTGGGGCTCGCCCTGGCCCAGCCGGGCGACGCGGCTGGCGCTGCGCCAGGGAGTCCAGCTTACCCTGCGCCAGCTGGAGCAGGTGCTTTCGCGCGCCGGCGTTCAGCGCATTCCGGTCGAGCCAGGCCATCCCTTCGACCCTGTGTATCACGAGGCCATCGAGGTGCGCGATGCCGCCGTGCCCCAGGATACGGTGGCTGACGTTGTGTATCCGGGTTACCTGCACGACGGTTTCATTATCCGTCCAGCCCGCGTGGTTGTGACGCGCTCCGGCAGGTGAAGCTGTGGACTTCAAGGACTACTACGAGATCCTCGGAGTGGCGCCCGACGCGGACAAGAATGCCATCAAGAAGGTTTACCGCAAGCTGGCGCGCCAGCTCCATCCTGACGTGAACCCTGGGAACAAGGCTGCCGAGGAGAGGTTCAAGAACGTCAATGAGGCTTACCAGGTGCTCTCGGACCCCGAGGAGCGGCAGAAATATGACGAGTTGCGCGCCCAGTATCAGCGCTGGCAAGAGACGGGCCGGCCCGGGCGGGACTTCCAGTGGCAAGACTGGGCTGCCCGGCCCGGCGAGGGCGTGCACGTCGAGAATACCACGCCCGAAGATCTACGGGATATGTTCGGCAGCGATAGCCCCTACTCGGATTTCTTCACCTCGATCTTCGGCCAGGCGCGCGCCGGAGACGGCCACCCCCGCGCTCGCCGCGGCCGGGACTTGGAATACGCGGCCGACGTGACCCTGGAAGAAGCGTTCCGGGGTGCAACCCGGCTGCTCGACCTCGACGGCCGGCGCATCGAGGCGCGGACCCCGCCAGGCGTCGATACGGGCTCACGCGTCCGGCTGGCAGGCCAGGGGGAGCCGGGCCGCAACGGAGGCCCGGCCGGCGACCTCTACCTCATAACCCACGTTTTGCCGCATACGGCCTTCGAGCGCCAGGGGGACGATCTGTTCGCCGAGGTGGCCGTCGACGTCTTCACAGCAGCGCTCGGTGGCGAAATCCGCGTGCAGACCCTGGACGGCGCCGTGATGCTCACCATCCCTCCGCGCACCCAGACCGGTCGCAGCTTCCGGCTGCGGAGCAAAGGCATGCCGCAGCTGGGGAGCCCAGACCGACGGGGCGACCTGCTGGTCCGGGCGAAGCTCATGCTGCCCGAGCCGCTGACCGACCGTGAGCTGGCCGCCTTCCGCGAGCTGGCCCTCGCGAGACAGCAAGCCGGGCAACCGGTCTGAGCGGCCGTATATGAAGTGGCCGGCTAGTATTACAACCGTAGTTATGGTGGAATTTCGCCGGCCGAAGTCAGACGCTGCCGCCAGGCGCTCGCCTGACGCCGAAAATGGCTGTGCCGCGCCAGCGCTTGGCTCGCCGCCACAGCGACCAGGCGAGCCGCACGGCACGCGGACGCTCGGGCAGCGGCAGCGCCACTTCCAGCAAGCGGCGCACTTCCGGGACGGTCAGCTCGGCCAAAAAGGGCGCGGGCCCTCCCTTTTCTCCGTCGCTTTACAGCGGATGGAGGCTAACCAGGCGTGGGCCATCATCGAGAGCGTGATATGGCGATGCCAACTGGGCCAGTAGCGCACTTCGTATTCGTCCAGGCCCGTTTCGCTTTTGGCTTCCTCAATACATTGCTCCACCGTGTAGCGGGTCGAGGCCACCTGCGCCAGTTTGAGCAGCGGCGTGTCGGTGGGCGCATTCGACAGGTAGTAGGCCATCTGGGTCGGCTCGCTGAGCGAACGGCGGGCGAGCAGCCAGACCTCCCGCCCCGGCAGTTTGTTCGACGCTCTCGACCACCCGTTGGCAGGCCCAGTCATAAGTGATCAGTCCCTTCTCGCCTTCGGCCACCGCCAGGCTCTGCCAGCGGCTCTCGGGCCAACGGGCGACCACCTCTTTCACCGTGGTGGCCAGCGCGGCCCCTTCCGCCAAACGCGGCCGGGTGCGGGGCCGGCCCCGCTCCTGCGGCTCAGGTTCGGCCAGCGGCGGGCGCGCGGTCCAGACGGGCATGGTGGTGGGCACGGCCAGCACATACCAACGACCGCTGGCAGCGATGCCCTCGCGCAGCGCCGGCGACTCACCGTAGATCTCATCGCCAGCGACCCAGCGCATGGGCATACCGGCCTCCCAAGCGTGCGCCAGCATGGCCAGCGCCTGCTCGGGCTTGGTTTGGAACGCCACATCCGCGGGCACTTGAGCTTGGGCGCGGCGCTCGGCATCGTTGCACCACTCTGCGGGCAAATACAGCCGCCGATCCAGGAAGACGTGCCCCTTGGCACTGGCATAACTCAACAAGGTGCCCATCTGGCAGTTCTCGATCTTGCCAGCCGTGCCCGAGTACTGGCGTTTGACGCCCACCGAGTGGGTGCCCTGTTTGAGGAAGCCGGTTTCATCCACTACGCCGATGCCGTCTTCCTCGCCGAAGACCTCCCTGGTAAATTGCAGCAGGCGATCCCGGGCGGCGTCGGCGCTCCAGTGCGCCCGATACAGCAACCGCTGCATGGCATCGGGGATGGCGTCCCCGACAGTTTCGGCCAGTTGCCAGCTGTTCTTGCGGGGCACCGACGCCAGCAGGCCGCGCAGGTACTTGACGGCCTGCGCCCGCGGCTCCTTGCGCCCGAAGATATCCGCGAAACGGGCGCAGAAGCTCTGAAAATCGGCGGCCCATTGATCCAGTTCTTCGGTTGTCATCGGCCCTCCGGCGGTTTGATATTGGCCCCATTATCCGCCAGATTGGCCTTCCTGTAAACTACGGTTGTAATACTAGACGGCGTGGGGAGAAAGGGATCTCATGGAACGAGAACCACCTTTTGGGGGGCCTGACTTCTTTGTTGAACACAAAGGAGTCACAGCATCGACGCAGGCGCCGCCTGCGCGAGGCGCTGGTTCTGGACGAGGATAGCGTCGAGATCATTTTGCGGTTGCACGGCCAGATAGTGGCGATGCAGAAGCTCCTTCTCGAGCTACAGGCCGAACTGGCGCTGCACCATGCGGCGCGGGGCTTGCGCCTGATCGAGTACCGGAGCGCGGGCGACGACGCGACGTGGTACGAGACGCTGTCTCCCGACCAGAGTTGAAATGGACAAAAGTTCATGGTCTGATCTCCTCTTGCTCTCGTTCTCACTGAGTGGTCGTACGTACATGCTCAGTTATATTCTCGAGCTGTGAAGATCAGCCGAAGGCGGCATATAAGTCTCGTGCTAATTATGCAGCAAGGGGGGAAACTATTTGGGACGCGGGGATTCACGTGTGGGACGGGCCGCGAGCATGAAGGGAGTTCGCGCCCGGCCGGCAAGCGGCAGAGCACCCATGGGAACAAAACCGCGCTTGCTCCTTGCTTCTGCCGCCTGCCCGATATGATGTACCCGTCGCATGGCTACTTCTCGGCCAGCTTGTGCTTCGTGACGCGCTCTGTATCCCTGGCCTCCATCGGATCGACCTAGCGCGTCTGAGTATCGAACTGACTGGATGTCGTGCGCCCGTCCGATCGCGTCTCTCCCTGCACGAGCTCCACCGCTCTTGCCAGCACCCAGGCGATCAGAGCGGACACGAAGATCGCGACCACTGAATTCACCTCGAAGGCCCTGCCTCCAAAGTGCACCGTCCCAAACAACCCCACGAACGGGGCCAGGAAGGGTGCCGTGACGCCGTGGATGACCCGCGAAAAACCCGCGGCCGGGTTGGCACCGAGGAGCGTCAACACGAGGCGGATGGCGATCAACCCCTCCACGACCCCGAACAGAAAATAGATGAACCCCTGAACTCTGAGAGTGCCCTCGCGCGGCACGGCGTAGGGGTCGGCTGTGGAGGTCTCGGTCTGGCGCGCCGTCGTGCGGACAGGGCCGTTTGGGTTCACATCTACGATGCGTTGGCTTGAGTACACCGTGCCGTCGCCGGCGAAGCTGCTGTTCACGATGTCTGTACGTTCTTCGCTTGTCACGGTTTCCATCTTTGTAACCCCCTGAACCGATCTTAGTACGCCTCACGACCGGCCGAGAACAGCTGCAGGATGCCGACCAGGATCACCGTACCGACGAACGCCACGATAAGGCTGGTCACATTGATGCCGTTCACCGTATCCGGCATGTTGAGAAACCTTGCGGCCAGGAAGCCGCCGATCACGGCGCCCAATGCGCCCACAATGATATCGCCGATGAGGCCGTAGCCACCACCGCGCATTACCTGGCTGGCCAGCCACCCGGCGACCAACCCGACGACGATCCATGCGAGAATGCCCATTGCCATACCCTTCCTTTTCTTGCGAGACCGATGTCTGCGAGCCAGTCTCCCAAGACCGCTATATTCGCAACTTGTAGCATAGCCGAAACGTGCGTCCCTGGCATCAGCGCATACGATGGACTTTGCATAGCACAAAATGCCACTCCGGCCGCCATCTTGCGTCGTATGTTGTATGTCATTCTGCGCAGGGGTCTTGTCCGGCTCGAGGCGAACCCCTGGAGGCCCCTTCCAATCACTCTGCGTCCCCTGGCTCGTCTCGGTGCTTGCGCATCCAGCGGATGCTCTGAGAATCGGCGTGCTGCTTGATATAGCCGTACTTGTGTTGAAGCACGTCCGCCAGACGCTCGGCATTGCCGCCAATCCTGTCCAGGTCATCGTCGTCGATCTTGCCCCAAAAGATCTTGACCTGACCGCCCACTTGCTTCCATCTGCTTTCCGTCATGTCGTGGTTCACCGCGATGTCCTCTTGGATGTCCATAGGTTTTGCTCCCTCTCGCACAGAAAACGGGGTGACGTACGTTTCCTGATATTATTGATGCTGAACGTTCTCAGCCTGCGGGATCTCTGCCCTCGGCCGCACGGCCATGGGCGTTGGGGTCGGCGTAAGCGCCCGCCTGATCAACGGCTGCGACGGGATCATCGGAAGCGGTTTATGCAGCGGAGCTTTTGTCGTCGCAGGTGCAGGCGTCACCAGCGGTTTCGGCTGTGACCGGGGCGTTCTTGTGACGGTTAGAGGCAGCACCGGCGTCTGCGGAAGCCGCGCCGCGATGGCAACGGGTGGCGGCGTCATCGCAGGCGTGGGTGCCTCGGCCACTGCGGCCGGCGTTGCCAGCAGCGGCGCGGACACGATCGCCAGGATCGTGCCGCTGGTTGTGCCCGACCGTGCCGTCTGGCCGGCGCGATCGTAGGCGATCGGCATAGAAGGATGCCGGGCCCGGCGCAGGCGCATTATAGTTGAAGCCGACAGGGGCATCGTAGCGGCCGGCGATATTGAAGGTCCGCAGCAACTGCGGCGCCCCCTGGCCCGGGACCTGTCCCCACAACTCGATACGGGCCAGCTGCGCGGCCCCCCGGGCCTGGATCGTGAAGGCGATGGACGCCGGGAGCTGGTCCACGAAGCCGGCCGCAGGACGGATGATGGCTGCGCTCGGTGGCCCAGGCGGTGCCGGCGTCGGCGTGGGCGGCATGGGCGTCGCCGTGCCCGTAGGCACCGGCGTCTCCGTGTTCGCCGGCGTTACCGTGGGCACCGGCGTGCCGGTTGGTGTAGGTGTCACGGTAGGCGTGGGCGTGACCGGTATGCCGGTGGGTGCCGGCGTGGCCGCGGCCCCGAGCACACTTACTGTGGTGCTCCCCGAATTGGACGAAAGACCCGTCGAATCGTGGGCGATTACGTAGACCGAATACTGGGCCGCCGAGCCTGGCATCCAGGTCTGGCTGGCCGACAACTCGGACTGGCCCACCGAGCTGCCGCAGGTGTTGACGGCCACCTGCGTGCCGTTCACCCACAGCTCGATGTCCGTGACGCCCTTGCTGTCCGTGGCCGTCGTGTTGACGACCACTGCCTGCCCCACGTTCACGGTCGTCGCATTGAAACTCACGGAGAGCTGCGGCGGATTGTTATCGGCCACCCCGATCGTCAGGCTGCCCGAATTCGCCGAGTTCCCCGCCGAATCCCAGGCCCGCACGAAGATCGTGTGTTCGCCCAGAGCCGTCGAAGACCAGCCCTGCGACACGCTGTAAGGCGACTGGCCGCCCGACACGCCACTGCTCGTCGATGTGTAGAGCGAGCCGTCGGACCACAGTTCGATGCGGATGATGCCGTTGGGCCCGCTGGCCGTCGAGTTGATCGTGACGCCCTGTCCCGTCACCACCACGATGTCGCCCGTGGGCTGCGTGAAATACACCGTCAGCGAGCTCGAGCTGGCCGTCACGTAAGTGGTCACGCTGGCCGCCGTACTGGCGTCGCCGCGCACGTCGGTGGCTACGACCGAGATGGTGTGGCTGCCTACCCAGCTGGCCTGCCACTGCTGGCTGGCCTGCAGCGAGGTCTGCTCATTGCCGGCGGTGCTATGCACCACGGCGTTGTTGACCAGGAGCTGGACCTGCGATAGGGCGATGCCGCTGTTATCGGTAGCGGTCCACTGCACGGTCAGCTGGCTGCCCGTGACAAAGCTGGCATTCGCCCCCGGCGCCAGCAACTGCACAGTGGGTGGGCTCACGGCCGCGGGCACGGGCGTGTCCGTAGACGTAGGCACAGGCGGTGCCGGCGCGAAGAGGATCGGCACCAGGCCGCCAAACGTGGTCAGCGAGCGGTCGACCCAACCGGTCACGCCGTCGCTCAACGAGACGTTCAGCCATCCCCCGGTCGGGTCCTGGCCCAGCACGGTGAACGGCGTGCCTTGCGGCAGGGTGGCCACGATCGGGTAGTCGGTGTCCGGCCCGGCACGCACGTTCAGCTCGGCCACATCTACGAGGCCCATGTTGCCCGGCACGGGAGTTGCGGCAGGCGCAGCCGCCGTCGGCGGTGGGCGTTACTGTTGGTGTGGCTTGTGGCGTGACGGTGGGCGTCTCAACCAGGGCGACCGCCGGACTGCTGGGGCCGGGCGCCGCGACGCCGGCCCCGATGCTTCCCGGCAGGAGCAGCGCCGGGCTCGGACGGAATGGCACCGGCGTGCTTGTCACGTTGGGCCCAGCGGCATTGACGCGGACCGTGCAGGCCGCGAGCAACAGCAACAGGATCAAAGGAGCTACACGCATGAACAGGAAATGCCTCCGCAGATAGAGAAAACTCTGGCGGAGTTCGAGATGTTCCGGCCTCCATGGCTGGATCGAAGGTTTCTGTCTCATTGGGACCTCCACGATGGCGCAACGCAGTGCGCTCAACCCGTTAATCGACTTATAGCATAGCAGGCGTGCGCGTCCCTTGCATCAGCGCATGCGATGGACTTTACATAGCACAAAGGGCCACACCGGCAGGCACCCCGCGCCGTATGTTGTATGACATTCGGTGCACAGGCTTTGTCTTGCGCGTCGCGAACCCTGGGAACCTCCTCCCATGGGGAGTGTACGAATCCCCCCTTGGGCTTTAATCCCTGATGTCGCTGACGCCTATTTTGCGATAACTGTGCGGAACGGGCCGCCATGCCTTATAGTGAAATGAGGGATGTGAGGACATTCGTAGGTACGATGTAGGCGATCAGAAATCTTTCCCCGGCTGCAAGGCCGGCTGGCGCGTCTGTAGCAGGCCGTATTGATTTGCCAGTCGCACCATTAGATGATAGGAGGTCAGGCGAGGCGACGGTAGACCCAAGAGGGTGGTTTGGCACACCCCCCCATTAGAAGGGGCTGCCGGCGAGGTGTGTCAGAAGCTATAGCAGACCATTCTCCCGGGCGCTGGAAATCGCCTCCACGCGATTGCGAACGCCCATCTTGCCCAGGATTTCCTTCACGTAGCCTTTGACCGTGTTTTCACTCAAATTTAGCCTGCCGGCGATCTCCTTGTTGGTCAGGCCCGTGGCCATGGCGAACAAGATTTCGGTCTTGCGCGGGGTCAGGCTCTCGAAGACCGGCTCGCTGTGCCGTATAAACCCGGTGAGAATCGCCGCCGCGGTGGGTCTACCACCACCTGGCCTTGCATCACGGCGCGCAGCTGTTCGCCGAGGTGCAGGTCCTCGGCGTTCTTGAGCAAGTAGCCTCGGGCTCCGGCCCGCACGGCCGCGTCGACCAGGTGCTGATCGATGAATGCCGTCAGGAAGACCACCGCCGACCCAGGGCTGACCCGGCCAATCTGTTGGCAGAGCTGCACCCCATCGAAGTCAGGCAACCTGAGGTCGAGCAGCACGATATCGGGCTGAGACGCCTCGATCACGCGCAACGCCTCGGCGCCGGAACCGGCTTCGCCCACGATCTGGAACCCCGGGTCGGGATCCAGGATCGAGTGCAGCCCCTGGCGCACGATGTGATGGTCGTCGATCAGGACCAGGCGGATGGCGCTCATGGCAGATCTCCGCCCGGCAGGGGAAAGGTGGCACGCACGATGACGCCCTGGTCATCATTGTTGGCAATCAGGAACTCCCCGCCGGCCTGCAAGGCCAGCTGGCGCATCGCCACCACGCCAAAATGCAGGCCGCCCTCGCCGTTCTCCAGGCTCAACGGCCGCGCCAGCCCAATGCCGTTATCTTGAATGGTGACGCTGATCGATGCGCCGGCCGATTCCAGGCTGACGATGACGGCCGAAGCCTCGGCATGCTTGCGCACGTTGGAGAAGGACTCGCGGACGATCCGATAGATCGCCTCGCCGATCAGCGACGGCGGATAGGCAAAGTCGGCCACGACGACCAGGGTGGTCGCGATGCCGGTCCGTGCCTGGAAATCACGTACCGCTTCTTCCAGCAGCGCCACCAGCCCGGCGCCCACCGCCAGGTTCGAAATGGCCAGCGGCAGCATGGCATCGCGCAGCTCGTGGCTGCTGCGGGCAGCCAACCTGCCGATCAACTCCAGCTTCGCCCGCGTGTCTTGGGCCAGCCCAGGCAGCTTCAGGCAGCTCTCGGCTTCCAGCCCGATGGTGAAAAGCATCTGGAGCACCGTATCGTGCAAGGTCTGGACGATCTGCTGGCGCTCGTGCAGGCGAGTCAGCTCCTGGGCTCGCTGATGGGCGCCTGCGTTCTCGATGGCAATCACCGCGCTGCCGGCCAGCATGGTCAGCAGCCGCTCGTCGTCTGCGGTGAAGCTGCGAGGTTGGCGATCTCCCACCAGGACTGCACCGACGGGCCGGACTTCAGAGATCAGCGGGACGCTCAAGAAGGAGCGCATTCCGGAGAGCCGCACGAATTCCTGGTCGGCACGCCCATCCCTGGCCGCATCCAGGCAATGGTGGGCTTTGCCCGAGCGGAGGGCCAGGCCGGCCAGCGAGCCATCGACCGGCAGTCGATACCCGACCAGCCCTTCAACCGCGTCCTGGCCGTTTGAGACGGCGGCCACCCGCAGGTCCTCTCCGTCCAGCAGGCTGACGACCGCCCCCTGGCAGCCGGCAATCTGCCTCGCCCCATCGGCAACCAACTGGACCACGACCTGCGTGTCCAGGTGGCTGGTGATCTTCTGCTGAACCGTGAACAGGGTGCGCATTTCCTCGAGTGCTGACTGGCCCTCGTTCTCCATGCGCAATCCTTCCTCTGGCTCTCCTGCCGCGCCGAAAGTGCCTATCCATTTGATAAGGCGGAGCTGCTTTGGGCCTGGCCATGACCCATTTGTGCAGATTTTAGCATCGAAAGGATCATGCTGCAAGGGGAAAGCGCTGACAGTCTGCGGTTCAAGTTCTTGCATGTGAGGAGCAGGAGGAAGCGCAGCCTGACCGTACGCTAAACATCGTGCGGCAAAAGGCGAGGGCCGCCCCGTGAAGCGGCTCTTTTGCCATCGCAAACCCTATCGGTTGCGCTGATGGCAAAACGACATGCATATCCTATACTGCTTATCAGGAATGTAGTTTGTCATCGCAAAATATCGCAAGAGCACGATGTGCATAGCGGGCATGGCGGTATGGAGGCCAGACACCCATGATAATCAAGCGAGCGCGTAACATTCTTGGCAGACAGTGGATACGCATTGCCCTGGCAGCGGTGCTTCTGTTCGCCGGTATGGCCCAGATCGGCGCCCCGGTCCTCTCCGACAATGCGGTGCGGCAGTCGCTGGGGATGAGCGGGGGGCCGGCCGCCGCATTGACCTATGTCTATCGCGCGGCCAATCAACCGGACGGCACGGCGCGAGTCGAGCGCCGCGAGGTTGGCAGCAGCGTCTGGGCCGAGGCGTCTACGATGCACGGCCCGATCCTGCAGCTCGGCTTCTTCCCAAGAACCAGGCCACCAGACCGAGTTTGCCAGGACGGCCGGCGCCATCCTGCGCAGCGCGGATGCCGGCAGCACCTGGTCCGTGGCCGGCGGCTTGCCGGGCAAGCCGCTCAGCCTGGCCGTCGCTGCAGGTGCCGCGAACCTGGTGCTGGTGGGCACGGACGGCAGCGGGCTGTACTTGAGCTCGGATCGAGGCACGAGCTGGCGGCCGGCCGGCGGCCCGTTGTCACTCGAGGGCGCCGGTGCCGTCGCGGTCAGCGCCCTGAGCGTCAACCCGGCGGACGATCAGGCGTTCTATGCCATCTCCACATACACGATGGCCACCCCCGAGGGCGTACACAGCATCCAGGCCACCTATGTGAGCGTGGACGATGCCCGCCACTGGTTCACCATGGCGGTGGAGACGCCGGTACCGGTCAACACGGCGATCAGCTCGCCCGGCCCGAACGTGCAGCTTTACCCGGTGGGGGGCCAGCTTCTGGCCGTCTCGGCCGCCGGCCCGTCGAGCATGCAGACCTTCGAGCTGGTCCTGGGCCCCGAGCTGCTCAACGGCCTGGAGGCGCCGGATGCCGGGCTCCGGGCGGCGGCGGCGACCGCCATGGGGCTGACCGGCGATGCCGATGCGGTGGCGCCGTTGCTGCGGCACCTCAAGGACCCGGACCAGGCCGCGGGGGATCGGACGGCCGAGGCGCTGGGGCATCTCGGCGACAGCGCGGCCTTGCCGGCGCTGCGGGCGGCTTTGTCGGATAGCAATGAAGCCGTGCGCGGGCGGGCGGCGTATGCGCTGGGGCTGTTGCAGGATACGGCCTCGATCCCGGCTCTCTTCAACATGCTCCGCAGCGACGGGCCCCTGGCACGCAGCAGCGCGGCCTCGGGGCTGGCGGCCCTGGGCACGCCGGAGGCCATATGGGTGCTGGTGCAACAGCTGAGCGCCAGCGGGCCGACGCCGCAGAGCCAGGTGGCCATGCAGGCCCTGGAAGAGGTGGGCCAATCAGCTGCGCCGCAGGTGATTGGGGCGCTGAGCTCGCCGGATGCGATGGCGCGACGCAACGCGGCGGAGTTGCTGGGGTACATGGCGCCGCCACAAGCCGTGCCGGCGCTGGCCCAGGCGTTGGGCGATCCGGATGCCGAGGTGCGGGCCCAGGCGGCCCTGGCTCTGGGCGGGATCGGCACGGTGCCGGCGCAGCAGGCGCTGGCCCATACCACGGCAGTCACCCAAGACGAGCAGCACGCGACAGGCAGCCACCCAGGCGTTGGCGCTGGCCCAACAGATGAGCAGCCAACGCGAGCCGATGCCTGTGACGCTGGCATCGGCGGCGATGCACGCCCTGTCGCAAATGCCTGCGGGCCGCTGGACCTTCCTGCTCCTGCTGGCCCTGTTCGCGGCCACGCTTTTGGCCTTCAGCGCCCCACGCAAGGCGACCGGCTCCCGTTGATCGCCCTGCTGGCCGGGCGCGGAGCAGGGGGAAGGGCGGGGCGACGGGGCGCAGGTTTGATCGTTCACGGACTTGCGCCCCTTCTACTTGTAGACAAGATGTTTGGCAAACCCTGGTGGCGAGAGGGTTCAAAACCCTTTACTCTATCACGGCCGGGGGCGTAGTATGTGGTTTCGCTTACCGCTTTTGATCGCCTCTTCTGTTATGATAAAGGCAGGGTTGGTCCCGCAAAGATGGCCGTCCATAGCCCGGCTTTCTCGCCTGGGCTCTTTTTTCGTTCCTTGCTCGAAGCCGGAGACGCGCCGCCGTATGGCTCGGCGTACGCAGTCACCCAACAGCACATTCAGTCAGATTGAAAGGCTGCCAATGTCACACTCCAGTGATCTCCTGGCACAGGGTGATCCTGTCTTCCATCCCAAGTACGGCTTTGGTACCGTGCACAGCCTGACGCGCCGCGATCGCATCCACCCGATCCACGAGCCGACCACGGCCGACGCGGCGTCGGAACGCACGGAGGATTACTACGATATCCGCCTCGAAGCGGGCGGGACGCTGCTGGTTCCGCTCAGCCGCGCCGCCAGCGTGGGCCTGCGCCGGTTGACCAGCGGCGTCGAGGCGGTCAAGGCCGGCCTGTGCTCGCCGGCTCAGAGCTTGCCAACCAGTTTTCGCGAACGCGCGGCGGTGCTGCGCTTGCGGGAGCAGCTGGGCGAGCCGGGCGCTTTGGCCCATCTGGTGCGTGATATGCTGGCGCAGAGTCGCGGTCACACGTTGTCGGCCGGCGAAAAGACGTGGCTGGATACGGCGTGCCAGCGCCTGAGCACCGAGGCGGCGCTGGTGGATCACATCCCCATGTTCCAGGCGCGCGCAGCCATCCTGGAAGTCGTGCGCGAACTGAGCCTTCAGTGATGCGGCCCGCGCCGGCAGGTGAGAGCCGAGATCTCAGTCACTGCTTATGCCTGATTATTCCTTCGATTCGACGGACGTTGCGCATCTCCGGCAGGAACTGGCCGCGCACCTGGAAGGCGAGGCCAGGCTGGTGGAGACGGTGGCCAGGCTGCGGGCGGAAATGGCTGCCCGTGAGCAGATCTCCTCAGCCCTGGCGCTCGAGAACGCCGAGCTCTACACCGAGGTCCAACGGCGGCTGGCAGAGAGCGAGAGCTTCGGCCGCGGCCTGGTCAGCCTGCTCCAGAAGACGGTCCTGGAGCAAGTGCTCGACATCGTCTGCGCCGAAGCCCAGGGGTTGGTCGGCGCGACAGGCAGCGCCGTCCTGTTGCTGACAGACAAGGCCTGGCTGGAAGTCCGGCACCGTTTGGGCCAGCCGTTGGCAAGTGTGGAGCGCCTGCCCGTGGAAGGGTCCTTGGCCGGCCTGGTGATGCGCAATGGCGCGCCCGTGCTGCTGAACGACCCTGCCCTTGTGGGGCAGGCCCTGGTTTACGAGTGGCCGCAGGATCTCACGGCGCTCCTCGCCGTGCCGCTGCATGGCAATGGCGTGGTGATCGGCGTGCTCGACGTGGTCAACAAGCCCGGCGGCTTCACCGACGAAGATGTGCGGGTCATATCGATTTTTGCCAACCAGGCAGCCATGGCGATCGAGCATGCCCGCCTGCAACAACAGGCCGAGCAGCTGGCGGTGATGCAGGAGCGCGAACGAATGGCCCGTGAGCTGCATGATTCCGTCGCCCAGTCGTTGTACAGCGTAAACCTGTATGCCAACGCGGCCGCCCTGGCCCTGGCGGCGGGGAAGTCGGAGACGGTGACCGGCTACTTGCAGGAGCTGCAGGAGACTGCCCAGGAGGGTATGCGCGATATGCGCCTGCTCATCTTCCAGTTGCACCCTCCCGAGCTGGAGACCGAGGGGCTGACGGCGGTCTTGCAGGCACGCCTGGCAGCCGTCGAGGCGCGCGCCGGCCTGCAGATCGATTTCCGCGTCGAAGGGGAACGCCGGCTGCCCATCGCGATCGAAGGGGATCTCTACTGGATCGCGCAGGAGGCCCTCAACAATGTGCTCAAGCACGCGCAGGCGCGGCGTGTGATGGTCCGGCTACACTATACTTCTGCCAGCGTCTGCCTCGAAGTCAGCGATGACGGCGTAGGCTTTGATCCGCTGGCGCTCCCGCCGGTCGGGCAGGGCGGCGTCGGGCTGCGCAGCATCACCGAACGCACGGCGCGCCTCGGCGCCGCCCTCAGCTACGTGAGCAGGCCGGGCGAGGGCACGCGGGTGAAGGTTGAGGTGGCGCTATGATTCGTGTCATGATTGCCGACGACCATGCTATCGTGCGTAAGGGCATCCGCGCCCTGCTCGCCGAAGCCGAGGGCTTCGAGGTCGTGGCGGAGGTCGGTGATGGGCAGGAAGCGATAAGGCTCGCCGAGGAGACCCGCCCCGATGTGATCCTGATGGACCTGCTGATGCCGGTGATGGATGGTATCGAGGCGACGCGGCAGATCGCCGGCCGGCACCCGGAAGCGCGGGTACTGGTGCTGACCAGCTTCGCTGCCGACAGCAAGGTGTTTCCGGCCATCAAGGCGGGAGCGGCGGGTTACCTGCTCAAAGATTCCTCCCCTGACGAACTCGTGCGGGCCATCCGCCAGGTGCATCGCGGCGAGCCTTCCCTCCATCCGGCCATCGCGCGGCAAGCTGTTGCAAGAGGTTCGCGCCCGGCTGGACTGGAACCCACCCCCGAGGCACTGACCGTGCGTGAAATGACGGTGTTGCAGCTGATTGCCCAGGGCCTGAGCAACCAGGACATCGCCGATCAGATCGCGGTCAGCGAGCCCACGGTCCGCGCTCATGTGAGCCACATCCTGGGCAAGTTGCACCTGGCCAGCCGCACCCAGGCCGCCCTTTATGCGGTGCGCGAAGGGCTGGCAGGAGACTCCGGCCCCTCCGGGGATGGGAGCGGCGAAAAGGAGTAGCGGCGAACGTACGCACTCCCGGCAAGCGAAGCGAGATCCGCACGCAAAACGTCGTACAACAAATGTAGATGGGGTCGCCAGGCAGGCGACCCTTTTTGTTTGGCCAAACTCTAGCGGTTGCGCTGACGCCGGGGCGGCGCGCTCGGTCTATACTGCTAATCAGGCGGCGTTGCACCCTCCGGGTGGGGTCGCAGGATCGGCGATAACCTGGGAAGATCGGCGGCAAAGCCGAGCGCCTGGCAGGTATGCTTCGGAATAAGATGAGAAGAGGTGATCAAATGATCGCTGTACCCGAGACGAGAACCGCCGGCCGTGTGCCGGCAACTGACAAACTCGCCCCAGCTTCCCTTACTGCAGACGAAAAGGCGGAACTGGTGTGGGGCGACGAGGCGAACGTCGCCAATGCGCTCCGCGTCATGCCGGCAGTGCATGTGGGCCAGCCGGCGCTGTGTGTCGATGGGCGCGCCGGGCGTGTCGTGAACATAATACTGGATCCGTCCGGGCAACTGCGGCAGGTCATCGTCCGCTACGGGTGGTTTTGGGGCCGTGAGGTGAGCATCCCGGCCGGCTGGATACAGGCCACCGACCGGATGGGCATGCATCTGGCGGTGGACCGGCGCCGGCTGCAAGCCCTGCCGGATTACCGCTCTGACAGGGAAATCGCCATCGAAGGGCGTATTGCTTTACGAGAGGCCAGCATGCTCGATGGCGCGGATGACGGTGACATCACCGTTACGGTTTGCGAGGGGGCCGCGGTGCTGAGTGGGCACGTCGTCGGATCGAGGGACAAGGCGCGCGCTGCACAAGCGATGCTGACGGCAGGAAGCGTGGCGTCGGTCCGCAACGACCTGGTGACCGACGAAGACCTGGTGAACCAGGTGGCGCAGGCCCTGGGGGGCGACCAGCGCACACGCAACGAACGGATCTTCGTTGCGGCCAACCATGGGATGGTCACCCTGAGCGGCATAGGGAACAGCGCGCACGCCCGTGCCGACGCGGGGGAGATCGCTTCTTCGGTGCCATCGGTGCGTGGAGTCTGCAACTACATCAAGAGGCCGGGCGACGGCGTGGATGACCCCACCGAGCGCGCGCTGCAGCCGCGGATCGGCCAGGAGGTCTTCGCCAGCGATATGGCGCTGGGGCGCGTTGAACGGGTGATCATCGACCCGCACAACCGTCGGGTGGAGGACATGGTCGTAGTTGGGCAGTTGCCCGATCGGCAGCGTGCTACCCCCCGCATGCGGTCCTACGATATGCCGCTGGAAGAGAGGCGCCTGCTGATCCCTATCGCCGAGGTTAGCTCCATGACGCCAACCGTGATGCAGTTGAGCGTCAGTGGGCTTGCAGCCGCCCGGCGCGACGATTTTGCGCCCGGCGACTTCAGGCAGCCCGATCATGCCTGGCGCCCGCCCTATCCATACGTCGCGAACCAATTCCTATGGACAAAAAAGTAACCCACGTGCTGATTGCCGACGACCAGGCCAGGGCCCGGCGCAGCCTGCGAGCTCTGCTGACTGCGATGCGTTGGAGCCGCAACGGCTGCAGCGAGGAAGGCGAGGCCCTGATCGAGACCGTAGGCGAAGCCGGCGATGGCCAAGTGGCGATCGAACAGGTAGAACTGCTGCACCCCGATGTCGTGGTGATGGAGCTGCATATGCCCAGGCTGGATGGCATGACCGCAATCAGGATCATCAAGAGCCGGTGGCCGGAGATCAGGATCGTGGTGCTGACGATGTATGCCACGGCGCGCGCGGCGGCGCTGGAGTCTGGAGCAGACGCCTTTTTGCTCAAGGGCTGTCCCACGACCGAGCTGCTGGCAGCGTTGACAGCACAAGATGGCCTCAAGCGAGCGTAAGTCGTGATCCGCCGGGTTCGTTGCACACCAGAAACACTGGCCCATCCGCCCTGGAGAAATAGGGGAGATCGCTAATGAACAGAAACTTGCCGGGTCGCAGGGTCCGGTCCCCGCTCGTGTACCTGCTGCCGCTGATGCTGGCCGTCATGCTGGCCTGGCCACTGGTGGCCGGGTCGCTCTTTCCGTCCAATACCGTGATGAGCTACACCGACTTCAAGGCGGCCCTGGCTGCCGGGCAAATCAAGACCGCCACGGTGAGCGCCGACCAGATCTCCGGCCTATTGGCCAGCGGCAAAGGCTATTCCAGCCTACGGGTGGATGACCCGCACCTGCTGGCGGATCTCGAAACGAACAAGGTCAATACCAGCGGCCAGGCTACCGGCAACGGCGGCATCCTGGCCTTCCTGGGCTGGGTGCTGCCGCTCGTCCTGCTGGGCGCCTTCGGCTACTTCATGCTCAAGAGCCTACGCGGGGCGGCGGGCGGTGCGGGCGGCCCCGGAGGTATTTTCTCCTTCGGCAAGAGCAAAGCGCGGGTCATCCGGGGCGAGCAGACCGGGGTGACCTTCAAGAATGTGGGTGGGGCCGGCGAGGCGGTGGACGAGCTGCGCGAGATCACCGAGTACCTCAAGGACCCGGCCCGTTTCCAGCGGTTGGGGGGCAGGATGACCAAGGGCGTGATCCTGGTCGGCTCGCCGGGCACGGGCAAGACGCTGCTGGCCAAGGCCACGGCCGGCGAAGCGCGGGCGCCCTTCTTCTCGGTCAGTGCCTCGGAATTTGTCGAGATGTTCGTGGGGGTGGGCGCCTCGCGCGTGCGCGACCTGTTCGAGCAGGCCAAGAGGGCCGCCCCGAGCATCATCTTTATCGACGAGCTCGACGCCATCGGCGGGCGGCGGGCCGGCGCCGGCGCCATGGGCGCGCATGAGGAGCGGGAACAGACCCTGAACCAGCTGCTGGCCGAGATGGACGGCTTCGAGTCGCAGCACGGCGTCATCGTGATGGCGGCCACCAACCGGCCTGAGGTGCTCGATCCCGCCTTGTTGCGGCCGGGTCGCTTCGACCGCCAGATCACGGTGGACCTACCGGACCTGGTGGGCCGGCAGGAGATCCTGAGCATCCATGCGCGGCCGGTGACCCTGGCCGCGGATGTGGATCTGCCGGCCGTGGCCCGCATCACGCCGGGCTTCTCGGGCGCCGACCTGGAGAACGTGGTGAACCAGGCCGCGCTGGCCGCGGCCCGCCAGGACAAGGCGGGAGTGGAGATGGCCGACTTCGACGAGGCCATCGAGCGGGTGGTCGCCGGTTCGGAACGGCGCACGCGAGCCATGAACGCCTGGGAAAAGCAGACCGTGGCAGTGCATGAGGCGGGCCACGCCCTGGTGGCGACCCTGCTGCCCGGCACCGACCCGGTGCACAAGGTGACCATCGTGCCGCGCGGGCGGGCGCTGGGCTATACCATCCAGCGGCCCATCGAGGACCGCTATTTGTTGAGCCAGAGCGAGCTGGGGGCCCGGCTGGCGGTGATGCTGGGTGGGCGGGCCGCGGAGGCGCTGACCTTCGACGAGGTGTCAACGGGTGCCACCGACGACCTGGCGCGCGCCACCGACCTGGCCCGGCGTATGGCCACCGAGTTTGGCATGAGCCCGGCGCTCGGGCCGGTGCGCCTGGCCGGCGACCCGCAGGCCGCCTACCTGGGCGCGCCGTTCGGGCTGGACAGCCGGGTCAGCCAGGAGACGGCGGGGCAGGTGGATGCCGAGACGCGGCGCCTGGTCGAAGGTGCGCTCGATGAGGCGTCGGCGCTGTTGGCCGCCCATCGGGCGACCCTCGACCGGCTGGCCGAGCGCCTGTGCGAGCACGAGACGGTCAACGGCAGCGAGGTGGCGGCCATGCTGGCCGAAGATGGCAACGGGCCCGAAGGTGGCAACCCGACGCAGGACGCCAGCCCGGCGCCCAAGGTCGAGCCGTGGCAAGATGCCAACCTGTGGCACGAACAAGGTCGAGAGCGGCACAAGGCGCAGCTCGGGCAGATCGTGCCACGGCAGCCAAAACGGCCTGCGCCCAACGGCCATGACCCGACGTTCTCGGGATCGCTCCCCTGAGTTATAGGTTGCGCCGCCAGACGGCGGGCCCCAGGCCGAGCGAGCAGCCTGACAGGAACACCCAAAAGCCAGGCTACAACGAGATGTCCCAGCTCATGCCAGATTGTCGTCAGCACCAGCGCTGCCAGTAGGCCCAGGACCGTCATCGCCAAGGCAGGGACAGATAGCATAAGCCACTTCATAGTTCTGAGGTCCCTTAAGGGGCGGCCGCGGCCGCCTTCCAGCCCAGCGTGACCATGGCTGCCAGTATTGCCACGCCCAGCAGCGTAGCCAGCGCAGGAATTGTCCAGGTGAGGCCCCTGCCCTGGCTGCGTTGCACCGCGGTCGTTCCGTCCGGCTGGCCGGCATACCGGTAGGTCGCGGATTGCACCACCGGCGTGGCTGCGGCTGTTATGCCCACATGCCGCGAGGGACCCTCGTTGCCCAGCGCCGCAACTGCCGCCGGCAAAAGTGCCCCGATCAGCAAGCAGAGCGCCAGCCAGAAAAGCACGCGCACCAGGGCCATGGGCCACATGACCCCGGTCGCCTTCCGGATCCAGATACCGACCATCATAGTTGCCTCCTGCCGGAGCGCCCTCGGTCAGCACGTCCCGGATATACGGACCGATGAAAGCTCACCCACATAGGACAGCCCTTGAGCAGAAAGGCAGAGGCATCAATTCTATTCGCTCCTAGAACAGCCTGCGGCGCCGGGCGGGAGCAATAGCCCGCAGGATGCCAACCAGGATCACCGCGCCGACGAAGGCCACGATGATGCTGGTGACGTTGATCCCGTTTACTGCGTCCGGCATGTGCAAGAATGTTGAGGCCAGGAAGCCCCCGATCACAGCACCTACCGCGCCCACGATGATGTCGCCGATGAGGCCGTAGCCACCACCGCGCATGACCTGGCTGGCCAACCAACCGGCGATCAACCCAACCACGATCCAAGCGAGAATACCCATGATCTTACCCTTCCCTCGAGGCGGCAGAACGCTCGCTCTGCCGCCTCCCTGCCACCGTTCCTTGCAGAAGAATGGCTATTTCTTGGCCGCTTTCGTGCGCTGGGCCTCGCGAGCGGAGTCCTTGGCATCGTTCTTCGCATCGTGAGCGGCATCCTTGACGTCGTTCTTCGCGTCGTGAGCGGCATCCTTCGCCCTGTTCTTCACGTCGTGAGCGGCGTCCTTCATAGTGTTCTTCATGTCATGGACCGCATCTTTGGCCCTCTGTTTGTTGCTTGACATCATATCCCTCCAGGTTGGTGAAATGGCGCATCGCTACGCGCGGGCTGTCCGGCTTCGCTCGATCTTAGAACACCCTGCGGCGGGCAGGAGACATAGCCCGCAGGATGCCGAGCAGAATCACTGCGCCGGCGAAGGCCACGATGATAGTCGTGACATTGATCCCGCTTACCGCGTCCGGTATGTGTAAGAACGTTGAGGCCAGGAAGCCACCCAACAATGCTCCCAAGGCGCCCACGATGACATCACCGATGAGACCGTAGCCACCACCGCGCATCACCTGGCTGGCCAACCAGCCGGCTACCAACCCAACGACGATCCAAGCAAGGAGACCCATTGTTCTACCCTTCTTTCTTACGAGGCCAGTTCCAGACCTGCTATGGGAGGCTGATTGTCCCGTTGGGGGCCTGGATGAACCCTCTTTTCCTGATCAGTAGCGTAGCCGAAATCTGCCTCTCTGCCATCAGCGCAAACGATAGAATTTGGGGCAGCAAAAGGGCCGCTTCTCGCGGCGGCCCTTGCTTTTTGCTGTATGGCGTTTAGCGTATGAGATCTACTGAGCGCCGCTCCCCCTCAGGGCGATCTGTACCTGGTGCGTCTCGCCATCATCGCGCAGCGCCAACAGATTGCCCGGTATGGGCGTGCCATCGAGTGTGATACCGGGTGCAGCATCCCCGCCCGCAGGCGCGTCGTTGTGCACACAAATACGGTAGGTCGCCCGGCCGTATCGATAGGTGACATCGTATCCCGGCCAGCCGGCAGGGATATGCGGCTCGATCACCAGGCCGGCGCCGGCGCGATGCAGCCCCAGGATGCCTTCCAGCCCTAACCGGTACATCCAGGCAGCCGAGCCGGTGTACCAGGTCCAGCCGCCCCTCCCGGTATGCGGTGCCATGCCGTAAACATCGCCGGCTATCACGTAAGGCTCGACTTTGTACTGCTCCACCTTGGCACGCGTGTCCGTATGGTAGATTGGGTTGAGCAGCCGGAAGACCCCCTCTGCCGTCTCAGGCTGCCCCAGCTCGGCAAAGGCCCAGGCGCTCCACAGCGCTGCGTGCGTGTACTGGCCGCCGTTCTGCGGATGCCGGGCAGGTAGCCTTTGATGTAGCCCGGATCGCGCGGGGTCTTGTCGAGTGGCGGCGTGAAGAGCAAGACCAGGTGGTCATCGGGTCGCACCAGGAGACGCTGCACTGCATCCATGGCTTGCACGGCGCGGCCCGGCTCACCCGCCCGCGATAACACCGCCCACGATTGGGCGAGGCTGTCGATCCGGCACTCGGCGTCCTGGGCCGAGCCGAGGGGTGTGCCGTCGTCGTAGAAGGCGCGCAGGTACCAGCCGCCGTCCCAGCCGTTTCGCTCCAGCGCCTGCCTCAACGCCTCCGCTCGCTGTCGATAGGCGGCGGCCTGGCCGGCATCGGCGCGGCGCTCGCAGATCGCGGCGAACCGCGACAGCGTGGCATGCAGGAACCAGCCCAGCCAGACGCTCTCCCCGCGGCCCCCGGCGCCCACCCGGTTCATGCCGTCGTTCCAATCGCCGCTGCCCATCAGGGGCAGACCGTGGCCGCCGGCCGTCGTGCCTCGTTCGAGTGCCCGGCGACAATGCTCGTATAGGGTGGCACTTCTCTCGGCGGCCCCATACTCGCCGTAACGATCCTCCTCGCCGGTAGCCAACGGGACGGCCTGCAAGAACGGCATCCGCTCGTCCAGGATGGTTTCGTCGCCGGTGGCTTCGACGTAATGAGCAGTGACGAAGGGCAGCCACAGCAGGTCATCTGAGCAGCGTGTCCGCACCCCGCGGCCTGAAGGGGGGTGCCACCAGTGGAGCACATCGCCCGCCTCGAACTGGCGCCCGGCTGCTACCAGGATGTGCCGGCGCGCCAGCTCGGGCGCGGCGTGGACCAACGCCATGACATCCTGCAGCTGGTCGCGGAAGCCAAATGCGCCGCTGGGTTGATAGAAGGCCGACCGGCCCCAGATCCGGCACGACAGGCTCTGGTACAGCAGCCAGCGATTCAGCAGCAGGTCCATGGCGGGATCCGGGGTGTGGACCTGCACCGCACCGAGCAGATGGTCCCAAAGGTCATTGGCGGCCTGCCAGGCACGCTGGACCTGGTCCGGGTCCTGGAAGCGCGTGGCCAGTGCCACCGCTTCGGCGCGGTCGGCACCCTGGCCCAACAGGAACCACACTTCTTCGCTGCCTCCCGGCGGCAAGTCGATGTGCAGTTGCAGCGCGGCACAAGGGTCGAGGCCGGCCTGGACCCTGCTGCTCAGGCCGATGCGGCCCAACGCCGCAGGTTGTGCCAGGCTGCCCAGCCGCCCCAGGAATTCGCTGCGATCTGCAGTCAGGCCGTGGAGGCGCTTGCTGGCGGCGGCAAAGGCGACTCGCCCACCGAACTCAGGCTGCCAGACGTTGCGCACCAGCAGCGCCTGGCTGCCGTCATCGAACTCGGGTATGACAAACTGGGCGGTGGTTTCACGCGTGACGCCGAGCACCCATTCCGCATAGAAGGTAGCAGTGATGCGCCGGGGGCGTTGCGTGGCGTTCTCGAGCCGCAGCTGAATGATCTTGACCGGGGCCTCAGGAGGCACGAACAGGCGCAGCCGTTGGCGTAACCCGTGGCTATGATGTTCGAAAACGCTGTAGCCTGCGCCGTGCCGCACCAGGTAGGGAGCCCTGGCTCCGCACGGTTGCGGCGTCGGCGACCAGACTTCGGCCGTCTCTTCGTCACGCAGGTAGAGGGCCTCGCCGGGCCGGTCCGTGACCGGGTCGTTGGACCACGGGGTCAGGCGGTTCTCGCCGCTGTTCAGCGCCCAGGTGTAGCCGCTGCCCGACTCGGACACCAGGAAGCCAAACTCCGCGTTAGCCACCACGTTGACCCAGGGGGCCGGTGGCTGCTGGCCCCGATCGAGGTAAAGCACGTACTCGCGGCCGTCCGAACTGAATCCGCCCAGCTCATTATCGAAGGCCAGCCCGGCCGGGCGGGCCACGGGTAGAAGAGGTTTTTCGTCGTCCGCCACGATAGGCCGTTCGGGCGCGAAGGGCGGCAGTGGCTCCGGCTGGCGACGCGGCGCGTTCACTTGCGCGGCCAGGCCGTTCTGGTCGGCCTCCAGGGCCACCCGGGCGGCCGCCTCGAGGAGGATCCGGTTGGCTTCATTCGTTTGACCCGGGTTCAGGATGAAGATCCCGCCGTGCTGGTTGAGCCAGATATCGCTGTGGGCCAGGGTCAGCAAGCGATCGATCTGGTCGCGCAAGTCGTCGTTGTAGCCGGCCTGCTGCTGGTCCAGGATCACGAGGTCGATCTTCAAGCCGCGCTTGCGCCAGTAAGCCTGCGCCTGCAGCAGTTCTTGGATGACCGGCAAACCTTCTTCTGTGGCGATGCGCACCAGCAGGATCGGATAATCGCCGAGATGCCATAAGCCCACAGGCCGGGCTGGCCGCGGGTGTTGGCTGCCAGCGTGGCGGATGCGGCGCGCAGCGCCGGCTGGGGGTAGAGCAGAGCGGATAGCAGCGTCTGGATGCGCTCCAGCTCTACGGTAGATAGGCTCGACTGGCGCAACTCCAGCTCGGCCCACGAGCGAGCCTGGCCTATGGCGTGTTCGATGGCCTGCCAGCCCTGGTAACGTCCGGCTACCTCCAGCAACTTCGCGCGTGAGTCGGCGGCCAGGGTCAGGAATGCCAGTTGCACGGTCTGGCCCGGTTGCAGGTTGACACCGCTGCTGCAGAGACATGATCGGGTCGAGCGTGGCTCCCACTGTGCCGCTTAGCCCGCCGGGGGCCCCCTGGTCTGTGCGGGGCAGCAGCGCCGCCGGGGAGCGAACCCCACCCTGGCCCAAACCCAGGAAGCGCGCCGGTCGCTCTCATACATGCTGTTGCCGGTCGCGCGCGTCCTGTCTGGTGGCCGCCCGCCGGCGCCCGCCTGTCGCCGGCTCCGAGCGCCAGATGCGCTAGAAAGACCGGGGCCTCGCTCTCGGCCCGCGGCCGGCGACGGAACAGCAGCGCACTGAGCTCGGGAAGATACTCGCTCTCGATGAAGAGCTTGTTGAAGGCTGCGTGGCGTTGATCGGCCGGCGGCGCGGCCATGACAACCTCGCCGTAGCTGGTCAGCGCCAGCCGGCGCGGGCGCTGACCCTGATTGTGCAGCGTGATGCGCCGGATCTCGACGTCATCATCGGGGGCGACGGCGATCTCCATCGTCAGCGCGACCTCGTCATCGGTGCGCCGGAATTCGGCCTTATGCGCATAAAAACGGACGTCGCTGGCAGACGGCCGCGCGCCGGTGGGTTGGTAAGCGGCGGACCATAACGCCCCGCTGTCGCGGTCCTGCACGTAGAGCCAGGTTCCCCAATCGTCAAGCGTGGTATCGGCGCGCCAGCGGGTCAGGTCCAAATCGCCCCAACGACTGACCCCGCCGCCACTGGCGGTAATCAGCAGGCTGTAATGCCCATTCGAAAGGTAGTGGACGTGCGGCGCGGGCGCGCCTTGAGCCGGCACGGCCCAGGGCAAGGCGATGACCGGCGGCACAGAGCGCCGGGTGAGCACCAGGTCACCCGGCTGAGGGTACTCGAGGGGAACGTCCGCCGGCACGCGCTCTTGCAGCAACAGGTCCACACTTTGCAGACGTGGGTCAGATTCAAAACGCCGGATCATCAACCCGTCCTGCCCCGAAGAGAGCGCTGACAGGTAGTTGTCGAGAGCCACCAGGATCATGCCCTGGTGGTGTGCCATGTATTCCTGCACCAGGGCGCGTTCCTGGCCGAGCGGCAGGCGGGAAGGCGTAAAGTCGAGCGCCTCGTAGAGGCCATACACGCCAAGCGCCCCAAGCCCTTCGAGGCGTTTGAGATTCTGGGCGACGGCCTGCGGCTCGAAGGGCAGGGCGAGCAGCGAGGCGTAAGGTGTGACGACCAGATCCTCGGCCAGGTTGCGCTTGAAGCCCAGCCCCGGTACACCGAAGGCGCGGTACTGGTAGTTCATCGTGGGATCGAAGGCATAGTAACCCGACTCGGAGATGCCCCAGGGCACGCCCTTACGCCGGGCATAGGCGATCTGCAGCTCTGACTGCAGCCATGGCGCTTTCGTGCAGCAACGTGCCCCTGTAGCTGCGCATGAAGAGGCTCGGCATCAGGTATTCGAACATGGTCGCGCTCCAGGAGAGCAGCGCCCGCGTGCCGTCGACCCGGGTGATCGGCCGGCCCAGGTGCAGCCAATGGCTGCGCGGCACCTCATGTTTCGCCAGCGCCACCAGGCTGGCGATGCGCGCTTCGGAGGCCAGCAAGTCGTAGAAATTGCCGTCCAGCTTGCCGGCGGTCGCATTGTACCCGATGTGGAACACCTGCCGCTGCGGATCGAACAGGAAAGCGAAATCCATTTCCTGGAAATAGGCTTCGGCCAGGCGGTCGATGTCGCGCAATCCGGCCAGCAGGTCCTCAGCCAGGATCTCGGCAGTGGCCAGCTTCTCGCCAAAGGTTCGACACCAGGCCCGAGCCTCGTCGAGCTGGGGTGCGCTGGCTGACTCAGGAGATAGCCGGCCCAGCGCCTCTTGCAGTTGCGCCAGGGCGATGCGGGCGGCCGCGCACCTCCCCGGCGTTTGGTCGAGCGTCTGATTGGCAGGCAGCGCGGCGACCAGGGCGCGGTAAGAATCGTCCAGCTCGATCAGTGTGCCCGTGTTGCGGAATAGTTGTGGGGGCCGGCCAAACAGCAACAGCCCCGGCAAGAGCATGTCGATGTAGCGCCGGAACGTGACGAACTGGTCGCTGATGCGACCGGCTGCGATGCGGAGGCCACCCAGCGCCGCAGTGCCCAGGGTCGCCGCGTTTTGCTCCACCAGGCGCGTCAGCAGCGCTTCCAGGCGCTGCCGCCCTTCACCGGCTACATAGTCCAGCGCCGGCAGCCAGGCCTCCGGGGCGGCTTTGACACCCAGCACGTGCTCACGCAACTCCCTGGCCAACGCCCGCAGCTCCCCGGCCGCCGAGATATTCTTCGCCGTTTCCAGATCACGCACGAAATCGTCCAGCAGGGTGAAGGTATCGGCGATCCCCTCCCAGCGTTGCCAGCGCAGCACCGGCGTGCTCGCGATGTGCTGGCAGGCCTGGCCGAGGATGCACAGGCAAGCGCCAAGATTGCCGCTGTTGACCGTCGAAACATAACGCGGCAACAATGGCTCCAGGCTGCGGGTATCGTACCAGTTCAGGAAGTGCCCCCGGAAGCGTTCCAGGCGCGCCAGGCTCTCAAAGGTTGAGCTCAGGCGGGCCACTAGGGCAGTGAGGCCGATGTAGCCCAGGTCGTAGGCGGATAGCGTGGAGAGCAGCAGGAGACCGATATTGGTGGGAGAAGTATACGGGGCCACGGTGCCGCGTGGCGACTCTTGAAAGTGGTCCGGGGGCAGCCAGTGATCGTTCGGGCCCACGAAGTCTTCGAAGAAGAGCCAGGTGCGTCGAGCCAGGCTGCGCAGGGCAGCGTGTTGCTCTGCCGTGAGGGGCCTGGGTGTCTGGCGCAGGGGTTGGCTGATGCGATAAGCGAGCTCGGGCGCCAGAGCCCAGGCCATCAGCAGCGGCAGCAAGAACGGCAGGCGCCCCGGCTGCAAGGCAGCCAGCAGCAGCATACAGGCCATGGCCACGAACGGCGCGCCGGCCATTTCAGCCCAGGTCCGCTTGCGGCTGCCGGCCTTGCCCTCGCGTCGGGCGGCCTTGGCGGCGGTCGTCCACTCCAACAGGCGCTGGTGAGTGATCAGCACCCGCGCCAGGGTGGTAGCCACGGCGCTGAGCATCTGGGCGGCTTCAAAGGGCAGAAAAACCACGGCCAGCAGCCAGCGCAACCCGCCATCCTTGAGCGACCGCACCGACTGCCGCCAGCGCGTGCCGGCCCGGCCGGTCGCGATAGGGGTCATGCCGCCGAGCAGCGCCGGGATCGCCAGGGCCAGCAGCGCGGCCGCGGTCCAGACCCAGGCCGCGCCTGGCAGGCCCAGCCAGCCGGCAATGAGCAACAGGAGCAAGGCAGGCGGCAGCAAGCTGCGACGCAGGTTGTCCAGCAGCTTCCAGGTATCGATGACGCCGAAGCCGGCCGTGATCTGCCGCCGGCCCGTGCCGTGTGCGGACGTGCGCGGGCAGCAACCAGGGCAACAGCTGCCAGTCGCCGCGTGTCCAGCGGCGCTGCCGCCGCACGTAGGTCAGGTAGGACGGCGGGTATTCTTCGTACAAGACGATGTCGGTCACCAACCCCACCCGCCCATGGATGCCTTCGAACAGATCATGGCTGAGCAGGGTATTCTCAGGCACGCGACCGGCCAGGCTGTTCTCGAAGGCGTTGACATCGTAGATGCCTTTGCCCACATAGATGCCGCTGCCGAAGAGGTCCTGGTAGACGTTGGACACGGCGTGGGTGTAGAGGTCAAGCCCGATATCGCCTGCGAAGATGCGGCTGAAGCGTGAGTAGTTGGCGCTGGCGGGCACGATCTCGGTACGCGGCTGCAACAGGCCATAGCCGTGCACCACCCGGCCGGTACGCGGATCGGCCTGCGCGTGGTTCAGCGGATGAGCCAGGGTGCCGATCAGCTGCCGGGCGCTGTCGCGGCCCAGGATCGTGTCGGCATCCAGTGTGATGACATATTTCACCAGGCGCAGCTGGGCGGCCTGGCCGATCGAAGAGATGATCGACGTGTCTGTCGCGCCCCGTAGCCAGCGGTTCAGCTCGTGGAGTTTGCCGCGTTTGCGCTCCCAACCGATCCAGCGCCCCTCTTGCGCGTTCCAGCGTCGCTCACGATGGAATATGCAAAACAGCCCACCGTGCGCGTCTGTGTCGCCGCTATAACGGGTATTGAGCCCTCCGATGCCCGCACGAGCCTGCTCGAGCAGGGCTGCGTCGCCGGGCATATGCTGCTCGTCGGCGTCCCCGAAGTCAGTCAGGAGCGCGAAGTAAAGGTTCGGGTCGGGGTTGCGCAGATAGTGCTGCTCGATCTGCTGCACCAGCGAGGCTACCTCCTGGGCGTTGCTCAGCAGCGCCGGCACTACCACCAATGTCCGGCATGAGCCGGGTATCCCGTGGGCACCTTGTTCCGCTGAGAGATCGAGCTTGGGCAGAATCCGGGGTGGTAAGGCCAGGGTGACCGCCCAATCGACCAGGGCCACCGATGCGGCCAGTGCCGGCAGGAAAACGAGCGCAACAGCCAGAATCGCCAATAACGCCGGGCCATCCAGGGCGGCGACATGGGCCGCAGCTGCGACCAGCATCAGCAACGCCAATACTGCGATTGGACCCAGATAGACGACGGCGGGGTGCCTGAGTGCCCAGCGCGCCAGGCTTGCTAACGGCGTGGGCCGATAGCCCAGCCGGCCCTCGAGCGCCACGCCGGCCATCGTCCAGCAGGTAGTAGCCTACGTGTGCGGCCGGGGGCATGTCCAGACCCGGCCACGCGTCGCCATCTGTTCTGGCCCTTGCCGTCGACGGGCACGAGCGGGGCGGGCGGGCCAATCCAGGCTGCCTGAGCCAGGGCGTTCGCCAGCCGCGCTACTTCCAGCTCGCTCTGGCCGGTCGCCAGGGCCAGTTTCTCGACCACACGGCGATACTCGGTCGCGCGTGGCACGGTCCATGCCGGGGTAGACCGCGGCCGGATCGTCGCGCAGGATCTGCTCCACGCGACTCACGCTCTCGAAGAAATAGCGCCAGTCTTGTGTGCCGATGGTGCGCAGGCTGGTGAAGCAGTTGGCCACGATCTCATCGCCGGTCAGGGTTCCAGACAAAGGCAAGGAAGGAGGCTCGCCCTGCTGCGCCAGCTTGGTGATCTGCGCGGCTGCTTTGGCCAGGGCAGTCAGGATGCTCAGGCGCAACATGACCGGCAAAGCCCACAGCTCGCCAGTGGTCAGCGGCCTGCTGTCTTGATAAAGCCAGACAAAGTGCTGCACCTGTTCCATGTCCAGGCGGGCGCCGCTGTTTGCCACGAGCTGCTGCGCGACATCGTAGATGCGGGGATAGCCGGCCAGTGGGCCGGCGGCCAGCTTGGGTAGCTGGCGGTAGAAGCCTTTCGGCATGTCCTCGCGGACCTGGCGCAACGACTGCCGGGCGAGGTAAAAGTTATCCAGCATCCACTCGGCAGCAGGGGAGAGAGTTTGTTGCCCGGAGATGTCTTGAAAGAACACCACCGTGGCCTGCAGGAACGTCTCCTGCGCCTTCAAGCCCGCCAGTAGCCACGGCTGCGCACCCCATCCTGGCGCGGCTGCCCCAAGGGCTGCGGCTTCATGCGCCTGGGCACGGACCTTGTCCAGTCCGGCCGTGTCGTCGAGTATGCCGCGTCTGCTCTTGTGCCGTCTCTTGCTGAACCATGGCCTAACGGCTTCCATGATTCTGTGCCGCAGCCTCGGCAGGTGTGGGCGCGCTCGCCCTGGCAGGCGCATCCTGAAAGATCAACAAGGGGGAGGAGCCATACGCAATGAAGCCGGCAACCAGGCTGCCATAAGGCCAGCGCATCTCACCGGAGTCGCCATGTGCGCTCAACAGCACCAGATCGGCATTCTCCTGGTCGGCCAGCTCGTGCAACACGACCGCCAGATGGTTGGCGATCAGCAGCCTCGTCTCGGCGATTGCCGGCGGGAACTGCGAGCGCACGTCCTTCAGGTACTGCTCGGCCTCGCTCCGGTTGCGCTCCACGATGCGGTCGGCCAGGCTGCTGTCTTCTTGACTGAGCGGCGTTCGCCTCGGCATCTGCGGGCGCAGCACCACGTGCGCTAGCAAGACCTGGGCCTCGGAAACGCGGGCAAGGATGGCGGCCAGCGGCAGCACGCTTTCGGCGCGCGGGGAACCGTCGAGCGGTACCATGACCCGCCGGTAGCGCAGATCTCCCAGGTCCGACCCAGCCGGCTGATAAGCGCGCACGATCATCAGCGAGAGGGGAGCGCGCATGATCACCTTTTGCACGACGCTGCTGACGTTCCAGCCGCTCAGGCCACTCTGCCCATGGCTGCTGATGACGACAAGCCCGACCTGGTTTTCGCGGGCAAAAGCCACAATCTGCTCGGCAGCGTCCCCGTCGAGGACCTTCGTCTGCGCCACGACGCCTACCGCCTGCAGTCGCGTGCGCACCCCTTCCAGGTAGCTTTCTGCTTCTGCCCTGCGCAGCTGCCACTCCAGCGGGTCCACCGCGCGGAGGCCGTGCTGCCCGTCGGATCGAGAGAGGATATGAAGGAGCACCAATTCTGAGCCCAGAGAGCGCTGCCACGGCCACCGTGTGCGGCAAGACGCATTCGGCCAGCGGCGAACGGTCCAGGGGAACCAGGATCCTTTCGAACATGAGTACCTCTTTGAGATGGCCGGCTGCAATTCCGGCCCAGCAGCGATCCTTGCCACAGGCCGTGCAGGCCTACGGCAGCGAGCAGCGCATCGAGCATAACGGGGAGTGGAAAGCCCCGGCTCGAGTCGCAGCGCTTCATCAGATAGTGGCCCACTCGGAGAGTGGGCGCGACTAACATCCTGTACGATCGAACCCGCGACGCCAGGATGAGCCGGATTCCTTCTTTTTGGGGCACAGATGTGTCCGAGCGTGCTGTCTTTGACGCCGATATCAGTTCCAGATCGGCGGGACTGGAAGCTGTGACGGTTGCCAGCTATCCTCGACGTCGAACGTGCCGTGCGGCATCGGCAACGCCCCACGGTCTGTGGCCCGCATTTCAGCCGGGTTTGGCTGGATCTCGTCCGCAGGAAGGTCCTGCACAATCAGCACAGGCGTGCTCCCGTACGTGATGAAGCTGGTGACGACTCCCCCGTAAGGAAATCGGGTGCCTCCAGAATAACCGTGAGCGCTCAGGACGACCAGGTCAACCCCTTCTTCATCCGCCAACTGATGCAACGTTGCCGGCACATGCTCACCCACCATGACGCGTCCGCGCACCGATGCCGGCATCCAGGCACTCAGTTCTTCCACGTACCGCCTCGCCTCCTCCGCGTTGCGTTTTACCACGCGATCCGCCAGCTCCACATCCTCGGCGGTCGGCGGCAGGCGGCGGGGCATCTCCGGCGGCTTGACCACGTGCGCCAGCAGGATCTCGGCTTCCTCCGCCCGAGCCAGAATCGTAGCCAGGGGCCAGACCCATTCGGCGCGCTGGGAACCGTCCAGGGGCACGAGCAATCGCCGGTAGCGCAGATCGGCGGATTTGCGCTGATAAGCGCGCACGATCAGGATAGACGTCCGTGCCCGCATGGCGATCTTCTGCACCACACTGCCCACGTTGCATCCGGTCAAGCCGCTCTGGCCATGGCTGCTCAGAATGATCAGACTCATGGCACTGCTGTGCGCGAAATCGACGATCTGTTCCGCGGCTTCGCCTTCCAGCATCTGTCTTTTCAGTGTCAGGCCGGTGCCCTGCCAGCGGCCGGCCAACGTGCGGAGATAGCTTTCGGCTTCAGCTTTCCTGATCCGCCACTCGAGGGGATCGACCCTGTCCGTGCAATCCAGCCGGGTGCCCCGCTCGAGCACGCTAAGCAGGGTGACCCGTGACTGGAAGGCACGGGCTATTGCTACAGCATGGGGCAGGACGCATTCGGCCAGAGCCGATCGGTCTAAAGGGACAAGGATATTGTCGAACATGGCTCTACCATGAGCCTCCCTTTGCACAGTGCCCGCGGCTCCAGGCTGGCTTGGGCCGCTTTCCCGTTCAGCCCGGTTGGGTTTGGAGATGGCTGCGTCTCGACAATACCTGCACGATTCAGATATGGCTTCAACCTGGCGCCGATGAATCTCCCTCGGTGCGCACCAAACGTGCCGCTCAGAAAACCGGCTCGTGAGACCACCATGAGACAGAAAATTGTTATTATTATAAGCTCTTTAGCCCGGGTGTCAATCGTTTTCGTCTACCAGGCTTTGAACGTTCACCGCGCCTGCACAAGCTCTCCAAAGTCAGGTGTGGAAAGACCTGGCTAGAGTCGCATCGATCGCCGATTTTCCTCAGTGCCGAACGTGCCGTATGGCATCGGCAACGCCCCACGGTCTGTGGCCCGCATTTCAGCCGGGTTTGGCTGGATCTCGTCCGCAGGAAGGTCCTGCACAATCAGCACAGGTGTGCTCCCGTACGTGATGAAGCTGCTGACGACTCCACCATAAGGAAATCGGGTGCCCCCAGAATAACCATGGGCGCTCAGGACGACCAGGTCTACCCCTTCTTCATCCGCCAACTGATGCAACGTTGCCGGCACATGCTCACCCACCATGACGCGTCCGCGCACCGATGCCGGCATCCAGGCGCGCAGTTCGTCCACGTACCGCGTCGCCTCCTCCTCGTTGCGCTTTACCACGCGATCCGCCAGCTCCACATCCTCGGCGGTCGGCGGCAGGCGGCGGGGCATCTCCGGCGGCTTGACCACGTGCGCCAGCAGGATCTCTGCTCCCTGCGCGCGAGCCAGAATCATCGCCAGAGGCCAGACCCATTCGGCGCGTTGGGAACCGTCCAGGGGCACGAGCAACCGCCGGTAGCGCAGATCGGCCGGCTTGGGCTGATGAGCGCGCACGATCAGGATGGACGTCCGTGCCCGCATGACGATCTTCTGCACCACGCTGCCCACGTTCCATCCGGTCAAGCCGCTCTGGCCATGGCTGCTCAGGATGATCAGGTTCTCACTGCTGCTGTGAGCGAAATCGACGATCTGTTCCGCGGCTTCGCCTTCCAGCGTTTGCCTCCGCAGGGGCAAGCCATTTTCCTGCAAGCGGCCGGCCAACGTGCGCAGATAGCTTTCAGCTTCAGCCTTCCTGATCCGCCATTCGAAGGGATCTACCCCGTTCGTGCAATCCAGCCGGGTGCCCCGCTCGAGCACGCTAAGCAGGATAACCCGCGACTGGAAGGCGCGGGCCATTCCGACAGCATGGGGCAGGACGCATTCGGCCAGAGCCGATCGATCTAAGGGGACAAGGATATTGTCGAACATGGCCCTAATACGGCCTTCCCTTTATATCGTGCCCGCGGCTCCGAGCGGAATTGGGCTGCTTTTCCGTTCAGGCCGGTTGAGTTCTGACTAACGGCCCAGAAGCCGGTTCTTCTCAATTGTGAACTCATCGTCGGTTAACGATCACCACATATCCAAGTGGGCCGCTATCCATGATGGTTCCCTTTCTTCGCATAAGCGCGGTGGCTACTTGTGCCCAGGTCGCGCCCCGCCTGTGGGCAAAGCGCGATGGCTGGCGAATCGTCTGGTTGTTGCCATGGACTCTCAACTCTTTGTTGGCTCTGATTGTAGGGGATTGGGGGAGAAGAGGTTAGACCCTAAAGGGTGGTTCAGACACCCCCCATAATACTACAACGACGGACGAATCCGTCTCAAGCGTCGGCGAGCGGCGTGGGAGCGTTTGGCCTGCTCATTGCGGCTCTGGGTCTCACTCAACCAGGTCAGCAATTCGTCCGGGGTCCAGTTGCGCTGCGGCAGCAGCTGGCGCAGCACTCGCGTGATTTGCGGACGGGTGATTTGGGGCATATTTTCCCCCCCAGTCCAGTTGGAGGTCCAACAGGAAGGTTCCGGCCAACAGGGCCATGGTGACATGATGATGCCAGCCCGCCCAGGTGCGCACTTCGTACTCGTCCAGACCCGTTTCGCCTTTGTCGGTCTGAAACTCGGTCTCGATCGGCCAACGCATGGCCCCGACCTCGGCCAGACGCCCCAAGGATGTGTCGGCGGGCGCATTCGACAGGTAATATTTGGCCTCGCTGCCATCCAGATCCCGTCGCAACGCCAGCCAGCAGGGCCGCCCCGGCAGACCTTCCCGGCTTTCCCAGACGCGCAAGGCGGCAAACTGGTGGATGCGCGGACCTTGCGCCCCCTCCGCCACCGTCAGCTCGTGCCACGCACTGGGCGCCAGGCCGGCCGCCACCGCGACCACACTCTGAGAGCGAGGCTCACCGGCCAGCAGTTGCGGCTGGCTGGGCTTGCGACCCCGGCCCGACCAGACTGGTATCGCCACCTGGGCATCTTGCGTGAAAACGCACGTGGTGCTCGGCACTTCCAGCACGTAGCACCAGTCCTCGGCGGCCAGACTATCCCGCAACGTGGGCACTTCACCGTAGCCCGCATCGCCGGTGACCCACGCCGTCGTCAGATGCCCCGCCTTGCGCGCCTGACGCAACAAGCCCAGACCCAATTCGGCCTTGCTCTGATAGCCCACCTCCCGCGGCACCCCGGCTGCCAGACAGCGCAGGCGGTCATCGGTCCATTCTTTGGGCAGATACAGGGCCTTGTCGACCAGGGCGTGCCCTTGCGCCGAGACATAGGCCAAGAACACGCCGATCTGGCAATTGCCCACTTTGCCCAGCGTGCCCGAGTATTGGCGGGCTACCCCCACCGACTTGGTGCCTTTCTTGGCAAAACCGGTGTCATCCAAGACGAAAACGGCCCCAGGCTGGTCCAGGCGTGGGCCGACATGGCCCTGCAAGCGCTCAATGACCAGCACATCGTCCCATGGCGATTCGGTCAGGAAGCGCTGCAAGCTGCGCGGCGTAGCCCCCTCGATGGTCTCGGCCAGATTCTCGGCGTTGCGGCGATCGGTTTGCTGCACCAGCAGACCCCGCAAGTATTGCTCACTGCGCTCTCGCGCTTCGGTGCGCCCAAACAATGGCGCAAATACCTGATGAAACTTAGCGAACGATGTTGCTACCTGTTCGAACTCGATTGGGTTGATGTCAAGACCTCCATGGCGGCTGCACCGCATAATTGGAGGTTATTGTACCACAGGCATGCGTCGTTGTAGTATTAGGGCCACCGCATTTGGCGAGCCATGAGGTCTGCGGTTGAACCGAGCCATGAGGTGGCCGGTTCCTCGGAAACCGCGTCCTTTCGCCTCCAAACGACACTGCTGCCACTGCTATGCGCCTTGTTGGACACATAGCTCAGACAGCGATGGCATTATACCCGAGGTGGGTATGACTGGACAAAACTCACCACGCGGCCCAACATCCTCGTTCTTCGCTTCGTTGACCCAGCACTGGAATCCGATCTATAATGAGGGCATGGAGAATCAGTGAATGGAGACTCTAACAGTGTCCGTGTCTGAAGCGCTAATGAAGGAAATCGCACCCTATCGGGGCGAGCTGGCTGAGCTGTTGCGACTGGGGCTGCGTCAATTGAAGATGGAACAAGCCCTGGCACTTTACAAGCAGGGCGGCATCTCGATCTGGCGTGCCCGCGCTTGGCTGGAGTGTCGCTGCGCGAGATGACCCAATATGCTGCGGCCCAAGGCATACGCGGCGAACAGTAGACAACGAAACTCTGCGAGAGGAACTGGCGTGACGGTTGTCAGTAATGCTGGACCTCTGATTGCCCTTGCAAAGCTGGGGCGACTTGGGGTGCTAGGTCAATTGTATGGGCGTGTATTGATACCAAGTGAGGTCTATCAGGAAGTCGTCTTGAACGGCATGCGCCTCGGCGCGCCAGATGCCGAAGTCGTGCAGTTCTTCATCGAGCAAGGCCAAGTACAGGTGCACACGGATCGAGATTGGGAGTGATGATGCCTTGTTTGCATGGGGCATAGACGCTGGTGAGCTGGAAGCCTTGGCCTTGGCGCGCCGTGAATCTGCCGAGTGGGTGTTGATTGATAATGCGCACGCCAGGAATGCAGCACGCGCGGTAGGGCTGAAATGTAAGGGCACCGTCGGTATCCTTCTACAGGCTTTCCGACGCCAATTTATTGCCCTGAGTGATTTTGAGTTGCAGATGCACGAAATCAAACGTCAACCAGGGCTCTGGATCAGCGACCAATTGTGTGACGCAGCCCTGGATCAGGCGCGGCGGGAATTTGCCGGTCAGGCCGAGGGCCATGATTCTTAGCCAGTGTGATCGACCGAAACAGCTTACGATACTGGAGACGCACGCCAGGTCAAGGATCCATGATCCAGTCCGCAACCTAAAGCGTCTTCTGTGCTATCTACCTGCACTTGCCCGCACATTCCCAGATTCGAGCCTGATCCACACATTGTTACGCTATTTCTTCTAATTCTCGATACTGTACCGGTGCCTCTCCCAGGCTCTCGATGAGCTTTGGATACGTCCCCCGCTTCGCACGGAGGCAAATATTCGTGACTTCCACCTGGAACTGGTTGCCGTCTCCGTAATCGAAATAGTAGATGAACCGATGATCGAGCACGAGGCCTAACTCACCAAGTCGTATCTGCTGAGCCCAGTAGGGGCCTTCGTCTTCGGCTGGGCTGGCGATCCGATAGTCATCAAAGACGTCCTGTCCGTTCATGAAGAAGCAGTAAAGGTGATCGGCGTCCCAGCCGAAAGCGTCCTGGATGGCCAAATGCAGTTCTTCCAAGGTGTTTTCGGATCGAGCCAGAAGGGTGCGTTGCGCCGAGGCCAGTTGCACGCGCAATTCATATACGCCGCCAGGGAAGTCAAATGGCACCGGTAGTCCATGCTGGCGCAAAACGGCTCGCGCCTGGAATCGCGGTGCAAAGGCCGAATCGTGCATGGCGATATCCACCATCTGTCCCGCGATATCGACTGGCAGATGGCCTTCTGCTCGCCGCTGAACGGCAGCCAGGTAGTAAATCGCGTCAGCACGCACGACGGGTTCGGCGTGATGGGTCAGGCTGCGCAGTGCGAGCGTGGCGTCTGAGGCATTCTGCTGGATGGCCATCAAGGCCAAAGATGCCAGAGCCAACGTACGACGCCGGGCCAGGAACTGATCACGCGGGCGGGGCTGAAAATCGATCATGTCGCGCCAGAATGGAATGAGCCCAGGATCCTCGCTGGCGGCCAGAGCGATAAGCAGCTGTTCTTGAACGTACTGGTTGCCTTTGCCGCCCATCTCGACCACCCGCCGGTAAAGGGCTTGAGCCTGCGCGAAATCAGCCCGATCAAAGCCATAATACGTGCCGAAACCAGGTTCGATCACCTCGTTCATCTGGCCATGCCGCCTTGTGGCAGCCGTGTCCAGCCATCGTTTCAGGATAATCAGCTCCTGGGTCAGTTGGGTCTGCATCTTGCTCCGCTCAGCCAGGGAAGGTCGAACGAGCACGCGCAGCCAATCCTGCAGTGGGTCTTGCTTTCGCATGGCAGCCTCCGAAAGTGTGTCCAAGCCTTCGAGTTCTGTGAGAAGCAGGTTGATTACTCAATCCATTATACTCCAGCAGGCTCTCAGCAGTTGAGCAGATCCTCAATATGGACTCGGTTCCGTCTTCTGTTAGCACGCCGTTGCCAGGCCCGGAGCATTGTCACATGTCAGCGATTGAGGAGTGAATAGCTATGGAGGTAAAATTGGAGGGAAGTGGGTCTCGATTCCGATTGATACTCGGTTCGCGGCATTCGTGCGGCGGAAAGAGTACGCCATGGTAACCCAGTCTCGGCAGGTCAGGCGGTATGGCAATGACGTGTGCGCGGAACTCACCGGATTGGCGGGAGGCCAAAACCTGGTGATCAGCTACTGGGATTTTTGGATGGCGGTTGTTCTGATCGAGGACTTCGCTGGTGAATGGGACAGGCTGATCGAGCGTCTACGCCACGATCTATCCGGTCTTTCATTCCGCCATTATGCGGCCGAAGGCATGTTGAACCACCTGGGCCACTTGCGACAGTCACTGCAAGAATCTGGGCTGACAGCTCATGACATATTGGCCGCGATCGATCCCGCCTACATCAAGAAGCATGAAGCCAAAGCCAGGCAGCAGATTCTCGAAGCCACACCATCTGATCGCGAGAAAAGCTACTGGATGCTGCATACACCCAGGGCGGAACGCGAGATGCACGCCCGGCGTGGCTACTGGGACCGGTTTCCCGTGTCACCTGCACGATATGCTGAGGAGATAGCACGTCTCTACAAGACTTCGGGCTACTACGGCGAGCGCGAGTCGTGGAGTCTGGAGAGACACTTATCGAATAAGCTTCGGCGCAACGCTGCTGAATGCGTCTCGGGAAGAGCTGCTGGCTCTCTACCGCGCCTTACTGACCGTTGTTGTCGAAAAGATGGACATGGTGGACGATTCCTACGGTGTGATCGGTGCCCTGACAGAAGATATATTCATCCGGTACATTGAGTTCGATCGTTCGTCTCTGGGCATGTCACTGGCCGACTTTTTTCAGGATCTGATCGAATGGCTGATCTGGGAAGACTACGGTTTCACCTATGAAGAGAAGCCCGCTTTCTTTGGGGGACTCGCCCCATCCGAGGTCATCCTCGTTGACGAGATCCTGGAAGAGCAGTGGCATGAATTGGGCCATTTCGAGCTGGTTTACCAGGCCGAAGAAGCTCTGACCATGATTGGCATGCTATGCACAGAGCAGCACCTGTTCGAGCGTTTCGTTGACCTGGCCAGGGCCATGGGCACGCGAGGATGGAAGCGCATTACTACCATGTCTGAAATGGCGGAAAAGCTCGGGCGATATGACCTTGCCCGAGCCGTCTATGAAGCCGCTATGGGCCCGGGCATGCATGAACGTTTCTTGAGCGAGAAGTATGCCGAGTTACTGGGTCGCCTGGCCGCGACTTAATGACTGTCCGAGTTGGCCCCGGCCATCACAACGCAAATTGATGGCGTCGTCTGACCCAGGGCGGAATGCCAGTGCAATTAGCCGCGCTGGTGTCAACAAAGTAGATAGAGGGCCATAACCATGCCTGACTTGCCCGAACTAACGGAAACCGACATCCGGCGCTGGACTGGAGACGAATCCTTTGCACATGGCTCACGCTACTTCAGCGATGGAGCCGTTCGCAATCCGCGCCTTGTCGGGTCAACGCTCAAATCGCAGTGCGAGGGCTCGCAAATCCAGCCTTATCGCGTCCAGGTGACAAGCGATGGCATTCTGGCGGAGATACTACGGCAGGGGGTAGTGTCTGTAAGCGACCTGCCTCGCTTGCAGGCCGCACTTTGGGGGCCGGTGCGAGTCGCGGCTTCGGATAAGCATGAACGCGACAAACTTCCCCAAGTTTATAACGTCTTCCTTGTGGAACTTGCGGGCTCTACCACAGGGCACGGCCGTGCCCTATGGTAGAGCCCGATTCGTTCGCGACCAGAAGTGGTCAGAGGCCATGGCCAGGGCGGAAAGGGTGCGACCTGGTTGGACCGCCGAAGGCGGTGTCTGAAATCACTGGTGGTCTGCAGCAGTGCACATCAGCCGATACTCACGAGGCGCGAAGCAGCCGACCTGCGCGGCCGCCGCGTGACAAAGACCAGGGAGAACTTGATCCTGCATCCCCCGGCCGCACGTAGCCGCGGGCCCAAAAGGCCGTGCTCGCGAGCAACCGAAGGCCATATGCAAAGGCGGCAATGACTCGCAACGCGCTGAACGTACACGTCAACGAATGCTTGACGCTGGATGCAGGCACCTGGACGGAAGTGCGGAGGGACAATGCCACGCGGCGGTTGGTTTATCCGCCCGCCGTAACGATGTTCGATCAGGTGCTGGGTTATCTGGAAGCGATGCCCGACAGCGGCCGCGCAGTCATATCAATCACAAACCTGGCTCGGTCAGCCGTCGCGGCTTGTCTCCGGTGGGGGACCTACCTGGCCGTACTCTTGGACAGCGACAAGCCGATGATGGGGACGGCTAGGCTGAAACCCCGCTGGGGTGATGGCCAGGTCAGCCGCATCAGCGACAGCGAGATGAAGCGCATCAACATCGAGGTGTCCTACGCGCTGGCACGCTGGATCGATATCATGCGTACGGGCAACGAGGGCCGCTACTACCGTCTTGTTAGCGCGGCAGCACAGCTACCGTTTCCCATACAATCAGCGCGGCCGAGCACTGAACTGTCCTACCTCCATGCCCTGGCTGAGCCCGCCACCGCCGCTGAGATCCTGGCGGAACGCCAAGGCACTGGTCGCGGAACAGAAAAACTGGCTCAGGTACAGGATGCACCCAGCCGGGTGCTCGCCAATGCCATCATCAGTGCCGCATGGCGCAATGGATCGTCTGTCGAGGACATCCATGCGGGCCGGGCATGGGCCTACCCGCTCAATCAACGCCGGGTAACTGACCAGGAAACACATCGGCTAATGAGCAGGACGACCGCCAACATGATCACGGGGATGGAGACCATCACCGCATTGATCGCAGAGAACAGCAGTCGCACCTGGGAGGAGCGAGTCGCCGTGTACGGCCTCGCCGGTGGTCGCGTCGACGCCGAGCGGCTGGTCGGTGGGCGAGAACTCGGCCAACATAGAGTTGCCACAGGAAGCGTTTGGCCCGTCCGGGCTGATTGCCTGAACGTCTAAGTCAGGATCGAAGGCACCTAAAGACCTGAAAGAGAATAGGTTCTCGGTTTGTGGGGAACTACCTGCGCGGCGGCACGGTCTGGCGTATAGTTACCGTGAGGGATGAAAGCGGCTACACCAGCGCAATGTACAGCCGGCGATCAAGCGCAGCGGCCGCTTTCTCTTGCGTCGCAAGCGTTGCCGATTCAGTGTCAGAAGCGAGCAACCTGTCTACCGCCGCTCGGCTGGTGCCCATACGGCGCGCCATTTCCGCTTTGGTTAACTGCTGTTCTTCCATCAATCTGGCAATCTGAAAGGCCAGCACGCGCTTCGCCGCGACGGCTTCCGCTTCAGCGAGCCGGCCTTCTTCGTGCAGAAAATCGTCCAGACTGCTGCCCAAATGCTCTTTGTTCATCATGCCCCGCACATTCCTCGCCCAGGGATTGAAGTCGCTGTCTGGCCAGTTGCAGGTCTTGCAGTGGTGTCATCTGTGACTTCTTGATGAAGCCGTGCAGCAGGACCATAGTATCGCCTTCGACAGTGAAGACGACACGCGGAATGTGGTCTTGGAGCCTGCATCGTACTTCCCACAAACCAGTTTCCAGCTTACGGATTAAAGGCATGCCGAGCGGCCAGCCGTACTGCGCGGTCTTTAGGTCGTCGCCGATGACCTTTCTATCCTCTGTCAAGCGACAACTTGTCCAGTCACACCAGCCAGCTGATTCAGGACTGGCTAGCGGCGCATCCGCGGGTGCAGCAGGTCTTCGTTCCCAAGGGAGCCAGCTGGTTTAAGCTCATCCAGAGTTGGTGGCGCCTGTTTCGTCGGGAGGGACTGGCCGGTGAGACCTTGGCCGATAGTGATGAGATCAACAAGGCGACGGAGACGGCAACTCAGCAGCTAAACCGCCGAGACCGGCCTTGGGTTTGGGGGCGATCACTACGCAAACATCGCCATCGTCGCCGGGCTTTTGTCCATTTCATTTGAGGACCGCAGCACTAGAGGCCGGAGGGCCACAGATCGTAAACTAAGCCCCTGTCAAGGAGAGGGCTTTTGGGTTATGATATCATGAGCGTGGTTATTGCGAGTCGTAAACCATCGCGTCAGGAGGTGTGTGTGGGCAAATCTCTATCTAGCAGACCTGGAAACGATCCGGTGTTGGCGCACTACCCTGGACCGATGGCCGGCTTGCTCGCTCTCGGCGAGCCAGACGAAGATGCCTCCTACGAGGAGTGGGCCGATCGGCTCCGAGAGAACGTCGCCGATTTGGTCCGCATCGTGCTGGACGAGAGTTTGAATCGCCGCGACGCTAAAGATCCAGCGGTCTGGGCGCCAATCCACGCGCTACGCATCCTGACTTTGCTCGCGCCTCAGGAAGCGGCCGAACCGCTTCTCGCGTGCATGGACTGGAGCAGCGACTGGTACGATGAGGAGTTGCCATCGCTCTATGGAGCAATCGGCATCGCAGCCATTCCCCGTCTGCAAGCGTATCTAGCGGACGCATCGCACGGTCAATGGGGCCGCGCCCGCGCGGCCCATTCCCTGCAGGCCATCGTGGAGGCGCACCCGGAAGCATACGATGAGGTTGTCAGCCTGTTGACCACATTCCTTGCTCGTCCGGGAGCAGATGCCAACAGCGCAGAGGAATCGTTGACGGCGAGCGTCATCAGCGATCTCGCCGACCTGAAGGCAACTTCCGCATACGAAGCGATCCGTATCGCATTCGCGGAGGATCGCGTGGATACGCAGATGATCAGTCTTGAGGACGTGGAGCGAGATCTCGGCCTGCGGCCTCCGACCGATCTCGCGGATGTCCAACCGCGTAAGGAGCCGGGCGTCAGGCTCATGCTGAAATGCCAGGTTTGCGGTCGGGAGCGCGAACATATCTTCCCCAGGGTCTACTACGATCTGGGCACGTCGGAAGACAAGAAGAAGTCGGCCAAGTATAACCCCCTCATCATCCCGCAGCGTGTCGTCTGCCCGAAATGCGGAGCGGTCGATCAATACCAGTTGGGCGGCATGGGCTATTTCGGGTTGATGGCCAGTTTGCTCGCCCACGCGGGCGGCCAGGCGAACAGCGCCCTGCGCGCTGACCAGCAAGTGCAGTTCATCCATTTTACGACCCGCTGGGGGCCAATGCACCCGCAGGAGGCGATCGAGCGCTATCAACGAGAATTGGCTGGACGACCTGACGACGTATCCTTGCACATCGGCTTCGGCAATGTGCTTCGGTTCCTCGGTCGCTACGGTGAGGCCGACACCGAATATGAGCTTGCCGTGCATCTCGATCCGGATGAGCCCGAAGTCTGGATCAACATGGCCCAACTGGCCGGGCTTCGGCACGATGTTCCCATGGCCATGCGCTGCTGGACACGAGTGCAGGCCCTGGCCGATCGGCCCGAGTTGTCTGCCGAAGAGCAGCAGATACTGGCTGATGTGGCAGCTGAGAGCCTGGCCGAATTGAGACAGGGTAATATCCCTGAGTTTGAGCCTGCAGAGTCCCGCGCCATCACCCCGTCAGGGAGCTGCGCTGCCTAACGCGAAGCCTGGCGACCACCCCGGGGTCGGTCGCAACGATCCGTGCTGGTGCGGCAGCGGCAAAAAGTACAAACGCTGTCACCTGGCGGCGGATAAGCAACAAGTGGGGGCCAGGTGATGGTAACAGATCATGTTTCTTTGAAGGCCTTTTGGGACGCCGTGGAACGACGCCTCACGACGAGCTCGGCCGGCGAACTGGCCGCGATCCTGCGTGCCATGGCCCACGATACGCCACCCAGCGGGCGAGGCGCGTTCCTTGCCAGGCTAAACGTCGAGCCGGATGCCGCGGCCATGACATCAGGCGGTGGGTCGGATGATAACTTGCTTGCAGACATTGACGACTGGATCGCCGAGTACCAGGACGCGCAAGCAGAGGCTGAGCCCGGGGAGGAAGACTACGATGATGATTGGTATGGGAATTCTCCAGATGACGAGGACAGCCCAGGGCCTTATGCAGAACTTCTGGAGCCTCTGACCGCATTGTTCGACCGCGCTCAAGCTGCTTTCGACTATGGCAACCTGCCGTTGGCACGCCGGGCCTATCTGAAACTGTTCACCGAAGCCCTGGACCAGGAAGACGATTATGGCCGCGCCATCCACGTCGACGACCTGAGCGCGGTTGATGCGGGAGAAGCCCGGGCCCGCTATTTGTGCGCGGTCTACGAGACGGAGGCGGCTGCGCAGCGTCCGGAAATCATGTTCGAAGAGCTGCTGGACACCGGTTCCTGGCTATCGGGGCCCCGTGTTCTGTTGGATGACGTGATTCAGATATCGCCAAAGCCGCTGCCCGAATTGGACCGTTTCTTTCGGGAATGGATTGCCTTTCTCCGGCAGCACAGCGGACGCGACGCCGACACCTGGCTGCGCGAGGCCATTCGCCTGACGCAGGGAGCCCGTGGCCTGGAGGAGTTGGCACGTGCGGAAGGCCGCGCCCGTCCGTTCGCCTTCGTCAACTGGCTGGCGGTCCTCGCTGCCGAACAGAGACCCTACGACGTGCTCGCGGCGGCCAGGCTGGCGCTGGCAACCCTGCCGGCAAGCCTTCCCGTGCGTGCGGAGATTGCCGACTACCTGTGTTCGTCGGCAGCGACGTTGAGCGATGCCGAAACCGTGCGCTGGGGCCGGCGGGAGGCGTTTCCCGCGCAGCCAACACTCGACCGTCTCGTCAACCTGTGGGAAGTCGCGCCGGATCCGGCCGAGCAAACGCAAGCCATGCGGGAGGCCGCTCAGTATCTGGTGGACTCTCTGGCCCAACCGCGTCCATCCCAAACCGGGCTGGAGGCGATTGATGAGCCGGACGGCCTCGCCAGGCCCGCCTGGGTCAGCAAGTCGATCCTCGGCCACGCTTATCTGCTGGCCCAGGAATGGCTGCAGGCACAAAGCCTGGCCGGCCGCGAGGAGGTCCTGGGGTGGAGTCGCAGTGAAAACACGCAAGGGCTGATCGTCCCCTGCTTTCTCGCGCTGCTGGCCACGCGGCCAGCCGAGGCGCTTCCCCCGAACGTGGCCGAGGTGTGGCGGCAAGCCCTGGAAAACACGACGCACGTAAGCTTCTCGACCGGCATACCGGGCAACACGCTCGGCGGCCGCTTGCAGCGCGCTTACCGGGTCCTGATGGCCCGTGTAACCCTGGATACCGACCAGGCTGTGAGATTCCAGTCCTGGTGCGTCGAGATCACCCGAAAGCGGGTGGCCGCCATTGTCGGCAATCAGCACCGGGGCAGCTACGCCAAGGCGGCGACTTTGACGCTCGCGTGCGTTGAAGCGCTGCGGAGACGCGGCCAGGAGCAAGAAGCAGACAGAGTCTTGGCCGAGGTGTGCGAGCAGTTCCCGCGCCATCGCAACTTTCAAGACCAGTTGAAGGTGGCCATCGCCAGGACGAACAGGGTTTGATCCAGATCCGCGCCAACACGGATGAGGTCGAGTTTGCCTGTTCAGAACTTATGCAAGATGGATGCGATGCCTATGACCACACCACCGGACAAGAAACCCGGCCGCAATGAGCCGTGCTGGTGCGGCAGCGGGAAGAAGTACAAGCACTGCCACCTGCGCCAGGATCAGGCGGCAGCCGCGGCGGCGCGGGTTGTCTCGCCTTGGCCCAGATCCCGCCTGGCCGGACCACGCCCCACGGGCGAGCCCCAGAAGGCGATCGAGCCTATGCCGGAGGAAGCTGCGGCGCAGGCCGAGTGGGACCAGTACGAAGCAGCCGACCTCGAGGGGAAGACGGCGATCTTCCTTCAACGTGTGGACGAAGGGCGCTTGGATGGCGAAGACGTGTTTGAGATGTTGCTGTCGATTCGCGAGGTGTCAAAGCCGCACGAGGATGAGGCCGCTCGTGTTCAGTTCAGAACACTGGTTGAGCGTCTGAAGGGTGCGCTGCCCGAGGTCTATCGCGAGGAGCGCGGTTTCATCCTGGAATCTTTGATCCTGGATGCTGTGGCAGACCAGGACTGGGGCCGCATCGCCGGCCCGCTCGCGGAGCTGGCTACGATCGCCGACCGAAGGAGCGAGGAATTCTTCCGGGTCATGCAGGCGCTGGCGTATCACGGCCAGACGCAGACACTGATCGAGGCGATTAAGCTGGCATGGTCCACGGTTCGCGGCTCTTCCGACGTTACACGGCGGAGCGTTCAGGAGTTTTCCGGTACTTTGCTTGAACTTAACCTGTTCCGCTATCTCGACACGACATCGCACGCACTGGAGGATGATCCGGCCCTGTCCGAGGCTCTGCCTGATGGCGTCGCGTATGATCGGGTCTGGCTGAGCAGGGCAATGCGATACCTTAGCGCAGCCGGCCCCCGCGTCTGGCTGCGCGCCGACTTTGGCGAGACGGTGGACGCGGATACTTGGGAGGAAAACGTCGCCGGGCTGTTGCTCGATTTCATGGCCGAGCAGCGCCGAGCGGGGCACGTGCCGCTGTCCCGAAGCAACATGATGAGAGAGATCATGCGGGAGGTCTTGCACGAACAACTCGCCCGGCCAGCCCCCGCGTGCCATGGGGCAAAGCGGGCACGGGTTTAACCGGCGCTGCCGCTCGTCCCCGATCGTCAAGCGCTTGACCACAACCTGACAACCAGGTTCGACATGCTCGGCAGTTCGGAGCCCTATCCGGTCTGTGCGCTGATAGAGCTGCTGCCGGTGTACCTGGGGTTTCTGGCGCGGCTGGGTGTAATTCACCCAACCGAGATGGACACTGCCCTGGCCGAGATCAAGACGCTCTTGGGGCCAGCCCGCGCCTCGATCCGCGGTTTCGGTGCCGACATACACGCCATCCGCAACTTGGAAAGCGCGTGTTCGGCGCAGGCTTTGGATGCAATCCGGCAGGATCCCGCACTCTCGGAGGCTCGGGGCCAGCCCCTGATCGTTCTGCCACCAGCGCCCGATCCGCTGGCCGATGCCCGCATCTACCTTTTCAAGGTTACGTATCTGCTTGCGGACGACGTCTGGTTCCTGGTCGAGATGCCGAGCGATCAGACCCTGAACGACCTGCATCGCGCGATACAGGCTGCGGCTGAGTTTGACAACGACCACATGTATTCCTTCTATCTGAGCAGCCGGGCCTGGGATCAAGAAACGGAATACAGCACCCGGGAGTCACGCCATTCCAGCCGGACCAGGGTCAGGGAGCTACCGCTCCGGCTCAAGCAACGGTTCCTGTACATTTTTGACTTCGGCGATGAGCACAGGTTTGAGGTCCAGTTGATCGGCGCGGGGCCGGCGGACGGGCCGTCGGGATCGTGGCGGATCGTGGAACGGCACGGAACGATGCCACCCCAGTACGGCCCCGCAGACGGCGACGAGGAGTGGGAGGAGGGCGACGAGGCGGGTCTGGATTGGGACTTCGTGGGCGGTGAAGATGCTTGACCGTGGCTCCCGGGTCTCGCCCAGGTTCAGGCTTGAGCGAGACCCGCGTCGGTAGGGATGAGGCCATGTCGCTCACTCATGGTCGGCTCTTCGATGTGTTGTTACAAATCTCATCTCAGTAGTAGTTGTTGTTCATGAGCCACGGCTCACCGTTGAGAGATGAAAATGGGGCGTGTACAATCAGAAGAACGCTCCGGCACAAGGTCGGATTGGCTCTGGCGTCGTGAATCCGTTCAGTAGTTTGGCTCAGGTGCCCGCAGGCGCCGTTGACTGTTGCCCACGTCCAGGGGAGCACGAAGCAGAGAATCTTTGACATCGGGCGCTCGGCCGGGGCGATTCCACAGCCGGTGAGGTGAGCCATGCAGGTGGTGTATGAGCGATGTTGTGGTATCGATGTGCATAAGCAGACCGTGGTGGCCTGCGCCATCGTACCCGGACCCGATGGTCAACCGGTCAAGGACACACGCACATTTTCTACAATGAGCGACGATTTGGAAGCGTTGGCCAGGTGGTTGGGCGAGCTGGGCGTTACACAGGTCGCCTTCGAGAGCACGGGCGTGTATTGGAGGCCCGTCTTCAACTTGCTGGATGGGCGGTTTCAGATCCTGGTCTCACTACCGTACAGAAAGTATGTTCGCGTCAAGATTGAATTCGTCATAGTCAAGAGGTCGTCGCACTGGTAATCTTGGGTCTGTGATAAAAGATCCAGGAGCCTACCGTGGGCGACAACCTCAAGCGCTATCATGCCATCAAGCAGGCGCTACTACAACTGTACCCGCACGCCCCTACCGGGCATGCGCTGCAATCACTGCAGGTCTTGGCCATGTTCATCAACGGCATCGTCGCCAGTAAGAGCACCCACGCCCGCTCGGTCGCCGAGAAGACGCCCACGGGCGCCAAAGTCACCAGCCGCGAAAAGCAGCTGACCCGCTGGTACGAGAATGAGCAGGTTACTTATACCCGGCACATGCTGCCGTTCGTCGAGACGTTGCTGGCCGGCTTGGCGGACCGCACCCTGGCCATTGCCATTGACGGCAGCGAAGCCGGCCGCCACTGCCTGGCGCTGATGGTGAGCCTGATTTACCAGCACCGGGCGATTCCCTTGCTCTGGGTGGTGATCGAGGGCTGTAAGGGCCAATTTCCGTCCCAGACGCATGTGGATCTGTTGGGCCAACTCCAGGAGCTGCTGCCGGCAGACGCCTTGGTGGTCGTGTTGGGCGATGGCGAGTTCGATGGTGTCGCCTTGCAGACCTTTGTGACACAGGCCGGTTGGGACTACGTCTGCCGCACGGCCAAGAGCACCCAGGTCTATCTCGAGGGTACGTGGCAAGCCCTGGCTGAGATCGACGTCTGGCCAGGCAGTTGCCTGCCGCTCGAGGAGGTGCTGTTCACGCAGCGCGGCTACGGCCCGGTGCTGGTCATTCTCTGGTGGGACCGGCGCTGCGCCGAACCCATCTATCTGGTGACGAACCTGGAGTTGGCCGCCGAAGCTTGCCGCTGGTATCGGCGGCGCATGCGTATCGAAACTTTCTTCTCGGACCAGAAAAGTCGCGGCTTTCATGTGCACCAGAGCCATATCAGCGACCCGCAACGGCTGGCGCGGTTGTTGATCGCGGCCTGCTTGGCCTACATCTGGATGGTCTACCTGGGCACCCTGTGCCAGCTTGAGGGTTGGCAGAAGGTCATCCATCGGACGGATCGCTGCGATTTGAGCCTGTTTCAACTGGGCCTGGCCTTCTTGGAATACTGCCTCAACGAGGGCATGCCGGTGCCCGTTGACTTCCGACTGTACCAGCGGCCCCTGTGAGGCCAAAGTTGATGTCACCTATTATCGAACCCATGTTCTGTACGGTAGTGAGTTCAGAAGATTCAGTTCCGGTAACGACCAAATCAGTTCCGGTAACGAAAAAGGGCCGTCGCTGGCTGGAGACAGGAGAACGAGCCATGAGGTGGGCGGTTCATCTCGAGTAGGTCGGTTTAAGCAACCGGGGCCCCATACGGCCGATATTTCGGCGGCCGTATGGGGCTCCGGTTGGCAAAAGTCGGGGAGAGAGGATTTGAACCTCCGACCTCACGGACCCGAACCGTGCGCGCTAGCCTGGCTGCGCTACTCCCCGAACTCCAGCCCAGTATAGCCCAACTCCCGGCACATTGCAAAAAACGGATGGCGCGGATTGCCATGGGGCCAAAGCTGTGCTATATTGGATTTGCCGCGCGAGGGGGCATGCCCCCTCGCTCTTTCTGCCCCCGACTCAGGATGCCAGTCCTGCAGATCGGCGGCAATCCCGCTAGGCGGGCAATTTCCGTGGAAAGGAGGTAGTAGCGCGGTATGACTCAACCAACGCGCAATTACGAACTGGTTGTCGTGGCCAACGCGACCTTGGACGACGAGGCATTGACGGCCCTCAACCAACGCATCGCCGGATGGATCGGCGCAGGTGGCGGCACGGTGTCCAACACGAACGTCTGGGGGCGCCGCCAGCTGGCGTATGCCATCGGCAAGCACACTGCCGGCATCTACGTGCAATTCGACTTTCAGCTCGTCCCGAGCGCCAGCCGGGAGCTGGAGCGCAGCCTGCGCCTCGAGGAGAACATCCTCCGCCATTTGGTCGTGCGCCCAGACGAATGATGATGCCTCGGCAGGCGAGCTAGACGGATTCCCTGCAGCGATCTTGTGATCTGCAGGGTTGCGGTGGGCTCGATGTGAGGAGGAACGGGCCATGGCGAGGGGCTTGAACAAGGTCTTGATCATCGGCAATCTGGGGCGTGACCCGGAAATGCGCTACACACCAAGCGGCAAGCCCGTGACTTCCTTCAGTGTGCAGGTCAGCCGGGGCTGGACCACCAGCAGCGGCGAGCGACGAGATGCCACGGAATGGTTCAACGTGGTTGCGTGGGGCAACCTGGCCGAGGTCTGCAACCAGTACTTGCGTAAGAACTCACGCGTGTATATCGAAGGCCGGCTGCAGACCCGGAGTTGGGACGACACGGATGGCCAACGCCACTCTCGCACCGAGGTGGTGGCAAACGAGATGGTATTCCTCGATGGCCGGCCTGGCGCCGAGCCCGAAGAGATGGACTTCGACGAGGAGATGCAGTTCTGAGAACGGGAGCAATGCAACATGGTAGATGAACCCACCAACGGCGCCCCGCGGGGCCCAGAGCGTAGCGACCGGCCCGAACGCCCGGAACGGCCAGACCGGCCCGAACGTGGCCCCGGCGGTCGCGGTGGAAGATTCCAGCGGCGCCGGATCTGCGCATTCTGCGCCGATAAGATCGAGAGGATCGACTACAAAGACGTGGGCTTGCTGCGCCGGTTTCTGTCCGACCAGGCGCAAATCGAGTCGAGGCGGCGCACGGGCACCTGCCACGCGCCATCAACGGCGCCTGACCACCGCAATCAAGCGCGCCCGGCACCTGGCCCTGCTGCCATACACGGCGGAACACATCCGCAGAGCGAATCTGTAGCGAGCCAGCAGCCGATAAGGAATCTCGATGGCGAAGCAAAAGCAAAAGAAGGAAGAACAGGGAGTCACCCGCAAGGAGCACGCGCGGCGGCGCCGCGACGCCGAGCGAACCCGAAGGCTCCTGATCGGTCTGGGCGCGGCCGCGGGCCTGGTGCTCGTCTTGCTGATCCTGGCCGTGCTTTCGACCGTCCTGACCGTTTCCACTGCCAACGGTCTCCATGTCTGGACCAAATCCGGTGCGCCGGTGGCGTCGGTCAACGGCTCGGACATCACAGTCCAGGACTACGCCAAGGCGGTGAAGCTCTACTGGATGCAGGAAATGCAGCAGGGAGGCCAGGCCGGGCAGAACCCGCTGCAGGATGGGCAACAGGTGCTGAGCCAGATGGAGGACCAACAGTTGATCCTCGCCCAGGCTCATCAGCGCGCCATCACGGTGTCGCAGAGCGACGTTGACCAGGCCATCCAGCACAACTTCGGCTACTACAGCACTCCGCCGACGCCCACTCCCACGCCATCCGAGTCGCCGACGCCGACGCCCACAGACACCCCCATGCCGACGGGCGGCCCGGGGACGCCGAGCCCGACTGTGGCACCCGCGGCGACGCCGGCACCGACCGCGACACCGGTAAGCCTGCAGTCCTATCAGAGCATGTATAAGCAGTACCTGACCACACTGCAGCAGCAAACGGGCATGACAGAGGCCGACTTCCGCAAGATGGTGGAGACCGACCTGTACCAGCAGAAGCTGTACGACCAGATTATCGCCAGCGTGCCGACCAAGGGTGAGGAGGTGCACGCCCGGCATATCCTGGTCAGCGTCATCACGCCGGCGCCTACGGAGGCACCGGCCCCGACAGGCCAGCCGACCTACACGCCTACGCCGCAGCCTACGCCCGGCGGCCCGACGCCGGTGCCGACCCAGGCGCCGCGCGACGATGCCCAGGCCCTGGCTCGGGCGCAGATGGTCGAGCAAAAGCTAAAGGTGGGTGGCGACTTCGCAGCGCTGGCCAAGCAGTATTCCGATGATACGGGCAGCGCCCAGAACGGCGGCGACCTGGGCTGGTTTGCCAGAGGCGAGATGGTGACCGAGTTCGAGACCGCCGCTTTCAGCGCCACGGTCGGCACCATCACCGCGCCGGTGAAGACGCAATACGGCTACCACATCATCCAGGTGCTCGCGAAAGACCCGCAGCACACTCTCGACGCCAACACGCTGCAACAAAACCAGTTGACTGCCTGGCAGGATTGGCTGAGCCAGCAGCGCAGCGCGGCCAAGATCGTCAGCTCCTGGACGGCGGACATGATACCTCCTACGCCTCAGGCGGCGACAACCCAATAGCATGGGGCCTGCCCGGCCACGGGCAGGGGCACGTGCCCACGCTGGGGTCAGGCGCCAGGCCGGCCCCAGCAGCCTTGGGCAAGCTGCCGGCCCATGGGCCTTGACTCTGGCAGCCAGTGGGGCTCTCAGGGCGGCGAAGCCGCCCTGAGAGCCCCACAAATGTTGTGCAGGCCCACGCCAGAACGGTCTAGCCGTTCTGGCGTTTCACCGATACGACGTTGGGCAGCCGATCGATGCGTGAGAGGATGCGGCTCAGCTGCTCCGCATTGCGCACTTCGAGGGTGGCCGTGATGATCGCCAGGTTGTCCTGGCGCGCAGTGACCGCTGAAGCGTCCTCCAGATAAATCTTCTCTTCGTTGATCACCTGCGTGATGTCGGCCAGCAGGCCGGCCCGATCGTAAGCCTGGACCCGGATCTTCACGCGTGAGGCGGTCGGAGCCGCCTCGCCCCAATCCACTTCGATCAGGCGTTCGGTATCTTTGGTTGCGAGCAAGTTCGGGCAGTCCCGGCGGTGCACGGTGACGCCGCGCCCGCGCGTGACAAAGCCGATGATGTCATCGGGTGGCATGGGATTGCAGCAGCGCGAGAGGGTGGTGAGCAGGTTGCCCACACCTTGCACGGCGATGCCTTCCAGCGGCACGGCCGGCTTCTGGGGCTTCTCCACCGTCGCGATCTGCTCTTCGGCCAGCGTTTTCGGCGGCTCTTCCGGGCGGCCGATCTCGAGGACCTTGGTTGCAATCGCCACCGTGTTGATGTCGCCGCAGCCGATCTTCTCGAGCAGATCGTCAACCTTGTCGAGGCCGAAGAACCGGGCGACCTCTTCGTAAGTTAGCGTCTCCATGCCGAGGCGCTCGAGCTCGCTCTGCAAGATATCTCGGCCGGCGGCGATGTTCTCATCCCGATCTTGCTGCCTGAACCACTGGCGGATCTTGGTGCGGGCCCGCGAGGTCTTGAGATAGCCCAGGTGCGGGTTGAGCCAGTCACGGCTGGGGCCACCGCGCTTTGCCGTGATGATCTCGACCTGGTCGCCGTGGTGCAGCTGGTAGTCGAGATTGACCAGGCGGTTGTTGACGCGGGCGCCGCGGCAGCGGTGGCCGATCTCGGTGTGCACCCGATAGGCGAAGTCTATCGGCGTCGAGCCGGCCGGCAGGTCGATGATCTCCCCGCGCGGCGTGAACACGTAAACGCGGTCTTTGAACAAGTCCTCGCGCACCGTGTCCAGGAATTCTCCGCCGTCGCTCTTCTCCTGCGTCTGCCAGTCGATCACCGAGCGCAGCCAGGCGATCTTGCGCTCATACGCCTCGTCGTGCCGGCTCTGGGTCTTGTAGCGCCAGTGGGCGGCCACGCCCATTTCGGCGATGCGGTGCATCTCGGGCGTGCGGATCTGTACCTCCAGCGGCTGGCCCTCGGGGCCGATGACGGCCGTGTGGAGAGACTGGTACTGGTTCTCCTTGGGGTTGGCGACATAATCGTCGAACTCGCCGGGGATGGGCCGCCACATCGTATGCACCACACCCAGCGCGGCGTAGCAGTCCGCGAGCTCCGGCACGATGATGCGCACCCCCTGCCGGTCGTAGATCTGGTCGAACGGCACGCCCTTCTTTTCCATCTTGCGCCAGATGCTGTAGATGTGCTTGGGGCGGGCTGTGATCTCGCCGTGGATATTGTGACGAACCAGCTCGTCCTGCAGCACCTCGGTGATTCTGGCCAGATAGGCCTCGCGCTCGGCGCGGCGCTGGTTGAGATGCTTCTTCATCTCCGCGTAGATTTGGGGCTCGAGGTAGCGAAAGGACAGGTCCTCCAGCTCCCATTTGATCTGGGCGATGCCCAAGAGGCTGGCAAGGGGCGCGTAGATGTCAAGGGTCTCGCGCGAGATGCGGCGCTGCTGCTCCGGGCTCATATAGCTCATCGTACGCATGTTGTGCAGGCGGTCGGCCAGCTTGATGAGCACCACGCGCACGTCGCTGTACATGGCCAGGAAGAGCTTGCGCAGGCTCTCGATCTTCGGGTCACGGCTATCGGGCAGGTTGGCCAGCTCCGAGATCGCCTTCAGCTTGGTCACGCCATCGACCAGGCTGGCGATCTCGGCGCCGAACTCCTCGGCCAGATCAGGGATATGGACGTCGGTGTCCTCCGCTACGTCGTGCAGCAACGCCGCCGCGACCGCCTGGTAGTCCAGGCGCAACTCGGCGAGGACGCTGGCCACCGCCAGGGGGTGGATGATGTACGGCTCGCCCGACTTGCGCTTTTGGCCGCCATGGGCCTTTTCTGCCAGCGCATAGGCGCGCGCCACGATTTCCACTTCCTGGCCGGTATAACTCTTGGGAAGTTGCTGGCGCAAGCTTTCCCAGGTTACAGAGGCACCACGATTGGCTACAGACAACGGCGCGATACCTACTGCCAATTTGTTAACCCCTCAGCCAACCTTCACCCGTCGGGTGAGCCCGCCGGTGCCTGACGACGGCCCACCTGGCCGTACGCTGGTTGGCATATCAACAAGATCCCGCAACCGCTCACATAGAACTACTTTGCCACCTCTATCTTACCCCGCTTGGCGGCCACAGTCAATGCTCGCTTTGGCCGCGTGCCGACCTCAAATCCAGGCGAGCTGCTCCTGGGTGAATGCGCTGCGCACGTTGCCCGTGTTGAGCGTCGATTTCGGCTCGATGAGCACGACCAGCGCTTCCTCGTCTGCTACGGGCTGATGTTCCACGCCTGCAGGCACCACGATGAGCTCGCCTTCGCCGACCGCCGCATCGTGATCGCGAAACCTGACCACTATGCGCCCCTTGATTACCAGGAAGAGCTCATCTTCGGCCTCGTGGTGATGCCAATCAAATTCCCCACGCAGCCTGACGAGCTTGACGTACTGGCCGTTGAGCTCGGCGATGATCTTGGGATGCCAGGTCTCCTGGAACAGGCCAAACTTTTCCGCCAGGTTGATGGCCCTGCCCGTGGCCCCCGCCCCGGCCCCTGGCCCGCCTTCCGATGCCGGGCCGGCCACGTCGATGCCTGCGTCCGGGCCCGCCTCAGCCCGCGCTGGCCAGCGTCTCTTGCAATACCGCCAGGTGTTCGTAATCGTGGCCGAAGCAGGTGCTGAACCAGAAGTAATAGTGGTCGAAGTCCTCGACGTCGGTCAGCGCGGGGCTGGCCAGCGCCTCATCCGTGAACCCGCTGAGGAACTCGAGCAGCTCCTGGCGGGCCGTGAGGAAGTCGCGCCGGGTTTTCTCCAGCGGTTCGCCGCGCCGCTGCGCCGCATGCTCCAGGTTCCAGGCGTCGATGTCGTCCGGAAAATCGCTGCCCCCGCGCCGGCGCTGCGCCATGTCGCGCAGGCCCTGCACGCAGAACTGCTCCCAATCCGCCAGGTGGCCCAGGACGTCTTGCCAGGTCCAGGCGCCGCAAACCGCCCGGGTCCCCTGTTCGGGCTCAGGGATGAGTTGGCCCCAGGCGAGCAAGGCGTCCCGCCCGGCAGCCAGCGCAAGGGCTCAAGGAACCGCTGCGGTCTGCCGCTGCCGACAAGGGCGGCATAAGCGGGATACGGTAACGATAATAGCCCTGCGAACTCGACATTGCTAATAGATATGCCCCGCGGTCCCCGGCGAGAACTGCGGCTCTGGCTCTTTGCCCACTCTTC
>CAWEHT010000215.1:0-4539 GCA_963808455.1 uncultured Chloroflexia bacterium | reverse complement strand
TGTGGTCGCACAATGCCACGTCAACCTCGGGCAAGCCCACATACGCGGCAGGCGACGATAGGCCACCTCCGAGATGCCAGTGACCTGGTTGCTGCTCAGATCATAAGGCACGTGGTCGGGCTCTTTGTGGGCCAAGGCAGCCAACAGACGCTCTCTGGGAAGCATAGGCACCTCGCGCAGCAGACAGGATGATCGGCGGGTCCGCCATCCAGCTAACCAGTATATCCACCTCTGGCTTTTGCCGCAATTGAGCCACCCGCCCCGCCGCCGCTGCGGGCGGGGGAAGCGCAAATGCATCTTGGAGCAAGATGAAAAAAGGAGGATCGTCTTTTCCCGTCACGATGCTTCCCGCGGGTTGTGCCGCTGTTGTCAATAATCTGGCGGCATCCATTGACGTATTTGTCGATCTCGACTATAATTGCCCTTGGTTCGCTCATTTCTAGTGCGTTATCATTGATTGCCAACGATTGATGTGAATGTGACCCACTGCGAAGATGCAGGTCGTTCCGGCGGGCCGACCTCGGACCGTCGCCAAGAATATGAGCGCACCGTAAGCCATTGCGATGTTTCCTCGGTGGATCGGTCCGGCAGGGAGGAATCTGTGCTTCAGATGAACCCTGGCTTGTTCTCGGGCAGACTTGGCGAGACGCGGTGGCAGCTCCTTCGCCAGGCCGCAGGGATGGGCTCGGCCGATGTCAGAACGATCGCAGATCGGGCCGGCTTGGCCACCAGCACCACCCGCTCGATCATGGACGAGCTCGTCCAGCTTGGTCTCCTCGAACGGAATAGCCTCAAAGAGTCGGCGCGGGGGCGTCCGGGGCAACTTTTTGGCTTCTCGCCCGACGCCGGATACGTGGTAGGCGTCGAAGTTGGGCGGCAGGCCATTGAAGTGAGCATTGTTGACCTGACAGGAACGCTCCTCGGCACCTCGCGCAAGGCCATGGTTCTTTCCAACCCGCCCGACGCTGCCGTGAAGGCTCTCGCACAATGGGTTTGGGAGGGCGTGGAGCAGGCAGGGGGCGATCCGCGCCGGGTCGTGGGGGCCGGCGTGGCCATCGAGGGGCTCTTCTATGGGCCCGAGGATGTGTGGCTATACCATCCCACGCGGGAATCTCTCGACCGGATGCCTCTGCAGTCCATGCTGGCCCATGAGCTGAGGTTGCCGGTGCTTGCGGAAGATCATGGCCGCGGAGGCTGCTCGTTGAAACACGGCTCGGGGCCTTGAAGGATGACGCCAGCGGTGCGCTCGTGTGGGTCGGCACAGGGATCGCGGCCTATTTCTGCTTCGAGGGGCGGATACATCGCGGTGCTCATGGCATGAACGGCGAGGTCGGACACCTGATCGTCGAGCCGGATGGCCCCACCTGCGCGTGTGGGCGCCGGGGTTGCCTGGAGGCAGTGGCCTCGATACCCGCCATCGAAGAGGCGGTTCGCAGGCAGATTACCTATGGCAACGCATCAGAGCTAGCCAGGCAATTCGCCGGCTGTCCAGAATCCCTGACCATCCACCATATCCTCAAGGCCGCCGAACTGGGCGACCAGATGGCCTACGTGGCCCTTCATCGGGCCGCGGAGAGGTTAGGCGAAGCCATCAGCACGATGCTCAACGTTATCGGGCCGATGGCTGTGGTGCTTGGCGGCACGCTGGCAGGCAGCCGTGTCGTGCTCGATACGGTGAAGCGTGTCGTCATGCTCGAAGTGGTCCAGACGCTGTTCCCCAAGATCGATATTCGGGCCCAGCAAGCGCCCGCAGAGGCTGCATCGTATGGTGCGGCGCTGCTCGAGATCGAAAAGCTCTTTGCCAGACCGAACATTCCGCAGGAACTACTGGCAGCCTGGAGCGATATCAACTAGAGACTACTACCGAGTGCAGAAACAGAGGACCCTTTCGGTAATACAGAGACGGATTCTTCGCTGGCGGCTCGCCGCGGCGCAGGCCAGCTTGCATACCCGCTCAGGTTGACAGATGCCGCTACCGACGATGTCCTCTGCATATGTGTTGGCAATCCGGATCGACACAAGGGAGTGGGTACCGTGATCGTAAGAGGCAGGCATTACCAGTTTGGCGACGTCTGCGATTTCCATTGCCAGGCCGGCCTGATCCGCGAGATCAGCCCGGCGGCGGGAGGCCCTCCGGAGCTGGGAGGCGAAGAATACTGGGTCGCCCCGGGATTGATCGACCTCCAGGTCAATGGTTACTCGGGCATTGACTTCTGCTCCGAGACGATCACACCGGCAGGCGTCGAGCAGGTCAGCCAGGAGTTGGCCGGCGCGGGAGTCACCGCATACCTGCCAACCGTCATCACCAACAGCACTGCCGCCATCGAGGGGAGCATGCGCGCGATCGCCGCGGCGTGCGAAGCCGGCGGCGCCTCAGCGGAACGCATCCTCGGCATCCACCTGGAAGGCCCCTACATCTCTTCCGCCGACGGCCCAGCGCGGGACCCATCCGGTCCAGCATGTTCGTCCTCCGTCGTGGGAGGAGTTTTGTCGCTGGCAGGAGGCAGCCGGTGGGCGCATCCGCCTGGTCACGCTGGCGCCCGAGATCGCCGGCGCGCTCGAATTCATCGCCCGCGCAGCTTCTGCCAACATCATCGTCGCGTTGGGGCACCATGCGGCAACGCGCGCCCAGATCAACGCCGCGGTAGCAACCGGTGCCTCCCTGTGCACGCACCTCGGGAACGGCGCGCATGCCCTACTGCCGCGCCATCCCAACTACATCTGGGAACAGTTGGCCCATGATGGCCTGCAGGCGAGCATCATCGTGGATGGCCATCACCTGCCAGCCTCGGTGGTCAAGTCCTTCTTCCGCGTCAAAGGGGCCGATCGCCTGATCCTGGTGACGGATGCGGTATGGTTGGCAGGTTTGCCTCCAGGACGATACGCTTTCGCCGGGCAGGATGTCAACTATGGCAAGGACGGCAGCGTCCGTCTGGCAGGCACGAGCTATCTGGCCGGCTCTGTCCTCAGGATGAGCGACGCGCTCAACAACGTGATGGCATTTGCAGGTGCGACTTTGCCTGACGCGGTGCGCATGGCTGCGACCAACCCGGCTGGCCTGCTTGGGGCCGCCGGCCTCGGGCGGCTGGCCGTGGGCGCCCGCGCTGATCTTCTGCTGCTTGCCCCAACCCAGGGGGGCAGCGTGGCTTTAGCTGCCACCATAGCCGGCGGGCAGCTGTGCTATCACGCACAGGGAGTATGACAATGAGCGATAGGCTGGCGATCGAGGGCGGTAGCCCAGTGCGCGTGGAGCCGTTCCCATCATGGCCTTTCTTCGATGAGCGAGAGGTCGAGGCGGTGACGGAAGTCGTGCGCTCCGGCAACTGGGGTGCGCTGATCGGCAACCAGGTGACGGCTTTTGAGCGCGAATTTGCAGCGTACCAGCAGGCTCGCCATGCCGTGGCCGTGGTGAATGGCACGGCAGCCCTCGAGGTGGCGCTGAGAGCGCTGGGCATCGGTCCGGGCGACGAAGTGATCACGACGGCCTACACGTTCATCGCCACACCCAATGCGGCGTTGCTCATCGGGGCATTGCCCGTCTTCGTGGACATCGAGCCTGACACCCACCTGATCGATGCGGCACAGATCGAGGCAGCGATCACCCCGCGCACCCGGGCGATCATGCCGGTGCACCTGTTCGGCTGCCCGGCGAACCTCGATGCAATCCTCGAGATCGCCCGCCGGCACGGGCTGGCCGTGGTCGAGGATGCCTGCCAGGCCTGGGGCGCCGAGTGGCGGGGCCGGCCCGTGGGCGCGCTTGGCAACGCCGGCGCTTTCAGCTTCCAGGCCAGCAAGAACGTGACGGCCGGCGAAGGCGGGCTGATCCTCACAAACGACGATGAGCTGGCAGAGCGCGTCTGGTCGCTACACAACGTCGGCCGCCGGATCGGAGGCGAATGGTACGAGCACGTGCGGGTCGGCTGGAATTACCGGATGACCGAATTTCAGGGGGCCATCCTGCGTGTCCAGCTTACGCGCCTGGACGAGCAGGCAGCGCGACGCGACGCTAATGCACGTTATCTGATAGCCGGGTTGGCGAAGCTGGGCCCCGGCTTGACGCCAGCGAGGATCGATGAGCACGTGACGCGCCATGCCTGGCATGTCGTGGCACTACGATATCAGGCAGAGCCATTCGGCGGCTGGCCGCGGGCCGAGTTTGCCAGGGCGCTGCGCGGCGAGGGCATTCCTTGTGGCATGGGATATGTGCCGTTGACCCGCTCTCCGGCCATCCTGGATGCCTTCGCGCAGCGGCGCGCCGAAGTCCGGTGGCCCTGCCCTGTCACCGAACGGATCTCCGCCACGGAGGCCATCTGGCTGACGCAGAACTTGCTGTTGGGCAGCCGCGCCGACGTGGACTGCATCATCGAAGCAATCGCCAAGATCAAGCGTGTGAAGGGAGCGTGAGTATGGCCACGTTTGGCTTTGCCGTGATCGGGACCGGCAACATCGGCAAGATGCACGCCCAGGCGTTGAGCACCATCCCAGAGGCCCGTCTGGCCGTGGTCGCCGACGTGCCAGAGCGGGCTCGGGCGGTAGCCG
>CAWEHT010000214.1:0-4758 GCA_963808455.1 uncultured Chloroflexia bacterium | reverse complement strand
CTTCTTGCCGCCGCCTGGACCAGTACGTATTGCTAGAGGATGTAGGCTGCCAGCATCAAAAGCGCGATGTGCGCCAGGCCGGCCGCGCGCCTGGTTGCGACATAACGATCGATGGCCAGGCCCAGCAGGTAGGGGCCGGCCAGGCCCAGCATGGTATAGACCAACACCCCCGTCAGGACGATCGCCAGCTCGACCTTGAACGGGAGCAGGTAGCCGAGCAGGCGGCTGGCGGCGCCGCGCGGGTCCTTGGCCTTTTCGATGACGCCGGGCCGCATCGGCCCCCTGGCGCCCATGGCTGAACGCAGCGTGCTGCTGGGCTGACTGGTCATGATGCCCCGTTCCCCGGCCCGGCGCCCAGCTGCGAATCGTAGATCTCCCGGTAGATCGGGCTGGCTTCCATCAGCTCTCTGTGGGTGCCCTGCGCGGCCACTCGTCCTTCGTCGATGACGATGATCTTGTCGGCCCGCAAGACAGTGCTGATGCGCTGCGCCACGACCAGGCTGGTGCGGTCCTGCATGATCTCGTCCAGCGCATCCTGGATCCTCGTCTCGGTCTCGACGTCGACCGAGCTGGTGCTGTCGTCGAGGATCAGGATCTTGGGCCGCATGATCAGGGCGCGGGCGATGGCGATGCGCTGTTTCTGGCCGCCCGAGAAGTTCGCGCCGCGCTGCTCGACATGCGTGTCGTAGCCCTGCGGCAGGCCCATGATGAAGTCATGCGCCTGGGCAGCCCTGGCGGCAGCTACGACCTCTTCCTCGCTGGCGCCGGGGCGCCCGTAGCGGATGTTGTCGCGCACGGTGCCGGAGAAAAGCACGGTCTCTTGCGGCACGATGCCGGTCTGGCCCAGCAGCGAATCCTGCTGCAGCTGGCGCACGTTGACGCCGTCGATGCAGATCTGCCCCTGGTTGACGTCGTAGAACCTGGGGACCAGGTTGATCAGCGTCGACTTGCCCGATCCCGTGGCGCCGAGGATGGCTACGGTCTGGCCGGGCTCGGCGATCACCTCGATGCCGTCCAGGATCGCCTCGTCGCTGCTGTGGTCGTACTGGAAACAGACATTCTCGAAGGCGATCCGGCCCGGCATCGAGGCGGGCAGCGCCTGCGCTTCCGGGGCGTCCTGGATCTCGGGCACCGTCTCGAAGATCTCGTTGACGCGCCGGGCGGATGCGATGCCATTCGCCCACGTGTTGGAGAGCTGGGTCATCATCATCAAAGGCGTCATCGTCGTCATGAGATAGTTGGTGAAGGCTACGATCTGGCCAACCGTCAGCTGGCCGCGGATAGCCTGCAGCCCGCCTGCCCAGATGACGATCACGATGCCGACGTTGACGCATAGGGTGAGCGCCGGCTGCAGGGTTGAACATCACGTGCATCACGCTCACGGAGCGCCCGGTCAGGTCCTCGTTGGCGACCTCGAAGCGGCCGGCCTCGTAGTCGGCCCGCACGAACGACTTTACCAGGCGCACGCCGGAGATGTTCTCCTGCAGCACGGTGTTGAGGCGGTCCAGCTTTTGCTGCACGCTGCGGAAGAGCGGCTCCATCTTGATGATGAAGAAGATGATGATGGCCGAGGTGACGAGCAGCAGCGGCAGCATGGTCATGGCCAGCGCTGGGGCCGTGTTGACCATCAGGATCAGGCTGCCGATCATCAGCAACGGGGCGCGCGTGCCGATGCGCAACGTCGTTTGGGTCAGCTGCTTGAGGGCAGTCACATCGCTGCTGAGACGAACGAGCAGCTGGCCTGTCTTCTGCCGGTCCAAATTTCCAAAGGAATAGGACTGTATCTTCAGAAAGAGCGCTTCGCGCAGGTCGCGCGCCATGCTCTCGCCGACCCGGATCGAGGTGCTGTTGTTTGCCAACGCGATGAAGGTCTGTAGGACCGAGATCGTCACCATCCAGATGGCGGTCTGGATGACCAACGGCTGATTATGGCGGCTGATGCCCTGGTCGATGAGCCTCTCGATCAGCTTGGGGATGGCCAGGTCGCCGAAGATGAGGGAAGTCAGCAGGATCAGGGCGAGAACCGCGCGACGCCAGTACGGCTTGACGAAACGTAATTGGTTTCTGAGATGTCCCATAGGCTGCAACGTGTTCGTTCACGGCCCCGCCGTGAGCCGGCTCTCCTTTGCTTTCGTGATGGCAGACAAACGCGGACCGGGATGCCGGCCGCGTCCGATCAGCGCCGGTCCGCGTCCAAAGACTGAAAGAATGATCGCACCTGGGGGCGAGCGACCAGCCCAACGCGGGGTCGCAGACAATTAGCCGGCCCAGGCTGGGCCGGCTCGATGCTGAACCGCGTGGATGATGCCGCGTCTGAGGACGTTTGTCAAATCTCCGATTTACGGCCCGGTCAAGCGATCACGCCGGGCCCAGGAGGCAGCGGCAGCCCCTGGTCGGCCGCAGAGCGGCTGGTGGCCCAGGCCAGGCCGGCGACCAGCACGGTCACAACCAGCAGCAGGATCAGAAAGCGTCTCATCGTTCGTCCTATCGCCCGAAACTCGAGCAGCTAGCAGCCGCAAATGACGCGAGTGTAGCCCTAAAGCGTGCTGGCAGGCGTGGCGCGCCTTCCCATCTCAGGATTGATACGAAGGTCCCCGAAAGGGGATGGATGAGCCGGATAGACAGGATATGCTCCTTGGGTTCTGTAAGGCAATAGCTTCCGCTGCTGTCATGCTGAGCGGGTTGACGAGACGGCCAGTGCCGCGGCGAGACGCCAGCGAAGCATCCGTTGTGCCCGAGAATAGCCAGCACGGATCCTTCGGCCTGACACGTCGGGTCGTCAAGCACGGTCAGGGAGTCGGCCTCAGGATGACAGGTCCGGGAAGTCACTCCTTCAAAGGTCCCTGGGCCCGGTCCATTCCATGCGGGGACCTTTTTGTCCATCCTGTTGGAATTGGCGTCCAGGGACGCGCCCACGCGGCCCGGTAGGCACAGCTGAGCCTGCCGGCCTGGTGTGACCTGGCGACATGCTTTGGCCATGGGTCGGGCGCCCTTGCGCCTCGCACCTCGTGCACTTAAGTGCTACACTTGCAGGTGGGGGTGCAAGGAGCCGGCGGCGCTCGGAAGGGTGGTTGGGGCCAGGGCGGCCACCGGCGAGAAACGTAGGGAGGGAACATGGCGCTGAGGCCGGAGCTGCGCGATATCGCGGACCTCTTGGGTGTGAGCCGCAGGGAAGCCGGTGAGTTCTGCAGCGAGGTAGCCTGGCACGTGACCGACCGGGAGGTCAGCTACGCCAGGATCCTGGCGGTGCTTGACGCGCACCCCGCGTGACGACCCGACGCCCGAGGTGGTCGCCGGCTGGATCATGGCCCGCCGCCCGAGGACGAGCCCAACGAGGGCGGCGACTACGTCGACATGGAGTACGACGACAGGCGGGGCAGGCCGAACCGCATCCAGCGGCACGACTTCCGCGACGCGGAGCCGCGATTCAAGACCTGCCCGCACGGCGTGCCTATCACGCAGCGCTGCCGCATATGCCGGCCCAACGGCTGACATGGCCGGGCCGCAAGGCGAATACTGCGCCTCGCTGGGGCGCGATGTGGCGCCGGTCTCCGGCCTCGGCTACAATGATCCGGTATGGGGTGAGTCTACCAGGCCACCGGCGCGCTCTCGGTTTGGGCCTGGTGCCGGAGGGTTGGCAAGGATGATAAAAACGCTCGCGGTCAAGAACTATCGCAGCCTGGCCGATGTCGAAGTCGAATTCGAGCCCCTCACCGTGCTGGTCGGGCCCAACGGGTCCGGCAAGAGCAACCTGGTCTACGTCTTGCGCTTTGTTTCGGAGGCGATGGAGCACGGGCTGGATGCCGCCGTCATCAAGCGCCACGGCATGAGCGCTCTGCGCCGCTGGTCGGCCAAGGGGCGGCCTTTCGACGTCGAGATCTTCCTGGTTATGGAGCTTGGAGCCGAGCTGTGGAGCTACGGCTTCACCCTGGGCAGCGAGCTGGCGGCGAGTACAGACTGAAGAAGGAGTCGGTGTCCGCCCTACGGGGGACGATCAGAAACTCAGGCTGTATGCGCACAATGGCCGCTGGGTAGTGCCGCCGCCGGGGGCCAGCCCGGCGCTGCAGCCCACGGCGCTGGCCCTGCCGTTGGTTGCGGGTCTGGCACCTTTTACAGCGCTCTACGAACAGCTGACCAGCATGAGCTTCTACAACATCCTGCCGAACCAGCTGACGGAGCCACAGAACCGGCGAACCCGTACCCGCTCGAGGACGAGGGAAAACCTCGCCACCGTGCTGCGAGAGCTGAAGCGCACCCGGAGCGAGCTGTCCGCGTCGCCGCCGACCGTCGCGCGGCACGCCGCCACCAGCGTGGAGTATCGCCGACCGGGGCTCGACGCTTCGACGCCTGCCCGCTGGACGATCGATTTCAACGCCAAGGGGCTCACGATGATTTCGCGTTGGTCGCAAGCCGATCCGCCCGAGCCGATCGTGCTAGAGTTCAATCCGAAACTCAGCCGGGCGACGCTGCTGGGCATGTTCAACCCCGACGGCAGCGTGCCGGGGCTCCCGGCAATCCTGCATCTGCCCGACCAAGGGACGGTGCGAATCACCGCGGCGGACACGAAGGAGGCGACCTTGGGCTACGACGCGCAGCGCACGGGCGCCGAGTTCATCCGCGTCGTTTTCCCTCCCGCCACCGAGAAGCGGCCGCAGATCGAGTATCGCTGGCAGGTCGTGGCGATGGCGCGGCATTGATTGGCGGTGGCGAAGGACCGGCGGTTCGACGGTTTTCGCCGCAACTGGCTGAACATTCTGC
>CAWEHT010000213.1:0-5798 GCA_963808455.1 uncultured Chloroflexia bacterium | reverse complement strand
CAGGCGCTCAAGCTCATTCACGTCGATTACGAGCCTTTGCCTGCCGTCTTCGATGCTTCTGCGGCGCTGCAGCCCGGCGCACCCCAGGCCAATCCGTTCGGCCTCGACGGCGGCAACATCTGCGGCGGGCGGCTGGCCTACGGCAGCCATCCGGAAGAAGAAGTTCTGGCGGCCATCGATGCCTGCCAGCACGTCTTCGAGGACACTTTTCATACTTCCCGGGTGCACCACGGTTATCTGGAGCCAATCTGCCACGTGGCGACCTACTCCGCGAGGGCAAGCTGACCGTCTATACGCCGTCGCAGAATGTGTTTTGCTTCCGCGAAACGTCATCGCGCAGGCGCTGGGCCTGCCGCAGTCCAAGGTGCGCGTGATCAAGGGCCTGGTGGGCGGGGCCTTCGGCGGCAAGCTGGAAGTGCTGTATGAGCCGGTGGTCGCGCTCCTCGCCATGCGCACCCATCGCCCGGTCAAGCTGCGGCTCGACCGCAAAGAGGTCTTTCAGGCCACGCGCAGCCGGCATCCGGCGTGCTGACGGTGCGCACGGGCGTGAGCGCCGATGGGAAGATGCAGGCCCAGATCGTCCGGTCGGCGCGTACACGGGCGCGTATGCCGGCTCAGGCCCGACGCCGTCGGCGCGCAGTCGGGCAAGACCTTCATCCTCTACGCCGTGCCGCGCATGTTCTATGATGGGGTGGCCGTCTACACCAACACGCTTCCGGCTGGCGCCATGCGCGGTTATGCCTGTCCCCAGATCATGCTGGCGGCGCGAGACGCACATCGACCGGATCAGCCGTGCCCTCGGCATCGACCCCGTGCAGTTTAGATTGCGGACGTCCTCCAACCATTTCAAAATACTTGCATGGGGAAAGACATCCACAACGCGCGGTGCATCGCCGATCGCATCCGGGCCGGCGCCAGGCTTTTGGCTGGGCGCAGCGGCGGGCCGCGGCCGAAGCCACCCATGGCGACCAGGTGCGCCGGGGGTGGGGATGGCGCTGGCGGTGCACGGCAACGGTTGGTACCCCGTTTACCAGGACGTGTTGACGGTGACCATCCGTCTTCACGACGATGGCACGGCGGTGCTGCTCACAGGCACGCACGACCTGGGGACGGGCTCGCGCACGGTGCTGGCCCAGATCGCCGGCGAAGTGCTCACCATCGACCCGGACCTCATCGAAGTGGTCGAGGCCGACACGGACACCACGCCGCTGGACCTGGGCGCCCAGGCCTCGCGCACCACCTACGTGGCCGGCAATGCCACCATTATGGCGGCGCGCGATCTGCGGGAGCAGGTGCTGGCGGAGGCGGCGGCCATGTGCAAGGCGGCGGCCTGGCAGCTCGATTTGCACGACGGCGCCGTCGTGTCGAGCGTCAACGCCGGGTTCAGGGTCGGCCTCGCGGAAGTGGTCACGTCGGCGCAGCGCGGCACTGCCGGCACGCCCCAGCGCGATCTGCTGGCCACGGCCTCCTTCGAATCGCTGGACTCGATCGATTCCTATGCGGCCGATTTCTGCGAGCTCGCCAGTCAACACCAAAACCGGCCAGGTGAAAGTGCTCGACTTCCTGGCCGCCCACAACTCGGGCCGCATCATCAACCCGATGCTGTTCGAGGGTCAGGTGCACGGGGGCATCCAGATGGGGCTGGGCTACGCCCTGTCGGAAGAGATGGTCATCGACCCGGGGAACGGGCGCGCTGAAGAACCCCCACTTCAAGAAGTACCACATGTTCAAAGCGGCCGACATGCCGCCCACGGTGCGAGTGATCACGATCCAGGACCCGGAGGAAGCCGGGCCTTTCGGGGCCAAGAGCATCGGCGAGTGCGCCACCGACGCCGTGGCCCCAGCCACGGTCAACGCCGTGAACCACGCCCTGAGCCTCGAGCTGCGCGAGGTGCCCGTGACGCCGGCACGGATCCTGGCGGCGTTGAGCCAACAGGGATCCTGAACATGGAGGGGCTGGCAGGCTTGTGAGCAGAGCCAGCAAAAGTGGGATCGTGTGGGGCCGGCCGCGTCAGTGGTAAGGGGAAAATTCGACAAAATGAAACTTGACAGATGGGCTGGCATGCATATAATTCAATCATGGTTGAATTACCTGGAAGCAACAGGGGCCTAAGAGGCATCGCCAACCCGCCGGTGAATCTGCAGGACCTGGCTGCGCAGCTCAAGGTGCTGGCCGAACCCAGGCGCTTGCTGATCCTCCACCTGTTGATGGAGGGTGTGCAGTGCAATTGCGAGTTAGGCGATGCCCTGGATATGCCGGCCAACCTGATCTCGTTTCATCTCCGCGCCCTCCGCGAGGCCGGGCTGATCACGGCCGAGCGCGATGTGCTGGATGCGCGCTGGATCTACTACTCGATCAATCGCCCGGCGTTGGAGAACCTGGTGCGCGTCTTCGGCGCCTTCTTCGACCCGGCCCGTATACAAACCGCGCCGGCCCGTCTGCGGCCCACAGGGCGCGCTCGTTCCGATCGGTGACATCAACATTGCGGAGTCCGAGAGCGCCGGCTGAGGCCAGGTCTTTTGAAGTGTGCTCCGTTTTTTGCCAATTTACTTCAATGGAGGCTGAACTACTATGAGTGAGATGAAGACCTTTTTCGACCCGCGCCCGGCCCAGCCGGCAGCGGCGACGGTCGAGCTCTTTGATCCGCCGATGTGCTGCTCCACCGGCATCTGCGGCCCGACTGTGGACCAAAGCCTGCTCGACGTGAGCGAGATGATCCTGGAATTGCAGGCCGCCGGCGTGCGCGTGGAACGCTACCAGATGACCAGCAATCCTCAGGCGTTTCTCAACAGCCCTGAGGTCATGCGCCTGGTGCGCGAGCAGGAAATGGCCGCGCTGCCGATCACGGTCGTACTCGGCCGGGTCATCAAGACCAGGACCTACCCCTCGCTCGCGGAGGTGCGGTCCGCACTGAGTGGAGCTCTGTCATGAATCGCACCAGGTTCATCTTCCTTTCGGGCAAAGGCGGCGTGGGCAAAACCAGTATGGCCTGTACCACCGCCGTGCGCTACGCCGATCAGGGAAAGCGCACGCTTATCGTGACCACGGACCCGGCGTCGAATCTGGCCGATGTCTTCGAGCAGCCGATCGGGCATCAGATCAGGCCGATCGCGGGGGCTGCGAACCTGTGGGCCATGGAGATCGATCCGGACCGGGCGGCCCAGGAGTACAAGGACCGGGCGCTGGCACCCATCCGCGCGGCCTTTCCGGCCCAGATGGTGCAGGTGATCGAGGAACAGATGAGCGGCCCCTGCACGACCGAAGTCGCGGCCTTCGACCGTTTCACGGACTTCCTGGATTTCCGGCCTCCGGCGGGCTGGCCTTCGACATCGTCATCTTCGATACGGCCCCGACCGGCCACACCCTGCGGTTGCTCGAATTGCCTGCCGAATGGAGCCAGTCGATTGAGGCGGCTTCCGCAGGCAGCGGCCAGACCTGCATCGGGCCGGCCGCGGCGATCCAGGATGCCAAGCACAAGTACGAGCGGGCGTTGGCGGTCATGCGTGACCCGGCGCAGACCACCTTCATCTTCGTGCTGCACCCCGAAGCCATCGCGATCAAGGAGACCCTGCGGGCCATCGCCGAACTGGGTAAGCTGGACGTTCACACCCATGAGCTGATCGTCAACGGTATCATCCCGCTTGAGGAGACGGGCAACGCGCTGTTTGCCGCTCGGGCCCGGATGCAAGCCGGTTATCTGAGCCAGATCGAGGCCGAGCTGCCGCTGCCGACCAAACGCATGCATCTGCTATCGGGTGAAATCAAGGGCCTGGTAGGGCTTCGCGCCGTGGGGAAGATGTTCTTTGACGGGGCGCCGGCAGAAGCCATCGCCCCCAGTGGCCATCCAACCGCCGGGCCGTCAGCCACCGGCCGCTCCAGAGCACCTGCCCATGCCCGGCTGGTACCCAACGGCCGTCACCGGAACTTGTTCTTTGCCGGCAAGGGTGGCGTGGGCAAGACTGTGGCCTCGTGTGTGACCGCCGTCTGGTTGGCTCGTCACGGGTATCGGACCTTGCTGCTGACCACGGACCCGGCCGCGCACCTGGGCGACGTGCTCGGCGTACCTGTAGGCGATGCTGCGGGGCCCGTACCTGGCCAGCCCAACCTGTGGGCAGCCAAGATTGACCCGAAGGTCGCCGCCGAGGCCTACAAAGCGCGGATCCTGGATGATGCCCGGCAGCGTGGTCGCCCAGCCGAGGCGTTGAAAGTGATGGCCGAGGAACTCGACTCGCCCTGCACCGAAGAGATGGCCGCCTTCGATCGCTTCATCGACTTCGCCTCGCAGGACGAGTGGCCGGCCATAGTATTTGACACAGCGCCCACCGGCCATACCCTGCGGCTGCTGGAATTGCCGGTGGACTGGAGCCAGCAGCTGGACATCAAGGTGTTTGCCAGCGTGGATTCGACCGCTGCCGACGACGTCGCCAAGCAGCGCTTCGCGCAGGTGATCGCCATGATGCGCGATCCGGAGCGCAGCACCTTCGCTTTCGTCATGTACCCGGAAGCGACGCCCATCCTGGAAGCGTATCGAGCCGTCGAAGAGCTGCGCACGGTGGGCATCGAGCCGGGACTGGTCGTGGCCAATATGGTCATCCCACCTGACCAGGCCACCACGCCATACGTGCAGGCACGGCGCAGCATGCAGGAGACGTACCTCGGCGAGATCGCGCGACGCTTCCCGGTGCCTGTCGTGCAGGTACCGCTGCTGCCCGGTGAAGTCAAGGGCCTGCAGGCCCTTGCCGAGCTGGGCGACCGGATCTACGGTGACGGGGAGAACCCGAAGGCCAGTGTGTCCTTGGCGGCAGTCGCATCTGGCAGATAGACACCCGGTGCGATTCGGGAAGCGCTCCTTGGTGAAAAACGGTCCGGCGGCGCGGTCGTAGCCTGCGCCCGTTTGGACGCGGTGTGCCACGCTGCCGGAGCCGCAACGAGACGCTCCGGCCCCGACACCGGGCGCCGGCAAGCACTGAGCGTTGTTCATGAACCGCCGATAGACTGCGCGCCCTCTGCGTAAGCCGCGGATGGCAGGCCCAGGCTGTGACAGGTGGATCAGGGGAGGCAAAGGTGGCAGAATTGAAGATGCTGGCGCAAGGCCAGCCGGGAGATAGCATCCAGCTATGTCCGGCCGGACACGTTCACATCGATTACGGCAAGCTCAGCTTGCGCATGTCAGAGGCGGAGTTTCTGAGCTTTGCCATCTGGGTGGTGAAGGCGGCTGCCACACTGCACCACAGTCCGCTGTCCGCGATGCTTGGCGGCCGGCCATATAGCGGTTTCACGGACAACTGACCATGCCAGATAGCGATGTTCTCAGGCCACTGGCAGCCCAGATAGCGCTCGCCGTGCCGGCGCCGTCCCTCGACGACACGGCGAGCGACCGCGACCGCCTGGCGCGAGCGCTTGCGTCGCAGTCTGCGGGTGACCAACCACCACATATGACGCTGGCCGCCTTGCAGTCACTGAGCGGAGCGCTGCGCCAGGGCGGTTGGCGCGGTCTCGGTGAGGCTTGCCGAGATGGATGGTCAACCGTGGGTCATGAGCGTCGCGCCTGGCGAGCCTGCGGGCCGTTGCCTGGGGTTGGCCATCGACCTCGGCACGACATCCATCGAAATGGAGCTGGTAGACCTGGCCACCGGCGCACTGCTTGATACACAGTTGGCCTACAACGGCCAGCGCAAGTTCGGCGCCGACGTGACCAGCCGGCTATTACAGGCCGAAAAGCGCGGCGGCGCCGTTGCGCTGCACGGCGCGGTGGTGAGTACGCTCAACAGCAGCAATACGTAACGTCAGCAGGTTA
>CAWEHT010000212.1:0-3306 GCA_963808455.1 uncultured Chloroflexia bacterium | reverse complement strand
TCCGGTGACGTCGTCGCCTTGCCAGCAGTGGATGCTCAGCGGGATGCCCGCCAGCGTCCCCACTGCGCGCTCGACGTCCACGCCGAGCGCCGCGTACCGCTCGACCGCGAGGGCGTGAGCGGCCTGCACCCCTGCCTCGGTCGGAGAATTGGACATGGCTAGATCCGCGCTCCTGAGAGATTCTTTGAAAGGCTGGCCCTGAGTAACGCACGCCCGACCTGAAGGGATCGGGCTGAAAGAGCCAAGCCCAAAGGGCTACAACACGGCCCGCCAGGGTCCGCTTTTCACAGGACCCTGAGCCAGCGGAGGTCGCGGCCTCGGCGTGGGCCAGCAGGCTGCAGAAGCGTTCGTAGGCCGCATGCCAGGCCGCCCCGCCGGCCGGCTCGTAGGTGGCCACCGCGAACGGCTCTTTGACCAACCGCCGGCCTTCGGCCAGCGACGGCACGTCGCCCAGCGAGACGGCCTGTACCAGCAGGTTGCCGATCGACGTCGCCTCGGCCGGGCCGGCGAGCACCCGGCGGCCGGTGGCATCGGCGGCGAACTGGTTCAACAGCGCGTTCTGCGAGCCTCCGCCCACGATGTGCAAAGGCTCCAGCCGGCCCCCTGCCAGCTCCTCCAGCCGGCCCAGCGTCCACCGGTACTTCAGGGCCAAGCTTTCCAGGATGCAGCGCACGATGGCGCCCTTGCCCTCGGGCTCAGGCTGGCCGGCCTGCCGGCAATAGGCCCGGACCCGGCGCGGCATGTCGCCGGGCTGCCCGAATTCCGGGCGGTCCGGATCGATCAGGCAGACGAATGCGGGCGCCTCGGCGGCCAGCCGGGTAAGCTGTTCATAAGCCACCTCCTCGCCTGTCCTGGCCCACGCCCGCCGGCACTCCTGCACCAGCCACAGCCCTGCGATGTTCTTTGAAAGACGGTAGGTGCCCCCGGCTCCCCCCTCATTGGTGAAATCATAGGCCAGGCTGCGGGCATCGATCACCGGGGCCGTCGTCTCCGTGCCCATGATAGACCAGGTGCCCGAGCTCAGCCACGCGAAGCCCCGGCCGGCGGCGGGCACCGCGGCGACGGCGGACCCCGTATCGTGGCAGGCGGGGGCAATCACGCGGACCGGCCCGGCGCCCGCCTCCTCGGCCACCTCGGGCAACAGCGCGCCCAGGGTCGTGCCCGGCGCGATCACCGTGGGGAAGATGTCGCCCGGGATGCCCAGCTCCGCCAGCAGGGTGGTGGCCCAGGCGCCCCGTCGCGGGTCGTAGCACTGGCTGGTCGTGACGTTGGTAAACTCGCCGGCTGGCTGCCCTGTCAGCCAGTAGTTGAACAGGTCGGGGATCATCAGCAACCTGCCGGCAGCGCGCAGGGCGGGAGAGCCGCTATTCACCATGGCCAGCAACTGGTACAGCGTGTTGATCGGCATGCACTGGATGCCGGTGAGCTCGAAAATCCGCTTCGCGCGGCACACGGCGGAACGCCTCGGCGGGCATGCCCCCCGTCCTGCCGTCGCGGTAGTGATACGGGTTCCCGATCAGGGCGCCCTGCGCGTCGAGCAGCGCGAAATCTACCCCCCAGGCGTCGATTCCCAGGCTGGCGATGCCTGATGGGCTCGCCAGGACGGCCCTGGCGATGCCCTGCCGATCTCGGCCCAGAGCCGCAAGACATCCCAATGCAACCCATCGAGCGTCCGCACCGGGATGTTCGGAAAGCGGTGCACTTCGGTCAGGCTCAGCCTGCCGCCATCGAGCGTGCCGAGGGTCGCGTGCCCGCTCTCCGCCCCCAGGTCGATGGCGAGATAGCCGGATGGGTGAGACATCTTGCCTCCCTGTCACGAGGCATCGGTCCGGGACGGGCCCGGCACGCTACGCAAGGGCGGGTCCGCGCTCGTGCCGGCCTGCGCCAGGCCGGTCCCGAGAAGGCGCCGTGCCGGCGCCCTATTTTTCCCGCCCTGGCCCTTCCTTGCCGTCGGCGGGGGAGGCAAGAGGGGATTGCGGGGCTCCTTGGGCGCCGGGGCCGCCCGAAGAAGCCCCGCCGGCTACACACATCAGCGCTCAGGGGCCAGGGCCTGCCCACGGCGAAAGTGCCCTGGACGGGCCCGGCCGCCCCGACGCGGGGTTGGGATCAGAAGTTGAACTGGTCGATGTTGTCCTTGTTGAAGACGGTCGGCGGCCCGAGCAGCACGGTGCCGTCCGGGTTGACGGTGTAATTGCCGAGCTTGCCGGCGGTGAACTTGTCTCCCGGCTGGCCCTTGATCTGGCCCGTAGCGATGGCGTTGAGCGTGTAGATCGCCAGATAACCCAGATCAGACGGGTTCCAAAGCGCAAACTCCGGGGATGCGCCGCTCTTCACGTAATCGCGCATCTGGTTGGGTGTGCCCAGCCCGGTGACCAGGACCTTGCCGACCATCTTGGCATCCTGCACGGCGCGCGGCAGCCGCGATGCCCACCGTGGTCGGCGCGATGATGACCTTCAGGTCAGGGTACTTTTGCATCAGCCCCTGGGCTTCCTGGTAGCTCTTCGTGTCGTCGTCGTTGCCGTATACCACGTCCACGAGCTGGAGCTTGCTGTATGCGGACTGCGTCAGGTCTTGCTTCATGTCCGCGATCCACTCGTTCTGGTTGGGGGCGGTTGACGTGGCGCTGAGGATGGCGATCTTGCCGCCGCCCGCGCCGGTCAAATCGAGGGCCATCTTGAGCTGCACGGTCGCGATGTCGGCGGCGACCGCCTGGTTGACGTGCACGGTGCGCCCGCCGGCGGAGATGGCAGAGTCAAAGCTTACGACAGGGATCCCGGCCGCCATGGCGGTCTTGCCGACGGGCACGAGCGCGTCGGCATCGTCAGCCGAGATGGCCAGCCCGGAGACCTTCTGGGCGATGAGGGAGTTCAGCAACTGGATCTGTTGCGTCGCATCGGCCGTGGCCGGGCCCTGGTAATTTACGGTCACGCCCAGTTCCTTGGCGGCCTGTTGAGCACCCTTGTTGGACGTATCGAAGTAGGGGTTGCCCAGATTCTTGGGCACCAGCACATAGGTCTTGCCCGCCGATGACGCTGCGGGCTGCGAGGCAGCCGGAGCCGCTGCCTCCGTCGGGGCAGCTGTGGCGGCCGGTGGAGCAGTTGGAGCCGGCGTGGCCGCCGGCCCGCACGCCGCGAGCAACAGGACAACCGCAAGCGCCACTGTCAACAGGGCGATACCATGTTGGTTCTTCATGCTCTCCCTCTCTTTCCAACACTACCGGAGCGAAGCGGGCAGCGAACGGGCTGGTCTGCCCAGGAACCTGCATCACCCGCTTCGGCCTGCAGTCCTGAGCCGTGTGGGCCACC
>CAWEHT010000211.1:0-6770 GCA_963808455.1 uncultured Chloroflexia bacterium | reverse complement strand
CATGCCACTCCAGATAGGTGCCGGCTGGTCTGGCACCGGCCTGAACATGGTGTGGGAACCGCCGTGGGCGCTCCCGCTGGTTGCGCCTCTCGGCTGGGTGAGCTACCACGTCGCCGCCTTGTTGTGGCTAATCGCCAACGCGGCGCTTGTCTTTTCCTGCGCCTATCTTGCCTGGCGATTCTTTGGAGGGAGCCAACGGCGCTGGTTCTACCCGCTCCTGCTGGCCGCGACCTTTGTTCCCGCACTGGACCTTCTGAAGCTGGGCCAGATGAGCGCCTGGGTCCTGTTCGGGGCCGTCGGGTTTCTCCTTGCCATGCGTCAACGACGTGAGGTGCTGGCAGGCCTGGCGCTGGGACTCGTGGCCCTCAAACCGCATGTGGTCTTCCTGTTCTGCCTCGCTCTGTTGCTTTGGACGTTGGAGCGACGCCGCTGGCGCGTCATCCTCGGGGCCTGCGCGGCGATCTTCACGATGAGTGGCATTGCGCTGCTCGCCAACCCGCCCATCTTCGCCTACTACGTTACGCTGATGACCCGGCTCTCTCCCACCAACATCATGTCTCCCAATATTTCCACACTGCTCAGGATCTGGTTCGGCGGTGGGCGCGCCTGGGTCCAGTGGCTGCCGGCCCTCCTCGGGGTCGTCTGGTTCGCCCGGCACTGGTGGCAACGTCACCGCGACTGGGAATGGGGCCGGGAGGCGCCTGTCCTGGTGCTTGTGTCACTGCTCACCAGTCCGCATAGCTGGGTCTACGACCAGGTCCTGCTGATACTGCCACTCGCCCAGATGGCCGCTACGTTTCCGCCGACTGCGGTGCGATCCCACGTCGTGCGGGTGGCCTTGCTCTACGGCGCCGTCGATGGGCTGGCTCTGGTCCTCTATATCGCTCTTCACAACGTGCCAATGCAGATCTTTTGGTGGCTAGGTCCAGCCTGGGGTTTCATCTACGTCTTCGCCAGTCACAAGCCGACCGCGCTGTATCCGGCCGCGCTCTCCAGGCGGAGGGGCCAGCCATGAAACAAAGCATTTCGGCGCGCGAGTGGCGCTATGTGGTTCTGTGGACTGCCCTGCTCCTCGCGGCAAGCTGCCTGCCCTATCTGGTGGCCTGGCTGGCGACGCCGCCGGGCCACCAATTCGTCGGCCTCGTGATCAACCCACTCGATGGCAATTCTTATCTGGCCAAAATCCGCGAGGGCTGGGCCGGCTCGTGGCAGTTCCATCCCCGTTCACACCTGAGCCGGGTCGGGGAGCCTACGTTTTCCTGTACTACCTCGCGTTGGGACATCTTCCGCGGGCTTTCGGCTTGCCTCTGGCAGTGGTCTACCACGCGGCCAGGCTCTTGGGCGGCGCGATGTTGCTGCCTGGGATTTACGTTTTCGCTGCCCACTTGACCCCAGACCTCGGCGAGCGACGCCTGGCCTTCTGGCTGGCAGCCGCCGGCACGGGCCTTGGCTGGCTGCAGCACGATCCTGGGTTTGCTGGCGATCGACATGTGGGTGCCGGAGGGCTTCACCTTCCTGGGCCTGCTTGCCAATCCGCACTTTCCGCTGGCGCTGGCACTGATGGTTTTCCTGCTTCGCTACGTGGCTTGGCCGTTGCCCGGTGCGCGGAGCTGGCTGGTGCCAGGTTTGCTGGCGTTGCTCCTGGCCATCGTGGAGCCATTTGGCCTCGTGCCGGCAGGCGGAGCGATCGCTGTCTACGTGGCCCTGCGCGCTGTTCGTGAGCCAGGCTGGCTCCCGGTAGGGCTGACTGTGGCTGCCGGGGCCGGATTGTTTTCAGCGCCAGTCGTATTGTACGATGCGGTCCTCTACCATGGGGACCCACTGCTGGCGGGCTGGGCCGCCCAAAACGTGTCACTCACGCCTTCCCTGCCCGCTGTCGTGGTTGGCCTCGGGCTGCTCGGGTTGATGGCCTTGCCGGGCGCCTGGCTGGCGCTGCGCCATGGAGGCACCGGCGAGCTATTGCTGGTGGCCTGGGCCGCCGCGACGATTGCCCTGGCCTATGCGCCCCTTGAGACGCAACGGCGTTTCCTGACCGGGGTCAGTATTCCGTTCGGCATGCTCGCCGTGCTGGGCTTCTGCCGCCTTAGTCCAGGACGGGCAAGCGGGGAAAAGGGGAGATTGGTTTTCCAAGGCCTTGCGGTGATCGGGAACCTTGTGCTCCTGGGGCTGTTCGTGATGATTCCCTTGCGGCAGGATGGTGGGTCGCAGGCGGGCTCAGGTTCGCAGCTATACGTATCACACGCGGAGGCTTCCGGCATGGCGTGGCTGCTGGATCACGCGCAAGGCGAGCTCGTGCTGGCTTCGGCAAGCAGTGGCAACCTCCTACCCGGCCAGGCAGGTGTGCGCGTCTTCACCGGGCATCCGGCTGAGACGGCAAATTACAGCGAGCGGACGGCCGAGGCGGCTGCTTTCTTCGGCGGCCAGCTTTCAGCCGGCGCGTGGGTCGATCTGGAACAGCGGTATCACATCCGCTACATATATATTTCTCCGGCCGAGCGTTGCCTTGCCGGACCGGGCCGAAACAGTCTGACTCCGGAACTGGCGCTGGCCACTTTGGTCTTCAAACAGGACGAAGTTACTATTTACCGCCTCCCATAAACATCTTATAATCCTCAACAAGTAGGAATGTTCTCTACCGAGATATGGTGGCATTGGCATGCGCCACCCACAGCCTGACCGCGTAGGGAGTTATGTCTGTTCTAGTGCGCACGCTTCCGCCAACCGACCTTCCGCCGGCAGGCCGCCGGAACGATCCATCGGCTCCAGGTTGGCCCGGGGAGACGCCAGCCGCCGGTTCTCGTCCTAATGGCAGAGTTGCCAATCTGTCCGAGGAGCCCTATGCGACCATCCGCAAGAAGGTCCACGCGGTTTGATTTCGGACATGGTCCCAGGCCCGAGCGGCGTCGATGGCGAGCGTGTACGACAGGAGATCCAGAACATCTTCAACGCCGTGCTGGCGGAGGAGAAACTGCTGGTCGGCCGTGCCGAGCGTGATGAGCTCTTCGACCTGATTACGGCGGAGATCCTTGGCTATGGCCCGATCGAGCCATTCCTGCATGATGCCGAGGTGACGGAGGTCATGGTCAACGGGCCGAAGATGGTGTATGTTGAAAGGCGCGGGAGGCTGGAACGGACGACCGCTGAGTTCGTAGACGACGATCACGTGATGCGCATCATCCAACGCATCGTCACGCCGCTGGGCCGCCGGATCGACAGCCAGCTCGCCCATGGTCGATGCCCGCCTGGCCGACGGCTCGCGCGTCAATGCGATGATCCCGCCGCTGGCCCTGAACGGACCCACGCTTACCATCCGCAGCTTCGGCCGCGACCCGCTTGCAAATCGAGCAATTGCATCCGCTTCGGTTCCTTCTGCCCGGAGATTGTTGCCTTGCTCCAAGCGGCCATCGCGGGGCATCAACATCATGATCTGCGGTGGCACCGGCTCCGGCAAGACCACGCTTTTGAATGTCCTCTCCGCCCTTCATTCCGCGCCGATGAACGGTTCGTTACCGTCGAAGACGCGGCGGAGCTGCAGCTTCGCCAGAAGCACGTGGTGCGGCTGGAGACGCGGACACAGAACACCGAAGGCCGGGGAGAGGTGACCATCCGCAACCTGATCGTCAACTGTTTCCGCATGCGCCCGGACCGCATCGTGGTGGGCGAGGTCCGGTCGGGCGAAGCGCTGGACATGCTGCAGGCCATGAACACGGGGCACGACGGGTCGCTCACTACGTTGCATTCCAACGGGCCGCGCGACACACTGCGGCGCCTGGAGACGATGGTGCTGATGGCCGGAATGGATTTGCCGCTGCGCGCTATCCGCGAGCAGATAGCGAGCGCGGTCGAATCTGATCATCCATCAAGAGCGAATGCGCGACGGCTCCCGCCACGTCACCTATGTAACGGAAGTTCAGGGCATGGAGGGGGACACCGTCGTCCTGCAGGATATCTTTACGTTCGTCCAGACAGGATTCGTGGACGGCAAGATCGTCGGGTCGCTTGAGCCCACGGGAGTGCGCCCCAGTTTTTCGGAGCAATTGGCGACGGTGGGTGTGTCCCTGCCGGCGGAGATTTTCTTGCCAACCCGAGCCGGGCGGCGGAGGTAAGGGGGTGAGCTGCTGGGGGCGTCAACGAATTCCGTAGAACGAAACCCCTTGCGGAGGGCCGACGAAAGTGAATTGCCGTCCGCCCAGGGAGCGGCGTGCCCTGGGCGCGGCAGCCCGGCGGCGCGGAACAGGGCGCGCCTGTGCCCTTGCGTGGGCGAACCTCTCGACGATCTGGCTGCTGCTGCCAGTAGTGGTCGTCTTCGTCGTCGGCAACCTGTTGCAGGTTATGCCGCATGATTTCTGGTGGCACGTGCGAACGGGCCAGATCATACTGACCAGCCACTCCGTGCCGGCGGTTGACTCCTTCACATTTACCCGCAGCGGCTTCCCGTGGACCAACGAGGCCTGGCTCATGCAGGTTATTCTCTACCTGCTGTACGCCGCTGGCGGGCTGCCGTTGGCGATTTTCGCCGTCGCGCTGAACCGTGGCCGGCGGCTACGCCCTAATTGAAGCTGCCGCCTTCGCCGCCTCCGGGGGCCACGTCCGGGCCGCGGCCGCGGCGACGATGGTAGCGGCGGCCATCGGCGCGATGAGCTGGGGCGCCCGGCCTGAAGCGGTGTCGTTTCTCTGCTACGGCGCGCTCGTGTGGCTGCTGCAGCGACATGACCAGCGTGGGGGCAGGTGCCTATGGGCGGCTCCCATTCTGTTCGCCGTGTGGGTGAACCTGCACGGGGCTTTTGCGTTCGGGATCCTGCTGCTTGGTGTTTACGTGGCCTCCAAGGTGGTCGAGGAAACCCTGCAGCGTCGCCGCAACTGGTTTGCCCGGCAGGTTGGGTGCAGCCCGATGCCCGAACCTGAAGGGATCGGGCCGAGAGAGCGAAGTGCGCGTCGGTGGGCTGACTGGGCCCAGGAAACGCCCCGGTTGGCCTGTTCAGACACACCTGACGAACGCTCCAGCGAGCAAACGGGCCTACAATCTACTCCCTTCACCCTACTCTCTGCCTCCTCGTGGAGCGTCATCGGCGCGGGCGTGGCTTCCCTGGTGGCGCTGTGCATCAACCCGACGGGACCGGCTGGCATCGTGTGGTACGTGCTCGGGTTCTTTCAGAGCAAGACGACGCAGTTCTCCAGCATGGAATTCATGCCTCTCAGCGTGCGCGAGCAGGACGGCGCGACCTTCTTCGCCGCCGTGCTGGCGCTGTTGCTGCTGCTCTATGTGCGCCGGCTCCGGTTACGCCCCCACCTCATTGCTGCCATGATTGTCTTGGGGCTGTTCACGCTATACGCACGGCGCGGCGCGCCCTGGTTCGCCATGGCGGCGGTGCCGGCGTTTGCGGTCGCATTCGCGCGTCCGCCGGGGAAAGTGAGACAGCCGGAAAAAGAGGAAATGGCAGCCGCGTTAGAAGCCGCCGTGCCGCCCACTCGCGGAGCGACGAAGCCTGAGCGCGGCGCGGCAGGCAGGCCTGCCGCGAATGTGGCGTTGCTCGCGGTGCTCGTGTTCTGCGCATTGGCCAGCCTCCCCTGGGTGAGGGGGGCTCTGCCGATCACGGCAGCGCGGCGGGATCTCGTGAATGCCAGCCAGACTCCGCGGACAGCGGCGACGGTATTGTGCGGAGCCGGACAGGACGCCCGCCTCTTCAACGACATGGGCTACGGAAGCTATCTGGAGTGGACCTGCCCCGGTCTGCGGGTCTTCATCGACACGCGGATCGAGCTCTATCCGACGAGCTTGTGGCAAGACTATTTCACTGCCTCGAGCGCGCAGTTTGGCTGGGAGCAAGTCTTCAGCCGCTACGGCATCAACACGGTGCTGATCAGCAAGCAAGAGCAAGGCCCGTTGGTCGAGGCCGTGAAGGGGACCGGCAGGTGGCAGATTGTCTACGAGGATCAGTACGCCTTGCTGGCTCGGCTGAGGTGAGCTCTGTCCTCCTGTCGCGAAAACGCCTCCGGTACGCCTGGATTGCAGGCGGCGCGCTGTGGGCCGGGTGGCTTGTCAGTCTCCTCGCAGGCAGGCATGGGCTGGATCTCGCCGGCCAGGTGATTGGCGGCGACTACCTCCAGTTCTACGCGGCCGGCGCTACTTTGCGGCTCGGGGAGAGTCCCCGGCTCTACGACATGGCCTACCAGTTCCACCTGCAGCAGCAGATCATTGGGCCTTCCCTGACCAACTACTACGCGTTTATCACCCCGCCCTTCCTGGCCTGGCTGTACGAACCGCTGTCTGCCCTGCCCTTCAGGCTCAGTTTCGCGCTCTGGAGCCTGTTTGGGTTGGCGGCCCTCTGGTGCAGCATCAGGCTGGTCGGTGGCGTGGAGTCAGGTGGGGGCTGGTGGCGAGGCAGCCGGGGGCGTCCTGCCAGCGGGGTGCCAACTGGGCCCCTCCGGTGCGGGACGAAGCCCGGCACCTGGGGACTGGTGGCGCGGCCTGCTGCGCAAACCTCCTGGGAATTGCGGGCCGTGGGGAGGCGGCCTGGAGCACGGGGGCACGGGGCCAGGAGAACCGACCCCCACAGGTAGGATTGCGGAGGACGGGGGACCTTCGAGCGCGCTGGCCTGGTCCTTGACGTGGTTCCCCGTCTTTGCGGCCATCAGCTATGGCCAGAACAGCCTGCTGAGCCTGCTGCTGCTCGCGGGCGTGTACCGGCTGTGGCGCAGTTCCGCAGCGAATGGTGGGAAGCCACTGTCCCGTATCCCCTGTTCGCTATTCCCCTATCTCGCTGGGCTTA
>CAWEHT010000210.1:0-9160 GCA_963808455.1 uncultured Chloroflexia bacterium | reverse complement strand
ATCAGAATGTCCTTTCCAAACTTGGGCTTCACGAGACCGAAGCAAGCCCAACCCTTGCCGCTTCGCCACATCACGATGAGGACGACGGGTACAAATCGAGTTGAAGGACCATCGACTGCAAACATCCCCGTCTCGAATTCCGTTGCGCTCTTCTGCTCGGCGTTACGACCCTGTTGGTCCAACCTCCGATACTCGCTGCCCCAGAACGAAGAGCATCGCAACGATGAAAGCGCGGTGGCCAAATCAGGAGTAACGATGGCAGCAATCTCCAACCAGGTGGCGAGGTTTGTCGCATTCGCAGCACTTTTCCGTCGTAACGATTCCTCGATAGGATTCCCCATCTGTCTGCCCTTTCGGTGCTTGTGGGCACGAAGAGTTCTATTCTACTTCCGCAATGATGCGTGCAACAGAACCCTAGCGCGATCGCTTGGCGAAGGGCCGAGTTTGCACGCTGTTCGCTCAATCCGTAACGGGGGCTACAATGAATTCATGCCCACGCCCAAGCTCCCCTGGTATCAATTCAGTCTGCGGTCCCTCCTGCTGCTTACTCTTTTCGTGGTCGTGCTTTGTTCCCTCGGCGTCTGCACGGATTGGGTCGTTTCTGCGGTCATCGCGGTCGGGGGCGTTATGGGAGGAATCCTTGCAAGGAAGTGGTCGGGACTTGTACTCGGGGTTATTTCGGGGATCGCCTTTGCGTTTATAGCAGTCATACTGTGTCGCCCGATTATCGAGGAAATGCCCTTTATGTCAGAGCCATTCTGGCAGTTGTTTGAGTTGGTGGCAATCGTTGGATCGGCTGATCGGCGGCATCTTCGGGGGCCTGATCATAAGATGCGGCTCGCGTCGATAGGCCAATTGGACAACAATCATGCCCACGCCCAAAAACAGCTCCCCTGGTATCAATTCAGTCTGCGGTCGCTCTTGCTGCTGACCCTCTTCGTGGCCGTGCTTTGTTCCATCGGCGTCTGCACGCATTGGGTCGTTTCGGTGGTCATTGGCATGTTGGCTCTTGGCGGCATTGTGGGAAAGATCGTGGCGGTCTAATTTTAAATCATTTTAACTTTTTTCCAATAAGATAACTGCATGGGCCTTGTTCATTGATAATTTTCTAGTAAGCCTACATCAAAATATCTCAACATCCGTTAACATTGATTATGTGCTCCTTAAATTTTTTGAAACATTTTTTCTTTTAAATGCCAAAAGCAGAAAGCATAAATGAATTTGAAATAATTCCAAAAATTAAAGGAATTGTAGTAGTTGATTACTTGATATCCTTATTTTGCATTCATAAATCCTTATTCAAGATCTATGCAATGCTCGCGTTTAGAAAGTTTATTTTCTTCGCTGAGCAAGAAAATTCTGGAATTTTTATCTAAACAATTCATAAACCCGGATTAAAACTTTTCCTTGATAATAGGGATAATCGGCCAACTCAAAGGAGCTCCCGGTCTCCCCGGCTATCTCCGTAGGCGTAAAGCTGAATATTTTCTTTGGATCCCGAGTAGGTAAGCAAGCGGCGCCTCTTTTCGGGGCTTCAGCAGTTTAACCCTTCCAGATATTCTGTGATTTTTCCATCAGATGTGAGTTCGAGACGGGACCCTAAGGCTGCTTCAAAGGCATGCCGTTCGGCCCATGGAGCCGCCCCGACCCAGGGCCAGAAGCCACGCATGGCCACCAGCAGCCAGATGCCACCAGCCTGGGTCCACAGTCCCGCCGCGATCAGCCACTTGCGCCCCAGGCGATCGCTCAACGGGCCGGTCACAAGCTGGCTGACGCCCCATACGGCCGGGTAGGCGGCCGCCACGACGGCGATGCGGTCCAGGGGCAGGCGGAAGGAGGCCAGGAAGAGCGGCAGCAGCCCCCAGACCATGCCATCGTTGAGGTTTTTGACCAGGCCGGCCTGGCTGGCGGCAAACATGGCCCGGTCGCGCCAGGTAGTCTGGAAGAAAATCTGGCGGAACGAGGGTGAGGGAGAGGCCGGGTCGCCGCCCGCCTGGCTGGCGGAGGGCGCGCCGAGCTGCGCCTCGTGCCGCACGTGAGCGCGTGTGTTGCGCACGAAGAAGAGCGACAGGCCCAAACCCAGCAAGGCGAAGGCGATGCCCGGATAAAAGGGCACCGGGCGCAGGCCATAGCGCCCGGCCAGGGTACCGGTCAGGAGTGCAGACAACGCGACCGCTGCTGTAGCCCGAGAACTCGTTGAGGCCCATGGCCAGCCCGCGTGGCGCGGCCCTACCAGGTCGATCTTCATGTTGACCGTCATGGACCAGGCCAGGGCCTGGTTCAAGGCCCAGCAGGACGTTGGCAAGGATCACCCAGCCCCAACTGGGCGCAAAAGTCAGGATGAGCGGCAGCGGCAGGCCGGCCAGCCAGCCGGCCACCAGCAGCCGCTTGCGGCCCACGCGGTCGGCCAGCCGGCCTGCGAACAAGTTCAGCAGCGCCTTGGTGACGCCAAAGCTGACCAGGAAAGACAGGGCCGCCGAGGCCGAGACCAGCCCGAACTCAGCCCTGGCCATCAGCGGTACGATGGTGCGTTCCAGTCCCACCATGGAGCCAACGAAGGCGTTGACCACCACCAACAGCGTGAACTGCTGCCAGTTGGCCCTCAGGCCCAGCCGTATGGACGACGATTCCACGATGCTCCCGCCCTTCGCTTAGCCTGCCGCGCACCGGTTGGCCCCGGCCTCGAAGCCCGTGGGATCGCCTTGCGGCGGCTCGCCGGCCGGGCGGACATCCAGCACAGTGACGGGTTGCCGCGCGCCCAGCATCTCTTGCAGTTCTTCGACTGTGATGATATTTCGTGTCATGGCAAGGCTCCTGAGCAGACCACAGGCTGGCACATGAGGGCCGGTCAGGCCAGCGCGTAGCCGGCCGATTGCCACTCCAGGATGCCCTCGTCCAGGCGCGCGACCGCCCATCCCCGCTCGGCCAGCAACGCTACGGCCTCGTCGGCCAGCACGCAGAAGGGACCGCGACAGTAGGCGATGATGTGTTTGTCCGCCGGCAGCTCGCTCAGGCGACCCTCCAGTTCATCCAGGGGTATCGAGATGGCCCCCGGCAGGTGTCCGGCTGCGTACTCGGCAGTGGGACGGACGTCGAGCAAGATCGCCTCTCCGTGGCTCTGTCGCTCCCGCAACTGGTCGATCGAGACGCTCTCGAACTCGTATCGCCGGTCGCGGTACGCGTCCAAGGCCTGTTCGACCTCGCCCAGTTGCTGCTCCGCTACCCTGCGGAGCTCAAGCCACAGGCGCGCCACCGCCGGACTCGCCAAACGGTAGCGAACATACAGTCCTTCGCGTTCGCCGGTCACCAGCATGGCGGCTTTCAGCCGCTGTAAGTGCTGCGAGGTATTCGCGACGCTCATGCCGGCCTCGCGTGCTAGGCCCTCCACCGTCCGCGGGGCTTGCGCCAGAAGGTCCAACAGCTCCAGGCGGTGCGGATTGGCCAGCACGCTGACCAGTTGGGCAAACAGGCCGAACAGCCTATCCTTGGCATATCGTTTGTCTTGCATCGCCTCACGCTCACTATTCAATAATGTTCTTGAATATTGCGTGGGAAGGCCGGCACTGTCAAGTAGGACGCCTCCCAGATTGTGAAGAAGCCTGAATTCTGTGTTAACCGGCTTTTAATTCTCCGGCTATAGGATGGTGGCGATCCGGATCAGGAGGAGCGGAGGCAATGCCTAAAGAGGTCCTCTTTTTGTGTACGGGCAATTCCTGTCGTTCGCAGCTGGCCGAAGCCATCGTGAACGCCAGGCTGGGCGAACAAGGGAGACACAAGCGTGGAGAAGATCAGGGTCCTGTTCCTTTGCACCGGCAATTCGGCAGGCGTAGCCAGATGGCCGAAGCCTTCTTGCGCCGTTATGCAGGCGACCACTTCGAGGTCTTCGCGCGGGGTTGGAGCCGCGGCCCATCAACCCTCTTACGCTGCCGCGTGATGGAAGAGATCGGGTTCGACCTCAGCGACCACTACTCGAAGGATGTGGGCCAGTTCCTCTTTCGGCAGCACTTCGGCTACGTGATCACGGTCTGCGCGCGGGCTGAAGCCAGTTGCCCGATCTTCCCGGGCGTCGTCACGCGCCTGTCCTGGCCTTTCGAGGACCCTGCCGCCTTCGAGGGCTCCGAAGCGGAGAGGATAGCGAAGTTCCGGGAGATAAGGGACCAGATCGGAGGACGGGTCCGGGCGTGGCTGCGCGACCTGGGGCTCTCTGCCGGCGAGGGCGCTCTCGATTTGCCCGCGCAGGCGTAGTACGGAAACAGGGAGCCCTTTCGGTGACACCAAGACGGATGCTCCCCCTGCGGGGACTTCGTCGCTGGCGTCCCGCCGCGGCGCTGGTTGTGTCGCCCACCCGGGCTTTGCACTGCGGTCAGCATGACAAAAGCTGCTACTGAGGGCCTTCCCTGCACTTGCACCAGGCATTGGGGCCCCGATCCGTCAGCCTGAGCACTCGCGACGCTTACCTGGGCCAGGCAATGGGCCGCATTTGGGACAGGTGCTTGCCGGGGCAAGCATCTTATGTTACATTGTCGGCGTGATCGCACGCCGGTTTCGCCTTCCCGTTCTTATCGCAGCGCTGCTGCCTCTCGCAGGCGCCGGTCTCTTCGTTCTCTTCGCGCGCCCTCAGCCATCCGCTGTGCCGGCAGAACCCGCGTGGCAGGGTTTGGACGACGGCCTGTTGCCGCACACGGCGGTCACAGCCATCGCCTGTGACCCATACCACACGGGCACCCTGTACGTAGGCACAGCCGGCCCCGACGGCCTATGGATCAGCGCTGATGGCGGGACAACCGGCCGCCCGGCCGGCGGCATCCTGGCAGATCAGGCAATCTACGCGATCCTCCCGCCCGCCGATCCGCAAGGGCCGATGTTTGTCGGCGCCACGGATGGCCTCTATCTCTCCGCCGATCATGGCACCACCTGGCAGCCGGTGGCCCAGGTCCCTGCCCTCACCATCTACGCGCTCGCACCACGATCGGGCTGGCCGCGTGCTGGCGGCGGGCGCCGGCGCTGCCATCTACCGCGGCACGACGGGCAAGCCGGGGATTTCCTGGAGCCAACTCTCGCCCCTGCCGGGCACAGACACCGTCCTGGCGCTGGCGGCTGCCCCGCAAGGCAACCTCTTGCTGGCCGGCACCGGTGGCTCCGGGCTGTTCCGCAGCGCCAACGATGGGGGCAGCTGGCAACCTGTGCCCGAGCTCGGGCTGGGCTTCGTGGCCGAGCTGGCCTTCGGCGACGGCGGCGGCCAGGCCGTCGCCCGCACGCGCTCCGGCCTGTACGCGTCGTCCGATGGCGGGGCGACCTGGCAACAGGCGGCAACGCAGGTTCCGGGACGTGTCGACGTGTTCGCGGCGTTAGCCCCTCCCCGCCCGGCCGCCAGGCTGCTGCCTGGCCTTCCGGTGGGTCAGCACAGCGCGCCGATAGGGCCGCAGGGCGATGATGGCTCGTCGCCGGGCGTGCTCCTCGCCGGCACGGGTGACGGGCACTTCTATCGGCGCGACCCGGCCACCGGAGCGTGGCAGCTTTGGGGAACGGGCCTCGGCCGCGGGGGCCTTCTGTCTGCCGTCGCGGGATGCAGAGGACAACCGGACCGCGTCTATGCCGGCACGGATCGCGGTTTGTACCTGAGCACCGACGGCGGCCTGACGTGGCGCGCCATGCCCGCCGGCCCAGGCAGAGTGGCGGTACATGCGCTGCTGGTAGCTGGCGATGGCACGCTTTTCCTGGGCGACGAGGACGGCCTCTACGCTTCTACGGATCAGGGCGATCATTGGCAGCCTTGCCGCTCGGGGCTACCATCCGACGCGGTCGTGGCCCTGGCCCCCGGAGGCCCGTCCCGGCCGCTGCTCGTATACGCCGGACTCGACGCCAGCGGCATCTACGCAAGCGACGACGGCGGCCTGCATTGGGTTGCCACAGGTTGGTCCGGCCGCGGGGCGCCCGCTCTGGCCGTTGCACCCGCGAGACCCCCGGCATCTTTACGTGCGCGCGCCCTACGAGCGCATATACGAGAGCCGGGATGGTGGGGTGAGCTGGAGGTCGCGCTGGACGGGCATGGATTTTTCAACCCAGGTGATCTCGCTGGCACTCGATGGCGCGTATCCCGGCACCTTATACGCCGGGGGCACCGAGGGCTTCTTTCGCAGCCTGGATGGCGCCTCCAGCTGGCAGCCCGTCGGCCCCGAGCTCGCCGGCCAAACCGTGTTCGCCATCGCGCTGGACCCCGCGGGTGGCAATGATGTCTACGCGGGCGCGACGGATGGCCTTTATCGCAGCCACGACGGCGGGTCAAGCTGGCAGCGGCTGGGCCAGGGCCTGGACGACATCACGGTAACGGCCCTCCTGTTTGCCGGCCCGCGCGGCGTCGTGTACGCCGGCACGAAGTACCGCGGGGTTTTTGCCAGCCGGGACGCCGGTAACCACTGGCAGCCCATCGGGCCGGCACCTGTCAGCGTGAATGGGATGGCGTTGTCGGCAGACGGCCGGTGGCTGTACGTGGCCACCGAGGCGGGCTTCTTTCGAGCGCCGGCGGCAGGGCCGTGACACGGCGGGAAAGAGGCAGCCACCAAGCGGCGTTGAGTAGGGAGTATTGAAATGTTACGCAAGCTATTCGAGTTAGCCGGCGCCTTCCTCGTGGCCGGCGCCCTTCTGGTGAACACGGGACAGGTCCTGGCGGCCGAGGCGCCGGGCACCGGGCCCGAGACGGCCTTCACGGTACCGGCAGGCACCGTCAGCATCCCGGCGGGCGGCGAACTGTGGTTTGCCTTCAGCTACGCCGGCGATGGCTCGCAGATCTACGTCGATATGGGCGGCAATTTCCAATGGCCCGGGCACAGAAGGTTCTTGACCCAATTCACCGTCTGGACTCCCGCAAATGTGCAAGCGCGGTCGATGAATCAGGCAGTGACCCCTGTCGGGGCGGGCACCGTCAACAGCTCAACCAGCAACCCTGACCAGGTTTGGAGTGGCAGCTTCAACCTGCCGGCCACGTATTACGTCGTCGTCGATCAAAACCCGCTGACATCCGGCAGCCTCCAACTCAAGGTCGCGGGAAGTGGCGTGTACGGCGCCGGCCAGCCGATGCCATTTTCGGCAGCAGCCGCCACGGTTGCCCCCGCCCCGAATGCTGTCGCTGCCCCGTCTCCGGCCGGCGCTGCGCCTGGCGTATCGGCGCCGGTGACCAGCACAACCACGCCCGGCGTATCGGCGCCGGTGACCGGCACAGCGGCTTCCGGGGCGGGTCCCGACGCCGCCATCGACGGCTCCCTGGGCTGGGTGACGACCACGCCAGGGTCGACCACCTGGTATGCTTTTCAGTACGCTGGAGACGGCTCGCAGGTCACGATCAACCTGCAAGTCTATCCGAGCACCACGGCCAGCTTCGCTGTGTGGACCCCGGCCAATCTGCAGACGATGCAAGCAGGCCAGGGTGTGACTCCCGTGGGTGCCGGATCGGCGAACCCGTACAATGCCAATGATCTGCTGTGGTCAGGCAGCTTCAACACACGCGGCACCTACTATGTGCCGGTAGCACAGAGCGCGACGCCCGGGGGCTATAACCTCCGCATCACCGGCAGCGGGGTCAGCTTTGGAGGCTAACCACCCGGAAACCGCGAGCCCTGAGCACTCCAGGAATACATAAGGGGGCAGCTCCTCATGGGCCGCCCCCTTACATCTGGCTCCACGTCCGCCCCGGCGGTGTCGGGGGCTTGGCCGGCGCGCTGGGGTCCGAACCCCGCGTCAAGGAGACCGGGCGGCGTCCTTGACGCGGCAATTCCAGGCGCTTAGCGACGGAGCGTAGCTCCATCGCCCGCCAACATGACTGCGGGCAGGAACACAACCGCCTGATTCAGCGCGGGCGAGGAAACCGATGCCGGCGCCACCGACACCGTGTCGATCCAGACCGTCCCGCTGCTCCCCGCAAGGTTGAAGGCAAGGAATCCCGTCGTGGATTGGCTGCTGGATACGGCGAACGCGAATTGCTGCCACGACGTGCCCACCGAGAAAGTCTGGTCGGCATAGAGCGTGTATGGGCTGCTCTGCGACTGCACGACAGCCCCGATGGTGCGTGCCTGCGATGCCTTGGCCCAGAAGGTGACCTGGTAGCGTTGGCCGGCCGCGAGGCTGAGGCCCGTCTGCCTGAACTGGGCGTAGTACGGGTCGTTCGAGTCAGCCGTAGTGACGTTGACCTTGGCCGATCCGGCTGTTGGGTCTCCGGTGGTACCGTCCCAGGCCAACGTGCCGGCAGCGGGCGAGTAGATTTGCAGCGTCCAGGGCGATATCGAGGTATCGAAGGTCCCGTTCTGCAGCAGGTTACTGGGCGCCGGCGCGGCTGTTGGGGCCGCGGTCGGCGTGGATGTCGGCGCGGCCGTTGGGGCCGCGGTCGGCGTGGATGCCGGCGCGGGCGTGGCCGTTGGGGCCGCAGTCGGCGTGGATGTCGGCGCGGGCGGAGCAGCTGGCGTCGATTGGTTTGTAAGGGACGCGCCGTCGATCCAAATCGTGGAAGTGCTTGCGCCGAGATCAAACCCTACGAACACAGTATCGGAGGCGCCCGGCTTGACCGTATAGGTGTACTTCTGCCACGAAGTACCAACTGTTAGAGACTGGTCGAAGTACAGGGTATACGGGCTATTCAGCCCCTGGACCACCGTCTCGAGTGGACGGCTGGCCGCGGCCTCGGCCCAGAAGCTGAGCTGGTAGGAACACCCAGAGCAGGCGGTCAGGCCGGTCTGGCGCAGCTGAACATAGTAAGGGTTGTTGGTATCGTCGGCTGTAATGCTGACTTTGGCCGAAGCAACGCCGCCATCCGAGGCATGAGCCGTGGTGTCCTGGCTCAAGCTGGCGCTGGCCGGCGAGTTAACCTGGAGAGACCAGGGACTGGTCCCGGACTCGAAGGAACCATTCTGCAGCAGGTTGCCTGAGGCGGGCGCCGAAGTCGGCGCCGCCGTCGGCACGGGCGTCGTGGTAGGCGCTGAAGTCGGCGCCCTCGTCGCGGTGCGCTCTGCGGTCGGCGCGGCAGTGGGGCTGGCCTGCGAGCCGTACTCGTAGGCGCCGATGTCCACGCCGTTCGCCGAGGGCACCGGGTTACCGGCTTCGTCGGTGGGGAAAGGCGCGGGCGCAATCCCAGCGCCGATGGCCGGGCTGGTGGACATCAGCGCGTAGTTGC
>CAWEHT010000209.1:0-3223 GCA_963808455.1 uncultured Chloroflexia bacterium | reverse complement strand
CGGCTGGCCCAGGGTATCGTCCATGCCGGGGTCGAGATGGGGTGGCCGGTTGCTGCTCTCGCCCTTGCCGGTGGGATCTGGCTTTGGCGTCGCGACCGGGCCCTCGTGCTGTGTGCGACATATCTTTTCGTGGCCGCTCTGCTATTGCGGGCAAGCTATCCGGTAGACAATGATTTCGTCTACCTGATGCCGGGGTTGGCCGGCATGGCGCTGCTGGCCGGCCCAGGGGCGGCCTGGCTGCTTTCCGAAGTGCCGGCGCGGCTTGAGGCCCTCGGTGAGGGCGCCGCGGGGCCGCACACTGCTTCGCCTTTGGCCACCTGGCCCCCACGGTGGGGTCCGGCCCTGGCGGAGGGCTTGGTCGCCTGTGGCCTGCTGCTGGCGGTGCTGTGGCCCTTACCGGCCCATCGCCGCGAGCTCGACGCCAGCCATGATGACACGGCCTTGCGCTACGCGCACTCAACGCTGAACGGTTTGCCGTCCGGTGCCCTGGTTGTGTCCGACTACGACGAGTCGTCTTTCAGCCTGTGGTACGCCCAGGCGCTCGGCCAGCGGCGCGATGTTGTCGTCGTGGATAGCCGGCTCTTGTTTTTCGACTGGTACCAGGATAACCTGGCCAAGCGCTACCCGGACCTGTATCTGCCCGCAGTGCGGCCCGGGGGCATCACCGCACTCGGCAGGCCCGTGTTCGTTGCCGCATGGAGCCCGCCGTCACGCCTTGAAGGTGAGCCATACACTGCCTTTGGAGACGGGACGAGTCGCCCGTCGTTTGAAGCCAAGGTACCTGCGCTGGAACGAAGTGAAGGAGGGACCCTAACCATGAAGAGCCTCACCCACGTCTCGCGGACCGCGAAGCATCCCGGAGGAAGGTTTGTCTTGCTCGTGGCCCTGGCCACGGCGGCGCTGCTGATGCCTGGCAGCGTCTCGGCCCAATCGGGCCCGCGACCACCGACGCATCCGCCGATCTGCCCTTTGCCGGCCGGCATAACCGTCGTCGAACGCAATTTACCCGGCCGTGGCGCCGGCGCGGCATACCGGCCGTCGTCGGGCCGGGCGCGCTCGCGGTGATCCCGCCGGCAAGCGGGGGGGCGCTGGGAGTCGTTACGGCAGAAGTGGGAGGCTGCCAGGCCTCCGTGTTCGTGCCGGCCGACCCGAACATCTCGTTGGCGGTGCGCCTCCAGGGCAGTGTGCCGACCGGCCAGGTGCCGCAGCCGGCCCCCGACCCGGTAAGCCAGGCCGCCTGCCGCTTTACCGTCAACGTCTATAACGCGGCTACGGGCCAGCCGGTGGGCTCCGGGTTGTCGTCGGAAGTCGTCAGCGCCCTCGTGCCGGCTTCTCAGACGGGGACGATGGTGCTCACCTATTACAACACGGACGCGAGCGTTTGGAAGACGGTGACGGAATCGCTGGGCGCGACGGACGCTATCCACAAAGGCCAGATCGGCAAGTTGCTGTGCTGTGCGTTGCGTGATCCCACTCCAGCCGCGCTGCCGTCGGCGCTGCCGAATACCGGCGGCGGCCAACCGGTCGTGTCTTGGCCGTTCGCACTCGTGTTGCTCGGTGCGGCACTGTATGCCGGAAGCGGCGCCTGGCGTAAGCTGGCTGCGCGGCCGCTAAAGTAGCGCTGCCGCATCGGCCGCGCCAATAGCCTTGAAAGAGAGACCCGTCGAACGCCGCCCGCATCAGGGGTCGCCGGTCGCCGCGGCAAGCTATTGACGGGACACGCCGCGAAGAGAGCGAAGAGCGCGAAGCATGTCTCCGTGCGCTCCGCGCCCTTCGCGGCTTTTCGTGTCATGGAACTGCAAAGACTCCAAAGACCTGACGGGAATATCAGAGGTGGAAACTTTGGCCAAAGCGAGAGTTAGAGCGATCCTGGTCCTGATATCTCTGCTTAGCGCATCCTGCGCTCCCCTGGGCGTGGCTCGCAGGCAGGCGGGCGGGGCGGCACCGTCACCCGCCTCACAGTCCTCCCCGACGAGCGGCGCGTTGGCCAGCCCGGGCCTTGCCGTGACCGGCACGCTCGGTAGCCCTGCGCTCCCCGCCGTGGTGCCCACCCAGGGGGCGGCTGTCCCGGGTAACGCTTCGGGGTCTGGCGCGGCCAGGATCACCTCGCAATTGCCATGGGATCGCGTCCAGGCGATGGTGAGTGACATGAGCCAGGCGGCGGACGCGCTGATCGAAAGTTTCGGCGGCGCCGCCTGGCCAGCCCTCCTCGGGTGCAGCCTCCAGCAGCGTGCCGGCCGGGACGAATCCGATCGTTGCGGTACGGGCCGCTGAGGCGGATGTCAAGGCGGCGCGCGGGCAATTCGAGGCGCTCCGCCCGCTGGTCGAGCCGATCCTGAACGTTAGCGGAGGGCTCGCCACCCTGTTGGGGGGGCAGGGATCGGTCGACCAACTGTCCGGTTTGTGGGCGTTCGCCGACTCGGGCATCGGCGCTTCTGAGGAGCTCCTGGCGGCAGCCGATCTTGCCCTCGGCAGCGCGAGACAAACGGGGGGAATGCTCCCGCCCGCTCAGAGCCGGCGCTGGCCGTCTTGCTCCCGAAGATTCCGTCCCTCGAAGGACACCTGGACGCCGTCGGCACGGACTTGGCCAAGGCTCAGGCCGCTCGCGAGCGCATCGGCACGGCATCGCAGCTTCCCGCGAGCATCTCCGGCCAGCTCACCGGCGTGCTGGCACGCTGGGACAGCCTGGCGCCCGGCCTACGGCAGAAGCTGGCCATGGGCGAGAAATGGCTGAGTGCGATGCCGCCCGCTCTCGGCCAGGACGGCCCCAAGACCTACCTTGTGCTGATCCAGACCAGCGATGAGCTGCACGCCACAGGAGGATTCATCACGGGCGTTGCGACCGTCACGGTAGCCCACGGCACCGTCACAGCGCTGGGCAATTTTGAGGTAACCAAGGCCAAGTATACCTCCAAGAATTGGGACCAGGCCGTGGGCGTTACCGGCCAATGGGTGCAGCCTCCGGCACCGTTGAGCCAGTACATGGGCCTGGGCAGCTGGTCGTTGGGCGACGCCAACTGGTGGGCCGATTACCCATCCGCGGCCAGGCAGGCCGCCCAATTCTGGCAGGCCGAAGAAGGCACAGCGGTTGACGGTGTCGTCGCGGTCGACGAGCAGGGGTTGGCTCAGCTGCTCGGCGCCAGCGGGCCGCTGACCCTGACCGGGGAGACCGTTGACGCGACCAACCTGAAAGCAATGACGCTGGCGCACGTTTTCAACAGCG
>CAWEHT010000208.1:0-31788 GCA_963808455.1 uncultured Chloroflexia bacterium | reverse complement strand
CAGGTTATCGCCTGGTCTTGAGCAACAAGAGCGGGTTTTGCCATGGCGTGAGGGTGCCCCAGGGCGCCGTCCACATCTGCTATTGCCTGACGCCGACTCGCTTCTTGTGGCAGTATGCATCGTATCGTCAACGGGAGCCGTTGCGGCCGTGGCTGGATGTGTTGCTGCGCCCGGTCCTGGCAGCGCTGCGGCGGTGGGATTACGCAGCGGCTGAGCGCGTGGATCATTTCATCGCCATTTCCACCGAGATCCGTGAACGGGTGCAGCGCTTCTATGGCCGCCAGAGCCAGGTGATCTTTCCGCCCGTGGACGTTGGCAGCTTCTTGCCCGCCGGCGGCGGCCCGGGCGACTATTTCCTGGCCGGTGGCCGCCTGGTGCCGTACAAGCGGCTGGACCTGGCGGTGCGCGCCTGTTCCGATCTTGGGCTAAAGCTGCTGGTTTACGGCGATGGGCGGGACGCCGCGGCCCTTGCCCGCATGGCAGGGCCGACGGTGTCGTTCCTGGGGCGCGTTCCCAGGGCAAGGCTGGTCCAGCTTTACCAACAAGCCCGGGCCTTTATCTTTCCTGGCCGGGAAGATTTTGGGATTGCCCCGGTCGAGGCCCAGGCCGCAGGCCGGCCCGTGATCGCCTTCGGCGGTGGGGGGGCACTCGACACGATCATGCCGGGGCAGACCGGGGAGCTGTTTTGGGAACAAGATGTGCCGGCTCTCGCGGCCGCGCTCGATCGTTTTGACCCTGCAGCCTACGATCCGGCCGCGTGCCGGGCGAACGCCGAGCGTTTCAGCACCGCGTGGTTCGTCGGCGAGATGCGTGCGCTGATCGAGCGCGTAACAACCTGAGGACGATGGGGGAAAGAAAAGCATGGAACTGCGCGCCTACTGGCGCATTATCGGGCGCCGCTGGTGGCTACCGCTCGGTCTGGCTTTGCTGGTCGGCCTGATTACACTGGCCATGCAACGCCCGTGGCAACCCCGGGCGACAACGTACCAGGCGACGATGCGCTTCAACGTCGGCTTGAAACCACAGCGCATCCCTGGGGTGTATACCTACGACGACTATTACACCGAGCTGACATCTGAATACCTGGTGGATGACTTGGGCGAGATCGTGCGTAGCCAGGCGTTTTCTGGAGAAGCCAGCCGGCGACTTGCCTCGCAGGGCATCAGTGTGAGCGCCTCGGCCATCAGCGCCAGCACCCAACCGGGCAAGCTTCACCGCATCCTGACATTGATCGTGACCGGCAATGATGAGAGCCAACTGCGTGCCATCGCCGGCGCCGTGTCAGATACGTTGACACAGAGCAGCGCCGATTTCTTCGGGCAGTTCAACGCCTCCGAGGCGGACATCCGGGTGATCGACCCGCCCGTCATCAGCCCGGTGGCACTCCCGGCGCGCCAGCAGCTCGATCTGCCTCTGCGTGTCCTTCTGGCCCTGGCGGCAGGCGTCGGGCTCGCCTTCCTGTGGGATTACCTGGACGATTCGGTGCGCAGCGCGGCCGAACTCGAGGGATTGGGTCTGCCTGTGCTCGGCCAGGTGCCGCGGTACTGAGCCGGATGGGTTGTAAACTCAAATCGTGTTACAGGTCCTCAACGTACGACTTGCGCAATGAAGGGCCGAAGCGCCTCGGGGACCGGCGCAAGGGTCATCTCAGGCGACAAGCGTCGTGGCCGCCTGCAGCGCCTCCCTGACCGCACCGCCATCCAGGCTCTCGCAATCCAGCAAGCGCTCCGCAAGGAGGTGCAGCGCCTGCTCGTTCTCGACCAGCAAACGCCGGGCATGCGTGTATTGGTCACCCACCAGGCGCTGCACTTCGCTATCGATTAGCTCGCCGCGTGTGCTGGCTGATCGATGCATTGTCGGCCAAGGGACCCTCCAGAAACTGCAAACTCTGGCCTGCGTAGCGCACCGTGCCCAACATCTCGCTCATGCCGAATTCCACCACCATGCGGCGCGCCAGGTCGGTAGCTTTCATGATGTCATCGCTCGCCCCGGTGGTGATCGTGTCGAAAACGATCTGCTCGGCAGCCCTTCCACCCAGCATCACCGCCATGCGGTCCAGCAGCTCGTCGGCCGTCATCAGATAACGATCCTCGACCGGCATCTGCAGGATGTAGCCCAGCGCGCCGTCGCCCCACGCGGGATGATGCTGATCTTTGCCACCGGATCGGCGTTTGGCAACAGCGTAGCAACCAAAGCGTGCCCTGACTCGTGATAGGCGATAGCCCGGCGCTCCCCTTCGTTCATCACGCGCGTCTTGCGTTCCAGCCCCGCCACGACCCGCTCGATGGCCGCCTCGTAGTCGGCCATGCTGACCGCATCGGCATTGCTGCGGGCGGCGAGCAAGGCGGCCTCATTCATCACGTTCGCCAGATCGGCGCCGCTGAAGCCGGGCGTGATCCGGGCAGCGCGTTCCAGATCGAAGTCGTCGGCCAGGCTGACGTTGCGGCTGTGGATCTGCAACACCTGCAGGCGTCCGGCCAGGTCCGGCTGCCCCACGACTACCTGCCGGTCGAATCGCCCGGCTCGCAGCAGCGCCTGATCCAGCACTTCGGGCCGATTGGTGGCAGCCATGATGATGACGGGCTTATCGGTTCCTGTCTCGAAGCCATCAATCTCGGCCAACAACTGGTTGAGCGTCTGGTCGCGCTCGTCGTTGGCACCGGAGCGTACGCTGCCTGCGCCACTGCGGTTCTGGCCGATCGAGTCGATCTCGTCGATGAAGATCACGGCCGGCGCCGACTTGCGTGCCTGTTCGAAGAGGCTGCGCACACGGGCAGCGCCCACTCCCACGAACATCTCCATGAACTCAGAGCCGCTCGTCTGGAAAAAGCGCACCCCGGCCTCGCCGGCCGTCGCCCTGGCCAATAACGTCTTGCCGGTGCCGGGCGGGCCCACCAGCAGCACGCCTTTCGGAACACGGCCACCCAGGCGCGCGAACTTGGCCGGCGCCGTCAGGAACTGGATGATCTCTTGCAATTCGGCGATCGCCTCATCCGCCCCGCCGACATCCACGAAGGTTACCTTGATCTGGGCCGCGTTGACCTCAGAGGCCCGGCTCTTGCCTATGCCGATCATGCCCAGGCCCCCGGAGCCGTGGCTGACCTGGCGTATGCCGAAATAGGCGATGCCACCGACGGCCAGCACAGGCAAGAGGCGCAGCAACAAGAAATCGCCCATAGGGCTCGGCGGTCCCCCCGCACCGAACGGAACACCGGCCGCTTCGAGTTCGTCGATCAGCTTGGGATCGCCTGTGGCGATGACCTCGGTGCTGAAGTTGGCGGGCCGGCTGGCAGCTGCGCCCGGCGTAAGCTTCAGCTGGCCCGTGATCTGGGCATCGTCGACCAGCACGTTGAGCACCCGGCCTGCCCTGAGGTCATCCTTGAATTCGCTGTAGGGAATATCCTTGATCGGGGCAGGGGCGCTCACCGGCACAAAGTGCTGGACCAGCAAGAAGGCCACCAAGCCGAGGACCAAGACGCCTGCGCCTACGCCGACCTGGCGCATCAGCCGGCTGCGGTCTTTCGCCTTTTCTCCTGGCTCTTGTTTAGGGGTCCCCCTACGCTCCTTCACCCGTACCTCCTCTTCAACACATCACACAACCCAAGAATCTCATCGCGCTGGCCTACGGAGTGCGATTATACGCAGAAGTGTGACATTAAGCAAACTACTCGAGAGTGCCACCAGGGTCAAGCGGCTCAATGACGTGGTTCTTTACGGAAGTGGCGAGGGGTGGCTGCGGCAGACTACGGAGCGTGGTGTTATAATATGGATATGTGTCAAAAGGCTGAGAGAATGGTGACACGGGCGCTGGTGCGCCCACCCGGCAAGAGCTTCAGGTGTGCCATTAGCCCAAGCCAGGCCCACATCGACGTGCCATTGGCTCAGGTCCAGCACGCAGCCTATTGCCAGGCCCTGCAGGCGGCTGGCCTGGCGGTGACCGTCCTGCCTATCGACGAGGACCACCCTGATAGCTGCTTCATGCAAGACCCCGCCATGGTTATCGCCGGCCGGGCGATCATCGGCCGCATGGCGGCCCCGAGCCGGCGGGGCGAGGAAGAAGACGCTGCTGCCGCCTTGACGCGCTCCGGCTTTCACCCACAGCCCATCGTTGAACCCGGCACGCTCGAAGGAGGCGACGTACAGGTGCTGCCGGACCGGGTCCTGGTTGGCAAGACCGGCCGCAGCAACGCCGCCGGGATCGCGGCAGCTGGCTGCCATCCTGGCGCCGGCGGGCATCCCTGTGGCCAGCTTGCCTGTCGATGGTTACCTGCACCTGGGGACCGCCGTAAGCTACCTGGGGCAGAACATGCTCCTGAGTGTGCCGGCCTACGCCGGGCATCCCGCCTTTGCCGGCCTGGATGTCATCGCCGTTCCCGGCGAGGAAGCCTATGCGGCCAACGTGCTGGCGCTCGGAGCATCGGTGATCGTGCCCGACGGCTTTCCGGCCGTGGCCGGCGTGCTGCGCGCCCGAGGGTTCAGCGTGCTGCGTGTGCCCGTGACGGAGTTCGAGAAAGCTGATGGGGGCGTGACTTGCCTCTCGCTGGTATGGTGAAGGCTCAGCGCGCCAGATCGATCAACCGGTCGAGGACGCGCTCTCCTTCAGCCCGCAGGCCATTGTGATCGAACTCATTGGTGATCCAGGCCTTGAGGCCGCGGATGCTGCGTGCCGTCTCCTCGGAAAACTCGCGCTCGACGTACATATCGTCATAGTAGATGGCGGCCGCGCACCGGGCCTGATTGCGCCCTAAGGCTCCCCTGTCGTATAGCGGCGGCCAATCGGCGTCGGCAGCCAGGAGCTCGGCAGCCTCCTTGAGAGGCACCAGAGACGCATAGTCGTCGAACATCCAGGGATAGATCATCTCGCCCGTGAAGTACACCGGCCGGCCGGGGGCCAGATCGAAGTCCGCATGCGAGGCGCGCACGCGCTCGGCCGACCAGCTGGATGGCGCCCCCTCGCAATACTCGGCCTCGTGCAGGAGCGCGTAGATAGGATTGGTCTCGAAGGTCTGGTGGTTCTCCAGCCCGCGCAGGAAGACGTAGCTGAGCTCGCGGCCGCCGGGGCCGGGCGCGAAGGCGTTCTCCAAAAGATAGTGGACCTGCTCGAAGCCGTTGCTCATACCAAAGGCCAGGCCGATCTGCTGGAAACGGCGCGGCGAGAGAACGCCGCCACCCGGCAGGCGCACGGCGTTCCGGGAGAGGAAAGCCACGATATCCTGCGCCAGCTCGACATCTTCGGGGTAGCGTTCGTAATAGCGCCGGTTGCGGTCGGCCACGCGACGGTAGGTAGCGCGATAGATATCGTCGATGCCGTGCTCCAGAGGTGGCAGGCCGCCGGTGATAAAAGCCTCCCTGAGCCCTTCGGGCGCGGCCGAGAGGTAGCGCACCGTGCAAAAGCCGCCGAAGCTCTGGCCCAACGCGCTCCATTGCCCTTTCTCCCCGGCGAGCTCGCGCCGGATGAGCTCGGCATCGCGCACGATGTTGTCGGCCCGGAAATGCTTCAGGTAAGCGGCCTGCTCTCGCGGGCCGGGCAGGCCGGCCAGCGTGCGGTGCGTGACGGGCGTGCTGCGCCCGGTCCCACGCTGATCGAGCAGCAACACCCGATAGTCCTGCAGCGCGCGCTTGAGCCAGCCGCTGCGGGCCTCCGGCCGCGGGGCCGGCGAGCCCGGCCCGCCCTGGAAAAAGACCAGCCAGGGTAAGCCCTTGTCCTCCTTGTCGGATGCCACCGCGCCCCGCGCGAAGACGCTGATTTCCCCGGCGCCAGGCCGCAGGGGGTCCAGCGGGACCCGAAACTCCATTTCGGTCAGGACCAGGCCGGGCAGGTTATGCCTCCGTGCGCTCATCATCGTTTTCCCTGTAGCTGAGTGGGAAGCATTATAACCCATTCGCTCCGGCGTGCACCGGCTCGATCTCCCCCGCCCTCGCCTCTGCCAGCGCCGCGTCCAGGACGTGTACCTGCGGATGGTCGGGCCGGACTGCCCGCAGCCTGGCCAGGGCTGCCTGCGCCGCCTTCGGCTGGCCCAGCTGCAAACTCAGCGCTCCGAAGGACGCCAGAACGTCGGGGTGGTCACGGTTCACGCTCAGCGCATCCTTCACCAGGGCAGTCGCTTCCGCATAGCGCTCCTGGGCCCGGCACAGGTCGATCAGGTTGAGCCGGCCCTCCATGTCGGTGGGGTCGGCCCGGCAAGCTTGCCTGAAAGCCATCTCTGCGCCCCCAAGATCGCCGCTATGGCTGAGGGCGTTGCCCAACATGTTTTGGAGCGACGATAGCCGGCCGTTCAATTCGATCGCCCGGCGCAACAACGGCACGGCCTCGGCATGGCGACCGCCCGCGATCAGGACCGCACTGCGGGCCGCATAGCCCTCGATGGCGTCCGGGAACCTGTCGATCAACGAGGCAAATATCTGATCGGCCTGGTCGAGTTCACCGGCCTCCAGGGCCGCCTGGCCCCGGGCAAGGATTCCTTGCCTGGCCTGTTCCTCGGCGGCCCGTGCGTCGAAGCCTGACCCTTCTTCGGGTGTCAGCTTGTCGTGATGAATGTAGACGTCAGCCGCGACCACCAGGCGATGCCCCGACGTCCTGGCGCGCGCCAGATAGTCCCACAGGGCAGACTCAAGCGCCTGATCCTCGGCGAGCAGGCCCACATCTCGGCACCGCTCGACACCAAGCGCCAGACAGAAGCCTGCCAGGTAAGGCACCACTTTCACTTCGCCCGGGTGCTGCCCGGCCCGCGCCTCCGCAAACCTGGCCAACGGTTTGCCCGTGCCCTGATACTGCGCCGCGACGTTCTGAGGCTTGGGCGCATGGTTTGCCATCGGACCGGCAGCCAGGGTTTGCGGATCGCGCCCGAAGACCGCCAGGAGACGATCGAGCCAGGTGGGCGTCAACACAGTATCAGACGATAACAAGACCACCATTTGCCGATCTGGCTCACGCAGCGCCTGATTGAGAGCGCCGGGCAACGATTCCCCGCCCTCCTCCAGGCGCCAGCCGTCCGGCAGCGGCGCTGCGCCGCGCCGCTCCACGCCTAGCTTGGAGATCCCCCCACCTACCACCCTGATGGCCAGGGGCTGCGACACGGTGGAGACCAGCGACGGCCAGAAGGCGTCGTCCACCTTGCCGGTGGCGTTTATCACCAGGGCCAACCCAGCCGGAACCGAGCCATTGCCGGAGCCCGTCTTGCCGTCCGGCGCTGCAGTAGAGGGGACTGGCCGTGCTGAGGGGCGTGGCGCCGATACTATCGCCTGGCGCCTGACCGGCTGGCCTCGCAGCGCGTTCATCCGTTCGACGGCGCGCGCCGCCGCGTGCTGCCACGTCCAGTGCTCCTGGATGCGCCGGCTGGCCCGCTCGCCGACCGAGCGTGCGCGCTCAGGGTCGCTGTAGGCCCCGCGCATCAGGGCGGCCAGAGCGTTCGTGTCGGGTTCGTACATGAAGGGCAAGTTCACAGTCTCCAGATCCCCGATGCGCTTTTCCGGCAGCATCAGCTTCCGCGCGGGGATCAGGTAGGCAACGGATTCGTCGCAGAAGTCAAGGCAGGCGCCAGCTCCCGTGACGATGACGGGCAAGCTGCAGGCCATGGCTTCCGCGATCGGCAGCCCAAAACCTTCGCCCCGGTAAGGATGCACGAGACAATCACATGCGGTGTAGAGCCCGGGCAGGTCGCCGGGAGCCATGTTTTCGGTCAGGTAGAGGATCTCCGGCGCGTTCGGGTCGCGCTGGACTTGCCGGATGTACTCCGCGGCGGTCTGGCCTTTGTAGAACGATTCGCCACCCATGTCCTTGATCACCAGGCAGACGTCGTCCTTAGCGCTGAATGCTTGCCTGTAGGCATTCAGCAGGATGTCGGGACCCTTGCGATAGATGGTCCCGCCAACGAACAGGAACTTGTAGCGCTTCTGCGTGCTGAGGCGCCGAGGTGCGGCAGCGGGGTTGAACCTCTGCGTGTTTGCGCCCAACGGCACAATGTGGACTCGCTCGGGCGGCATCCCATCGGCGATATAGCATTGGCGCACGAAATCCGTATAGGCCCAGACTTCATCCACCTCGGCGCGCATCCTCTCGATCCAGGTGCGTGGGATGCTGCCGAACTCCCAGGGCTGCATCACGACCCAATGTCCCTGCGCCGGCGGCGTGAAGTTAGGCGGCCATTGGTGGCGCACGTGGATGTCAGCAGGCCGGGAGAGCATGGCCTTCATCCGGCGCTCCAGTGGGGCAAAACGAGGGTCGGCCTCGGCGCCGAATTGGTGCGGCTCATAAGGCACCAACGAAACCTCGTGCCCGCCGTCGATCAGTCCCAGACAGAGCTCGCGGTTGACCAGTGCCAGAGAGTGATTGACGAAGATCGAGCCTTCCCGAGCGATCGTGAGAGCTTTGCCGGCAGCCCTTGCCGCCGTCCTGCGGCGCTGGCTCAGCTCAGACTCGATGTCCGCCAGCCGGCTGGCGGCTACCGCCGCCGCGTGATCCCAGGTCCAGCGCCCCTCGACATCCAGCCGGGCACGCCTGCCGATCTCAGACATCCGGGCGGGCTCTTCGACGACCTCGCGCAGCAAGCGAGCCAGGTGGCCCGCCGACGGCTCCGCCCAATGCTGCCCCCGATAGAAGGGGATTTCCGCCCGCTCGTCGATCTCGACCAGGCCCTCGACGTCCAGGAGGAGGCTGTTATCGTCGCCCATGAATTCGAGGTTGCCGCTCCAGCGCGTGGCGATGACCGGCAGGCCGCAAGCCATGGCTTGCATCTGGGGCCGCCCCCACCCTTCGCCTCGCGAGGGCGCCACGTAGGCGTTGGCAGCGGCAAACAGCCGCGGCAGGTCGGCCTCGGGTATCTGCTCGCCAAGCACCACGATGGGAGCGACCTGGTCGCGGCGCAGGCCAAGCTCGCCGGCCAGGAACCGGTCGATGCGCGCGCTGATCTCCGGCCCTGAGGCAACGCCCTCTGTAGCATTCATCGGGTAGGTGCGCAGCACCAGCGAGACGTTATCGTCGGGCTTGAAAGCCCCGGCCCAGGCGCGCAGCAGCACGTCCCAACCCTTGCGGAAGATCCACTCGAAGACGGCAAGGAAGACCGTGCCGCGAGCCCCCGGGATCGGGAGCGGCTCGAGGCCGGGGCGAAAGCGCGAGCTGTCGATCCCTCCCGGCACCTTGACCAGCTTGCTGCGCACGCCGGCCTCCCGGAAGGTCTTCAGGTTGAAATCTGTGGGCACCCAGAATCTCGTCCATCTCGTTGCACCTGGCGACCCAGTCGCCAGGCAGCCCATCGGTCTCGAACATCACTCGACCGACATGATAGCCCGCCTCCTGGAGGCGTTGGAAAGTGTAGGCCGGAAAGTGGATCACGCTGATGAAGCCCGGGCCCACCGGCTTCTGCATGATCCGATCCAGGGCCTGCTGTGCCTGGGGGTCGAGCTGCGAGCGGTAGGTGGGTGACTGACGGCCGATCGGCCGTGCCGCGAGGGGCAAGTGCTGCCGGTCCAGGGCGAGAAGGAAGTTCCGGGCCTCGTCGGCATAGCCGCTTGGGTCATAGATGGGCGCGTGCCAGAGCACGCTGCGCCGCAGGGGCCGGGCCGCCGGCTGCGCCGCGTCCTGCTGCGAAGGCGCTGCCTGGCTCGCACGCTGCGCCGCGTCTTGCTGCGAAGGCGCTGCCTGGCTCGCACGCTGCGCCGCGTCTTGCTGCGAAGGCGCTGCCTGGCTCGCACGCTGCGCCGCGTCCTGCTGCGACGGGACTGCCTGGCTCGCACGCTGCGCCGCATCTTGCTGCGAAGGCGCTGCCTGGCTCGTGCCCTGCGCCGCATCTTGCTGCGACGGCGCTGCCTGGCTCGTGCCCTGCGTGCGACGATCCTCTTGACCGTCCGCAACTTCCCGTTGACCATCCGCAGCGTCCCGGGGCGCCACAAGGAGGGACAGATGGCGTGCCAGCGCCTGTTGGATAGACTCGGGGCTGCTATCCCTGGGAACTTGCAGGGGATGCTCGTTCAGAATCGCATTGCGCCAGACGATGTTGGTCAGCGTCAGGGTTTGGATGAAGTCGGCATAGACCTGCAGCCTGGTGGCCAGGTCCAGCTTGCTCTCCCACAGCGTCGTCGTGACATCCCGACCGAGAGAGGTGTGGTACTCGGCGGTAGCCTCGCGATCCTGCTGCAGGTCCAGATTAGCCACCTCATCCTTGGCACTCTTGGCTGCGAAAGTCCGATACATGAACAAGGCTTCCGGCACCTTGGCAAACGGCCCCAGTATGGCGAGGTCCAGCAGCAGCACAAAGATCCGGCCCAACGCCCTGCTGGAAAATCCTCACCTGCTTTAGCGCTTCGGGCCGCATCACGCCGTAGACCGCGTACCAGCCCCAGCGCTTGAAGAGTGAGTGCACCCGGCTGACGACATCCATTCCCAGCGTGCCCTCCTGATGCCAGACTGTGGGGGCCGGGCCACCCTTTTCATCGATGAAGGACACCTCACTAAAGCACAGCACTGCCTCTGGATGCCTCTCGAGTTCGGCAACGCACTTGCTGATGTAGCTCCTGTCCCACCGGTCATCGTAGGCAGCCCAGGCAAAGTATCTTCCGGTGGATAACTGGAAGACTCTCTCGAAGTTCCGGCTTGCGCCGATATTCGTCGCGTTGCGATGTACCTGGACGCGACTATCTTTGGCGGCATATTCTTCGCAGATCGCTGGGGTGCTGTCCGTGGAAGCGTTGTCGCAGACCAGCACCTGAAGGTTCGGGTAGTCCTGTTGCAGCAGCGAATCCAGGGCACCCGAGAGGTACCGCTCGCCGTCGTAGACCGGCAACCCGACGGTGACGGTCGGAGCATCGGCCTGGGCACGCGCCAGCCCAGGCAGCGCGGGGCCAGGAAAAGCGTTTGTGGCACCGTTGCCGCCTCCGCCGCAATTGCCGCCCACAAAACGGCCGGGGGCCTCGGCTTGCTGCGGTATTGCCTGCTCGATTGTCACATTGGTCTCGGCAAGAGCGCGGTTGCGCAGGGCAATCATCTCAGCTGCCGTCAGCCCATCCGGGATGAACACGGGCTCCTGATGCGTGTAACGGCCGAAGTTGAACGGGCAGGACCGTGCCATACTTGGCAGCTTCTTGAAAGAGCCGCGAGCCCGGGAATGGCGTGGTGAATTGGAACCAGTTGTAGCCCATGCGCCGGGAACCCGAGAAAGCGGGGTTGTGCTCTTTGGCAAAGCGAATGCTGTCCTCGATGGTCGCTCTGGTTTCGCCAATATTGCCGACCATGAAGAGGCCTTCAACCGCAATGCCCGCCCGGCGGATCTGGCCTATCGTTTCAGCCGTCCCGGCTGTCGTGGTCCGCTTGTTGATCAGCTGGAGGATGCTGTCATTGCCCGACTCGATGCCCAGCGCAACTATGGAGAAGCCGGCCTGCTTCATGGCGCGGAACATGTCGCCACGTCCGGCGCTGACCTTGACGTGGGTCAAGCATGTCATGTTGTAACGCTTGCCCATCCTGGTGATGCGATCGCAGAACTCGATCACCCGGCGCTGGTCCATGGTGAAAGTATCATCCATGATCCTGAGACAATCCCGCCCCGTCCGCTTGTTCAGGTAGTCGATCATCTCGAAGGCATAGTCCAGGGAATGGGAGCGCACCTTTCTTTTGTACAGCTGCGGCGACGCGCAGAATTCACAATCAAAAGGACAACCGCGAGCAGTCATGATGCTGACCGCCCGTTCACCGGATACGAGATGGTCATCGTAGGCATGGATGTCGATCAGGTCGAGCGCCGGCAGAGGAAGTGAATCGAGATCGGCAATGAACTCGCGCTCTCCAGTCCTTTCGATGTGACCATCCTTGGCTCGAAAACAGAGCCCTGGGATGTCTCTGAAACCAGCCAGGTCCTTGCTTGCCCCCATCTGCTCGAATCGCTCGCAGACCTCGAGCATCGTTCGTTCGCCCTCTCCCACCGCGGTGAGATCAAAGAGGTCTACGCCTTCCTCGGGCATCAACGTGAAATGAATCCCGCCGCCAATGAGCAGTGTATGGGGATCGCATGCCTGTCGCAGCATCTGCGAGAGTTGTCTCGTGCTGGACGACTGGACGGTCATCCCGCCCGTGCCGACCACATCGGGTTTGAACTCTCGCACGAGCGCGGCCACATCTTGCATCGTGACCTCATGTTTGGCCCAGTCCACGAGCCTGACCTGGAAGCCATGATCGCGCAGCACCGCAGATAGATAAAGCTTACCCAGGGGAATCCAGGCAACTGCTTCCTTGTATCCATACCAGGGCTCGATCAGCAGCACACGCAGCCGCCGAGGAACCCGCTGGCCGGCCCCAGCGGCAGATCTCAGCGATTGCTCTGTCCCCGGCTCTGGCCCGGCAGCCTTCGAATTGGGCCCGTCCTGGTCATGGGCGGCAGCGGCACCCGTCGTTGGAACGGGGCTCGGCCTTGGCGACCGCAGACCGGCAGGGTGAATGCCTTCGGGCAACCATGAAGGATTGAGGTCCACGGGCGTCCACGGCGCGCCCAGCTTGTGCCGGAGCCAGACGGGTTTCCCTCGATAAGTGACCTTGTTCTCGCGAACCTGCATATCCGGTGGCAGTCCAAGGTGACCATGAGCATGCATGTCCCAATCCAAAGGCGTGACTTTGAAGCCCTCCGTATCAAGAAGGAAGCATAGAAGCCATTGTTGTTTGGCGTAGTGTTTGAACAAGCCGTCGATGCGAGAATAGTTGGCCACGTAGAGACGGTACAGGCACCGGTAGGTGGAGGCCCTGGCAATCAGGACACCCGTGTTGTACACGGGCATTTTGCCCAGCCTGTTCCCGAACCGCCGGTCCAACTCACCCAGTGGGAGGGTAGGCTGTTGGAGCTCAGAAGCCCATAGCAAGGTATCGCGGTCATCGCGATTCCAACCCAGCATGGCCTCGCCGTCGTCGAGCGCTTCCAGGCGGGCGGTTTCCTCCGCCATCGGGGGCCGCTGCATCGCGAGGTCGCCATCGGTATATATCACGATCGCGTCATTCGGAATGGCCGACGGATCGAGAAACGAGCCATGCTGAAGGCAGAAATTAGGCGCCGGGGCCTGGTCCTGGCGAATAGACATCGGTATGAAGCTGATCCGAGGCAAAGCTGCCACAAGCTCCGGGATCGGGTTGGTGTCTACGCACACGAAGAAGTTGTGAAAGGGCGAGAATTCGTTCACCGTACAGAGCCAAGGCAATGCCTTGACAATGTAGTTGACATTTGCCCCAGAACCGAAATAGATCGAACTCATGATGCCTCCAACGCTAGTCACGCGGCACAGCCGGTCTCAGAGCGAAGCGCCAGGTACTGACGCACATTGCGCCAACTCGTCAGCGTGCCGGTCATCGTGGACGAGGTAAGCTGGCTCCGAAGTTCGCCGCTGCGGCAGTTTCAAGGTCTTCTCTGGCACATTCTGCAGGACACTGTCTATCACCTCCACACCTTGAGCAAAACAGTGATCCTGGTTGGCTACCTCATATTTCCATGCCCCGAACCGGCCGCGGCTGAAGATGGAAGATTCCTGCAGTGTCGCCAGCAGCGGATCGACCACCGCATCGCGACCGCAAAATGGCGTCGGATAGCCGTGCTCAAGACGCCGGTACCATGTATGTGTCACAGCTCCCGGGTCACCGATCAGGCCAGTCTGCTCCAACCCGGCACAGACGGCCCGCACTATGCTTCGAGCGTCAACTGGCCTGGCGGGTGACTCGGCCACCTCCGCCATGAGCGACCAGTACTGCGTGGGGTCGGGAACGTTGTTTGGAGAGTAGTTGCTGAAAACGGTGACCCGGTAGAAGGGGACGTCGGCTTCGGGAAAATAGAGCCAGCTCTTGGAAGCCACATTCTTGCCTGGTTGGCCGCGCAGACCGACACCGATGACGTGAGTCGATGAGTGCATCAGCGACCGGCCGGCCAACCTGATCGCTGGCCGCAGATTGCTCATGCTGAGCAGTTGGTCCAGCGGTATCGTGCTGACCAGCAGGTCGTAGTCGCTGGTCAGCCCGTTTGCGAAGGTGAGCCGGTGGGCTCCGACATCGATCCCGATGGCCTGCATCCCGTAATGCAGCTGGCCAGGTGGAAGCGTTCCGGCAAGTCTTTGCCAGATGGCTCCCGTGCCGCCCCTCTTCGGGAAGCGAAACCGATTATTGGGTCCCCACGAGACATCGTCGCGCCCCGCCAGGACATTGCCACGAATGCGCTCCACGTCCACGGTCGCCAGGCGGTCGCCAACCCACGTGTAATCCATGGTCTCGGGCTCGTAAGCCCAGACCTTCTGATTGTAGGGACGCATGAAGATCGCGGGTGACCCCCGGACCGTAGTTTGCCAACAAGTGCTCGGCAAAATTCGCGGGGTGCGCCGAGGCCGCGTTTTCCGCGGCCCACTCTATGCCTCTCAGGCACTCATCGCAGTCGTGGGCATCCAGGTAGCGGATGTTGAGCTGAAATGGATAGGGCACGAAGCGGTCCCGCAGCCAGATGTAGCAAGCACGGTCGTGGTGTAGCCAGCCCTCCGGGGTCAGGAGGTCGTTCATCAATTGATCGAAGTAGCCATAATGGCTGAACAATACATGTCCGCCGAAGTCCCAGGTGAAACCCCGCTCATCCACACAGGAGGCCGACAACCCGCCCGGCCACTCGAACTGCTCGAACAGATGCCAGTTAGGATAGTGAAGAGCATTCAAGCGCCAGGCTGCGCCCAGCCCTGTGGGGCCTCCACCCAGGACCAGTATCTTTTCGAGCAATCATGCCTCCTGGTCCGCATCCGGCTGCATCATGTTGATCAGTCGGATGTCGGCCTGTGACGCCGCCAACAGCGCCAGATTCTCGGCATAGTAATTGGGATTCAGCACCAACGCGGTCCGGACCCCACGGTCGATCAACCCCTCGAGCCCCACGATCGGGTGGCCCGTGCCCGGCAAGTATCCCCCTTGCTTGTTGGGGTTCAGAATCTACCACGCAAGTGATCAGTTCACGGTTTGGATCGACGAGATTGCCGAATGTGGCGCCTTTGGCGGCAGCGCCCCATAGTGCCACGGGCCCTTCGCTCGCCATTTCGCGCAGCCTGGCTGTCCATTGGGCCACCAGCTGCCGTTCCGCAGCAGCAAATTGCCGCGCGCTCCGCGCGATGGTTGATCCATCCACCTCGGGCAGGCCCGGCCCTCCGTCGATCTCGGGAACCGCTTCCAGCCACAGGTACTGGCCACCGAATGCGTTCTTCACTCTTTCGATACGGAAGCCACAGGCCACAAATGCTGTCGCCAGCGAGCCGGCGGAAAAGTACGAGCAGTGCTCGTAAAAGAAGTCCCAGATAACCTGAAGTCGCAAGATCCACTCGACATTTGGTGTCTCGAAGAAGACCAGCGCGCGTGGTGAATGGGCCAGCGCTCGACGTGTTGTCGTCAGGAGATCCCGCGGCTTCGGGATGTGTTCGATAACGTGGCGACATATGACCACGTCTGCTGTCAATCCGGCGCAGGTTTCATCGTAGTACCTCTGCTCGAAACTGAGCCTCCCGTCGAGGCCCGCGAGCGGGCCCTGGTAGCTTGGGTCGAAGCCGGTACCGCGATTGCTCGCGTCCCGTTCCAGCAGAGAGCGCAAGAAGTGCCCATTGCCGCAGCCGATCTCGATGATGTGGGCGTTGCTGATCCGCCCCCGTTCCAACAGATAGTCCAGGATACCGGAGATGTAGCTATTGAAATGAGGAGACGATGTTTGTGAGTTGTCGTAGTCGGGCCCGTAGGGGAGGCGGGACGGGTCAAAGCTGCTGTTGTAGACAAAACCGCACACGCTGCAGCATGCCAGACCGAGTTGGCCACGCCCAACCGTGGTCGATTCCTCTTCGGATCTGATGATGCGATTCTGACAAACCGGCACTTGATCACGCCTGAGGAAAATGCTCGATGCTTGCGAGCGGCAGACCGGGCACTCAGTTACAGGCTTCATGGCTCCCCTCACCGGTGCGATCCTTCCACCACTGGATCGTTGCCGCTATTCCACCCGCAAGGTCATATCTCGGCTGCCAGCCGATCCCTTCGCCGAGGTGACGAGTGTCGCCTACGAGAAGCGGAGGGTCGTCCTCAGGGACGGGCCTGGCCCCGAATCGCACCAATTCCGGTCGCTGCAGCTGTGACGCAATCAGGGAGACGATGCTTTGCACGGACACCGGCCGGCCGGAAGCGATGTTGGATGGGCCGGTCAGCTGACTGCACAGCAGCGATACGAGGGCACGGCCGGCATCCTCGACGTACAGGTAGTCCCTGATTTGCCTGCCGTGCGTACAGAGCGCCTGCCTCCCGTTCAGCAAGGCGAGAATTGTCGAGGCGACGAGCCGCTTCGGGTGTTCGCCCGGCCCGTACAGGAAAAAAATCCTCCCCCACGCGGCGCTCAGGCCGGCTTGCCCGGCGAAGGCTGCGGTCATCAGTTGCAGCGAGTGCTTGCAGACGCCGTAGAGCGTTCGCGGCGCCAATGGCGTGACATCTTCCGAGCAGTAGCCGTAGCGCCAATCGTACTCAGCACACGAGCCTGCGGTCACCACCCTGACGCCACGCTGGGCGGCGAACTCCTCGATGAGGCCAAGGCTCGCGCACGTCCAGGCCAGGTTCTCGTGAGCTGTCAGGTACTTCCCGGGCTCCGCGTACCAGGCGAGATGCAATAAATACTCCGGCTTCACCCGGCCAATCAATGACGCAGCATCGACCTGCTGCAGAAGGTCCGCCTGGTGCCAGATGACCGGCTGTCTATCAGATCCGGTTACAGGCCGCGAGGACGCCGCGTGCACCTCGAAGCCCTCGGCCAACAACCAAGGGATGCAACTGTGCCCTACGAAGCCGCTGGCGCCGGTGAGCAGAACGCGCTTTGGCATACGAGATCCGGGAAGCTCCTATCTTTCGCGGAGACGATGGGGGTTGCCAGCGGCCACTCTATTTTCGCGCTTGGGTCGTCCCACCGCACCCCGCGAGCGCATTCCGGGTGGTAAGACGCGGACATCTGGTAGAAGACCTCGCAGTCGTCCATCAGCGTCTGGAAACCGTGTGCGATGCCCTCCGGAATGTACAACATGTCGTGATTGGCTGCAGTCAATTCGATTGAAACCCACTGGCAATAGGTGGCAGAATTCGGGCGAAGATCCAGGGCAACGTCGTAAATCGCGCCCATGGTGCAACGCACCAGCTTGGCCTCTTCATGCGGGAAAACCTGGTAGTGCATCCCTCGAAGCGTGCCTCTGCGCCTGTTGAGGGAAATGTTGCACTGGACAAAGACGGAGCTGAGACCCCGGGCCGCGAACTCTTCCTGGCAAAACGAGCGAGCGAAGAAGCCCCGCTCGTCCTCGATCCTTTCCAGGCTCACGATGATGACCCCTGGTAGACGCGTCTCTTGGAACCTCATAGCGCGTAGCTCGACTCCGCATGAGCCTGAGCCAGCCAGTCGGTATCCACAACCTCTAGTCTGGGGATGGGGACGATGAACCGCCCGCCCCGCCTGATGTAATCGGACTGCTGTTGCACGATCTCGGGTGCGAAATTCCAGGTCAGGAGCAAGGTGTAGTCGGGCATGTCGTCCAGCAACCGTTGTGGCGAACAGATAGGGAGATGCACGCCCGGCATGTAGTGCCCCTGTTTGTAGGTGCTGCGGTCGACCACAAAATCCAGGAGGTCAGAGCCGATGAGGCAGTAATTCAGCAGGGTGCTGCCCTTGGCCGCGGCGCCATAGGCAGCGATGTGATTGCCCCGTTGCTTGAGGTCGGACAACATCGCTCGCAAGCATTCCTTCAGGTGGCTCACGCCTTCACTAAAGCATTGGTAGAACTCCAGGCGCCCTACGCCCCAGGCTGCCTCCTCTGCCAGAAGCGATGTGACAGCAGCCGTGGGGACGAAGGCACCGGCCTGTCCCACGAGAACGCGCAGGGAGCCACCGTGGATGGGAATGCGGGCCACGTCCTGAACCAGCATCCCGTGCCGGCGGAAGAGGTCGTCAAGGGCCGTCAAAGAGTAGTAGCACAGGTGCTCGTGGTAGATCGTGTCGAACTCGCAATGGTCAATGAGGTCTTTGATGTAAGGGGTTTCGACGACGGCCAATCCGTCCTCCTTCAAGAGCACGTGGATCCCCTCGACGAAGCCGTTCAGGTCTGCGACATGCGCCAGCACATTATGTGCGTGCAGCACGTCCGCCCGGTGGTCTTGCTCTCGAAGCTGCAGCGCCAACCCGGCGTCGAAGAACTCACAGATCGTCGGGATGCCGCGCTCCTCTGCAACCCTGGCAATGTTGCGCGCCGGCTCGATGCCCAGCACACGCACGCCCCGGCGCTTATAGTACTGCAACAGGTAGCCATCGTTGCTGGCCAGCTCGACTACTTCGCTACGGCCATCCAAGGAACGCGCATCGACAAGGCTATTTGCCAGCTCCTCCGCATGCTGGAGCAACGTATCCGAAAAGGAGGAAAAGTACGGGTACTCTCGAAACAGTTGCTCGGGCGGCACAGTCTCCGTGATCTGGACCAAAGTGCAGCGGGGACAGAGGACAACTTCGAGCGGATAGAAGGCTTCTGGCCGATCGAGCTGGCTCAGGGCAAGGAGCTGGTTGGCCAGCGGAGTCCTGCCGAGATCCAGAACCGGGTGCAGTGTGGCGTATCCGCAGGAGCGACAGGCCCGAGCCGTCATGGCTTCCTCCAGCGCAGCTCGTCGTCCAGAAATTGATTGGCGAGGAGATATTTCAGTTGATTGAGGCGCACGAACTTCCTGCCCTGAAATTCGGCGGCGCTCAACCCGGCCTGCTTGACCGCTTCGTAAACCTCCCGGGCGCCAGCGCGAGCGGTCCACTTTGCGGCGCAGGCTGGGAGCCTCCTCGACAGCTTGCTGAAGTTGACCCGATAGCTGCGCGGGTCAGGGCCGGCGTGCGGGCCGAACTGGACGCGGCAGCCCGGGACGGTCTCGGCGACGATCTCGGCGAGCTCGCGAACCTGATAGTTCTCCCCATCGGCGCCCACGTTGAAGGCCTCATTGTGGATGCTCTCGCGCGGCGCCGCCAGCGCGGCAATGAATGCGGCCGCGATGTCCTGAATGTGGACGATGGGACGCCACGGCGTGCCATCGCTCAAGATGCGAACCTGCCCGGTCGTGAAGGCCCGAACAGACCAGGTTGTTCAACACCACATCGGCGCGAAGCCGCGGGGAAGCGCCATAGGCCGTGGCATTGCGGAAGAAGACCGGGGAAAAGTCCTCATCGGCCATCCTTGCCAGGTCGTCTTCGACGCGCACTTTGGCCTCGGCGTACGGGGTAATCGGGGCGACCTTCGAGTCCTCGGCGCGCATCTCGTCGCCGGCGGCCCCATAGATGGAACAGGATGACGCGAAGAGGAAGCGCCGGACGCCCGCTTCCTTGGCCAGCCGGGCCAGGCGCACCGTGGCCTGGTGGTTGATCTCATAGGTCCACTCCGGCTTCAAATCGCAAAGCGGATCGTTTGAGAGCGCGGCCAGGTGGATCACCGCGTCGAAGCCTGCCAGGTCCGCCGCCGTGACGTCACGCGTATCCTTGCGCAGCGCGGGACACCCCGGTTCCCCTGGCAACAGATCACAGCCCTCATAGTAGAAGGTGTCGAGGCCCACAACATCGTGCCCAGCCTGAAAGAGGAGAGGCACCATGACCGAGCCGATATAGCCGTGATGGCCGGTGACCAGAACTCGCATTTGTCAATTCCACACTTTCCAGGGCGCGTTGCCATCGCTCCAGAGGGATTGAAGGGACCGGACATCCCGCAAGGTATCCATACATTGCCAGAAACCATCGTGGCGATAGGCAGCCAGGTGATTAGCCGCGGCCAATGACTCCAAGGCATCGACCTCGAGCACGCTCGAGTCGTCCCGTAGCAATTGAAAGATCGATGGCTCGAAGGCCAGGAAGCCGCCGTTGATCCAACCCTCGCCGATCTGCGGCTTCTCGACGAAGTGCACCACCTCATCGCCGTTGAGCCCGAGGCCGCCGAAGCGGGCAGGAGGCCGGACGGCCGTGACCGTTGCGGTGCGCCCGTGCGCTTGATGGAAGGCCAGCATGCGGGCGATGTCGATGTCGGCAACGCCGTCACCGTAGGTGACCATGAAAGTCTCCCCGTCGAGGTAGGGGCGCAGGCGGCGGACGCGGCCACCGGTGTTGGTCAGCAGGCCCGTATCGATCAAGTGGACGATCCAGTCCTCGCATTCTTTGTGGTGCACCTGGATGTTGCCGCTGGCCAGGTCGATGGTCATGCTCCCGCTGAGGGCGTGGTAGTCGAGGAAATAGCGCTTGATCATCTCGCCCTTGTAACCCAGGGCGATGTAGAACTCGCGGAAGCCGTAATATGCATAGAATCTTCATGATGTGCCACAGGATCGGCCGGCCGCCGATTTCCACCATCGGCTTGGGCTTGACCTCGGTCTCCTCCGCCAGACGGGTGCCCAGGCCACCGGCCAGGATAACCACTTTCATATGGAATGCTCCCGCCACGCCAGTTGGCTGCTCTCGAGGATGCCAGCGATGGGCGGGCCCGCGGCCTTTGCGATGCTGCCACCCGGATCGGGCCTCGAGATCCACAAAGGTTGCACGCGCAAACCCTACGCGGCGAAGTCATCATAGCGCCCGAGCGGAAGCCAGCGCGTAAGGGCCACGTTACAAGATCGTAAGGCTTCTGTAAACCGTTCCCCGGGTGATCGCACAGGCGAACGTTGCGCGGCGCCGGCGAGCCGCCCCGGTCCTTTACGGCAATCTTACGAGGTCCGAACTTTGCGCTTACACGCGCCCTGCGCGCGTAGCGGTATCGTGTCAGGGAGGACCGTGAGGTCCCCTCATCCCGCCGATGGAAGGAATAGGGGAATGAAGCACATGAGGGCACCTGGCCGTGGTGGGCCAGCACGGCCTCCAAATCAGCGTAAGGCGCAGCCCGGACCAGAGGGCCTCCCGGCCGGCCAGCGGCCTGTGGCCAGCTTCGCGCACGCGGTTGCGCCCTCGAGTTGGCCTTCCATTTCCGTCTGCATGATCGTGAAGAACGAATCGGCTAACCTCGGCCCATGCCTGGACTCGCTCCAGGACCTGGCGCGCCAGACTATCGTGGTGGACACGGGCTCGACGGACGACACGGTGGCCATCGCGCTCGCCCACGGCGCGGAGGTCCATGACTTCCCCTGGATCGGCGATTTTGCGGCGGCACGCAACGAGGCGCTCTCCCATGCCAAATGCAAGTGGATCTTCTGGCTGGATGCGGACGACAGGCTAAGCGCGGAGGTGGTGGCTCAAACCAAAGCCGCGGTCGCTTCCGGGCTGGCGGACGGCTTCTCCTACCACGTGGTAAGCCGGGTCCCTGAGGGGGGCGAGGACATCACGACCCATGTGAGGCTGTTCCGCAATGGAAAGGGCGTGCGCTTCCACGGCGCCGTCCATGAGTCGGTTGTGAGCGACCTCAAGCGGCTCGGCCTGCGCGTCGCCAACACCGAGCTGCGCGTGGATCACACCGGGTACCTCGATCAGGAGGCCCGGCTGGCCAAGAGCAGGCGCAACCTGGCGCTTCTCGATGAGCAGCTCGCCAAAGAACCCGGCGACACCGAGCTCCTCTTCTATCGAGGTCAGGCCCGAGCGCTGCTGGGCCTCCGGGAGGGGATGGCTGAGGACCTTAGGGCAGTGCTTCAAAACAGCAAGCCCACGCCGAATTTCAACCTCGCGCGCTTCTGGTCCTACGCGTCGCTGGCCACGGCGCTCAACGCGCCAGAGCAGGCAGAGGCGCTGAACCGGTTGCTGGGCGATGCGCTCGTCGAATTTCCCGGACACCCCTACATACTTGCCATGCAAGGGCGGGCACTCATCGTCCAGGGACGTGCCGCCGGGGCCTTGCCTCTCTTGTTGAGCGCCGTCGAGCACAACCAACCGGGGGTGGTGGGCCTCCGCCCGCCCGACGCCTGGCTCGAAAGCACTCTTTGCAACGCTTATGCGGCGTTGGGCCGCTTCGACGAGGCCATTGGATGGATCGCGCGCGCGGCAGCCCATGACCCCACCAAAGTCAACTATACGATGACGCTGGCCGGGCTCGCCATCGATCTGGGGCGGCTTGGGGAGGCCGAGCAGGCGCTTGGCCAGTTGCCGGCAGCCCTGGACGGCAACCCTCGGCCCTGGATGTTGCGCGCGGAGCTATGGTACCGCCAGGGGCGGTGGGCTGACGCTATGCAGGCCATCGCCAGGGCCAGGGCCTGCGGGCTGGCCGAGGAGCAGGCCAACGCTATGGCGACGCGGCTGCAAGCCAACCGGGTCCTGCTGACCACCGCGACCACCCCCAACGCCCCCATCGAATTCCGCGAGATTCAGGTGCAGGGACTGGCCGCGCTGGCGCGCGGCGACCACACCCAAGCGGCAGAGCTCTTCGGCCAGGCGATCAAATCCGCGCCGAGCGACCCGGACAACTACCGCTATTTGTCAGTCGCCATGGAAAAACTCGGGCAACACGATCAAGCACGGGAGGCGTGGCGGCTGTCGGAATGGGCGACCGCACAGGGGAAGAAGCAGGAAATAAGCTGAAGAGGGCAAAAGCAAACACCGCCCGGAGCTGGCCCGTCACCAGGGAATGCAAGTGACGACCGCTCCGGGCTGAGAGCGGGTTCGCAAACCGGTCCAATACCTCTTCCCCTTTTATCCGCTTGCCGTCTTTCCCGTCACTCGGGGAGCGCGATCACGATCACGCGATAGGAATTGTCGTTGGGCGGCCAGCAAGTGACCATCGTGAGCCGATCGTCGCCGGTAGGGCCGATCCAGCTGGCATTCTTCGAGGCGTTGCTCCGTGGGCATACCTCGCTCGGGCAGGATAAAGCTATCGTCCACCCGATAATGATACACCTGGCTCCCCACGTAGAGATCAACCTGATCGCCCTGCACAAGCTCGTGAAGGCGGGCAAAGACTTTGCCTTTGATGTTGTGATGCCCGGAGATGACCGTGTTCCCCGGCTGGCCCGGCGGTGCCGAGCCGTATTGGTAGCCGGCAGCGTTGTCAGGCAGTTGCCATTCGGTCCCGCTCCCATCGGCGGAGGGTGCCCAACCGATCTCCACGACGGGCGCATCCAGGCTGATCGCGGGCGCTACGATGCGGGTCGGCACGCCCGGGGTGGGTGCGGGTGATACCGTAGCCGAGATCGGCGTACCAGGCGGCGCGGCCAAGGTGTCCTCCTGGCTCGAGGTGGTGCCGGTGCCTTGCGTGCCTGCCGTGGAAGAGGCGGGCACCGGTGCCGCCTCAACCGACAAAGTGGCGGTATCTGGGTACTGAACTCCAGGTTCCCCCTGCGTATCCCCCGTGCTCCGATGGCTATCCTGGGGAGCAGCCGCCGACAAAGCCGTGGCGTCGCCGGCAGGCGGAGAACTGGTCACCTGCACGCTGATGAAGGACGAACAGCCGCTCGCGAGGACTGCAATCGCGAGGGCGACGGGCAAAGCAAAGCGATGAGTTGACAACGCAGTTCCTTCCCGGGTGGCATGTGGATGCGGGACGAGCATGACCAGGGCGGGGATTCACGGCCGGCCGGAGGCTCCTTCCCGGGCTCCCTCAGATTCTGGGGCCGCGGGCCAGCCTCGGCTGCCTGGCAGGCACAGCCGTCGGGCCAATACACCCGGAGCCTGCGCCCGCCGGGCAGCCGGGTGGCTTGCACCTTGCCTTCGTGCACGTATCGGCGGATCGTGTCTTCCTTGACGCCCAGCTGGCGGGCAACTTCTTTGACGCTGAGCCAACAGCCGGCCTGGGGTTCGCTGCCATTCGGCTGAGCGACAGGGATCTCAAGTGTGGTCAGGCGGAGGTCTACCCCAACGCTCCATTGCTCCAGGCGCACGATATGGGCAGGCAAGAGATGGACCTGCTGCCCCAGCGCCGTGAGCTGTTGCTCCAGGCGCTGCTGAAGCGAGCGGCAACGTTCCAGTTCGGCGACCAATTGTCTGACCTGCCGGCTCAGCTCGTCCAACATCGGCAGAGGGCTGTTCGCCAGGAGGGGTTCGGGCTGGACCGGCGTCGCCGCCGGTTCGAGAGCCTGCCCGACATGTGAGGCGATTGCAGCAACATCGAGCTGGCGTTTGGCATCCAGGTTGATCACCTCTCACCGCCCTTTACGTGATCGATCGCTGCCCGTTGGTGGCTGGCCGTAGCGGGGCGGGATCACCCCGCCCCGGCGCTTGACAAATAGGAGCCCCCGACTGCTCAGGCAGTGAGGCTCTCCAGATAGGTCGAGAGCGTCGTGACCTCCGACTCCTGATCTTCCAGAGTGGCCAACTCGCTGAGCAGCGACTCATAGTAGCTGACCATGGAAGCCTGTTCCTTGGCGAGCAACGTCTTCTGGCTCGTGATCTGACTGCTCAGCGCTGTGTTTTCGGTATTCATCTCGGTTTCCGAGGTGGCCAGTATCCCCGTCGAGCCGGTGAAGGTGCTCAGGTCGCCGTCCATGCGCGTCACGATGCTGCTCAGCAGGCCGGTGACGCCCTGCCGGTTCGACGAAAGCGCGCGTCTGTCGAGCAGGGAGCTGTTGCTGACCGAAAGCTGCATGGTGCTGACGTCGAAGGTGAGGCCGATGTCGGCCAGGGAAGTGCAGCGCGCTGGAGGTGCTGCCCGCACTTGAGGTCGCGCTCACCGGCGCCAGCGTGTCGTCGATGAGCTGCAAGCGCAGGTTGCGCACCACGCTATCTTCGGCAAGCGTGCCGCGGGTGTAAGTCCCATCCGAATTCTTGGTGAACGACGTCTGCGTGGCCAGGTAGCTGGTCGTCGTGTTGAATTGTGAGATGAACGAATTGAGCTGGCTGGTGACCGCGTCATCGTTGGCGCCGACGGTCACCGTGACGGCGCCGGTGCTGGTCGTCGTCTCGTTCAGGTTCAACGTTACGCCATCGATCACGTTCGTCAGGCCCGTGGTCTTGTAGGACGTGACGCTCGTCCCGTTCACGGTCAGCGCCGTCTTCGCGAGCCCATAAGTATCTGTCGAACTGTCCTCCACCCAACCGGCTGAAGCAGTGCCGGTCCAGCCATCGCCGTCCGGATCAGAGCCGCCCTTCAGCCCCAGGGATGCCAGCTCGCCATCCGTGCCGTCGGTGCCCTCGAGCTGGTAGCCGGTGTTCTGCGCAGTCAGCACCAGGGAATCATTGACGATATTGGCGGTGACCCCGTTGCCGGACACATAGGTCGCCTTGTTGATCTTGTCGGCGACGTTTTGCAGGGTGTCGGTCGAACCGATGGTGATGGCGGTGCCCTGCGCATGATAGGTCAGCGTGGGCGCCGAGCTGCCCGTCAGGTTCTCCGTGGGATCGCTGGTGCCGAAGTGGAAGGCCAGGCCGCGCCCGGTGTCGAAATCCGTGCCCTCCAGGCTGCTCGTATAGTCCTGCCAACCTGATGTGAAGGCCCCGCTGCTGTTGGTGGCGTTCTTGATGCTGACCGCGTCCCCGCTCGAGTCCACGACGCGGAACATCCACTGCCCTGACTCCTCCATGAATTGGACCGAGTACTGGCCGCTGGCCAGCTCGGTCTCGCCGGAGGAGGGTGTGGCAAAAGAGCTCTCGCTGGCGGCGCTGATCAGGTCGCCGCCGTTGGTCACGGTGGAATCAGTCCCCCGCTGCTCGAGCCCTCCCAACCAGATAGTGTCCAGCGTGCCGCCCAGGCCAAGGGCGGTGTCGGTGCTCCCCATATTAGAGCCTTCGACCGAGTGCGCCACGGCCAGGCTCGTTATCTTGATCGTGTACGTCCCCGTCACGGCACCGGAGGAGGCAGTGGCCGTCAGGACCGAAGAATTGCTGACCGTAGCGGTCATCTCGGAGGTGATCGAGTCCGTGCCGGAGCCCAGCGGCAGCAGCACGCTGTCCAGCGAGCTCAAGGTGGTGCTGAGGCTTTTGTAGGCGGCAATATCGGTCTCCAGCGTAGACTGCGTGGCCTCCATCCGATAGAGCGACGTTGATTTGGTCGCCATCTCCTCGGTGATGAGGGTGTTCAGGTAGCTGGCGGAAATGCCGCTGCTGGAGCTGGAGCTCGAACTGGAACTCGAGCTGCTGCTGGAGCTGCTGCTCAATACTGGTATCAGACTCATGGCGCTGCCTCTTCCTTACTGCGCTGGTACTGCAGCGGCAGCCTCTCGTCCCAGCGGACTGCGTTCAGGGACTACCTCGGTCTCGCTGGCTTCGATATGCCTGGCTTCCCCTTCGATCTCACGCGCCGGCCAGGCGATCGGGCTGCTCGCCGGGTCCGGCTCGAGGATCGCCGGTTCGATCTTGGCCCGGGCCACCCACACAGCCACGTCGGCGACGCAGCCAATGACGACACAGATCAACAAAGCCAGCAGGGATCGCAGCAGGCAGTCTTCAATGCTGACACCGCGCATGTAAGCCGTAAGGCCGATGAGCGCCACGATGGCGACAACGATGTTGTACACAAAGCCGCTCAGGATCTTGCCATTCGTCTGGGGACGGCCACGCCGCCCCATCTTCTGCCGCGCCTTCCTGCTCATCTGCCTTGCCTGCTTTCTCGCCCGAGTAGATAGTTGATGGTCCGTGGTGACCGACCCGTGCGGGCGGGGTTACGCCGCCCCTCCCGGCTACTAACCGGCCACCACTTCGTTATCCTGCCACGAGGATGCGCTGCCGCGGTGCAGCCTGTTGGCGTGCGTTGGTCTCGCGCACCAACACCTCAACCCAGGCCTGGACCAGCTCTCGAAGGATGCGTTCAGCCTCGCTCCACCTGCCCGCGCGCACCTGAACACTGCAATACTGGTAAAGGCGGTTGAAGCCGGCTGCCTCGTCGCCAGCGTCCCAGTTCAGGGAATTGCGCAACAGGTCGAGCGCATCGATGGTGCGCTGAAGGTCGTGCTTCTGGCAGCCGATGAGGGCCACATCATAGACCATCAACATCCGTTGCAGGGGACTGGCGCTGGAGACCTGTTGTTCACGGTAACGTTGGGAAAGCTGTTTGGCCGGGATCATGACCTGCTCCTCGAAGTCACTTCAGCAAAATGCCCTGGGGGCCTCTGGAGCCCCCAGGGATCGACAAAATCTGCAAGTTTACTGGAAGAGCTTCAGGATGGCCTGCGGCGCCGAGTTGGCCGACGCCAGCATGGACGTCGCCGTGGATTGCAGGATCGTGTCCTTCGTGACCGCCACCTGCTCACTCGCCATGTCGGCGTTCATGATCTGGTTGTAGGACGATTGGACGTTGGTATCTGTGGCCGTCAGGTCGTTCGAGCCGTAGGTCAGGCGATCCTCCATGGCGCCGATGTTAGCGAGGGCTGCCGAGACGGTCGCGATAGCGGTATCTATCGTTGTCATGAACGCCGTGGCATTGGCGTTGTTGTAGGACCCATTGGTCCCCGCCAGCCCTGTCGTGTAAGTGCCGGCCTGGGCGAAGGACGCCGTGCCGCTGGTCTGGGTGCTGGCGTTGATCGTGCCCAACGTCAGCACGAGGCCGTTGCCCAGCGTGACGAGGGTGCCGCCCTGCTGATAGGCGAAGCTCAACGCAGTGGTGGCCGTGGTGCTTCCTGTGCCTTGATAGAGCGTGACCGCGTGGCCGTTTGAATCCAGCAGGGAGATGGTGCTGTCGGCCGTGGCGTTGGTGGCGCCGGCCGAACCGATGTTCAGCTCTACGGTGTAGCTGCCCGTGCCGAGCTCGACGCCCCCCGTCGCTATGGTCGTGGTGGCAGCCGTAGCCCCGGTGAGGGTCATGCCGACATTGGCCGTGAATGCCGCGGTCGCGACCGTGCTCACCGTGGCCAGGGCCAGCCCGGCGTTCCCGGTGGTGCTCGCCGCGAAGCCCTGGCCCAGGGTCCAGGAGGTCACATTCGACGAGGATTCGTTGGCACCGCTCTGGAAGTTGAATGTGGGCGCCCCGGACAGCAGGGTCTGGCCGTTCCAGGCGGTCTGTTGGGTGATGTTGTCGATTTCAGCCGAGTACTGCTGCAGCTGGCCGTCGATGGCCTGGCGCTGCGTGGTGTCCAGGGTGTCGGACGCGGCCTGCTGGGCTTTGACCCGCATGTCGGAGAGGATGCTGTTGATCGAGTCGAGGCCGCCTTCGGCCGTGCTCAGCAGGTTCTGGGCGTCGCTGATGTTGCTGTTCGCCTGCTGCAGAGACTTGTCTTGCACGTTGAGCTCGGTGGACAGGGTCAGGTCGGCAGGGTTGTCGCCGGCGCTGTTGATCTGCTTGCCGGTGGAGAGGCGTTGCTGATGCAGGGCCAGGTCGTTGTTGACGGTCTTCAAGGAATTGAGCGCGTTGAGGGCTGCGATGTTGGAGCCGATGCGGGTAAGATCTACGGTAGCCATGGGAATTCTCCTATCAAGTCAGGTGTCAGTTGCTCTTCATCTATGTGCTTTTGTTGTCTGCTTTCTTTATCGGCGCCCCCGAAGAACCATCCGTAAAGATCCCGTAAACGTCGCGTAAATGGGCCCGAATCCCCGTTTGCACGAGACTTACAAGGGTTTTACCCGACCCTTACGCGGCCCTCTGCCAAGCTGGCTATACTTGCCGATAGTAGTTGGTCTCGTAAGCAGCAGGAGACGCGTTCCCGTGAGTTGCAGGGATTCCATCACCGGCGGGCACTTCGGAGCATGGCGTTGGTTGACAGCATTCCAAATCGTCTGGGATCCGCATCTCTCACCCATAGCTCTGGCACCGAAGCCAACGGCAGCGCTGGCGTACCGGCCTTCGGCCAGGCCCTGGCCGCTGCGATGGCAGCTCCCACGCCCTCCTCTGCGCCTGCTGAGGGCGCCTCAGAGACGCTGACTGCGGTCATGGCGCCACGCACGACCCCGCTGCTGGCGTTGCAATATCTGGCCGTCGGCACCGCCCGGCCACAGGTCGGGGGCCTGTTGGCTCTTTTGTCACACATGCGGGGACCGCTGTGTGCGTCACAGCCGGCCAGCAGCGCGACGGCGCTGCAAAGCGCCTCGTCAACGCCGGCCACAGCAGCAGGGCAGGGAACTTCCACGGACCAGCCCATGGCGCTGGCCGACTATCCTCGTCCTGAGAACGACAACGGGCGAGGCGTGCACTGGATCCCGACCACTTCGCAGCCGACCGAGGTCGTCAACCAGTACATGACCCGGCTGCAGGCGCTGGGGGTGCGTTGGGTGACTTTTCTGAACGACCCTAGCGATCTGACCAGCAACGAGTACCTGGTGAAGAGGCTGACCGCGGCCGGCATCGAGCCGGTGATGAGGATCTCCAGCCAGGGGCCGGGGCCGATAGGGACCGACCTCACGCCGCTGGTGGAACACTATAAGCAGATGGGCGTCTCCTACTTTCAAATTTACAACGAACCGAACCTGGATGACGAGAACGCCGGCCAGCAGCCCAACGCCACTCGCTACGCCGAGAACTGGATGGCCGCAGCGAGCCAGGTGGTGAAAGGCGGGGGCCTGCCCGGGCTGGCGCCGCTCAGCCCGCAAGGCCAAGTCAACGACCTGGCTTTCTTGCGCCAATCGCTCCAGACAATAGAGTCAGAAGGCGGCGGCAACCTGTTGTCACAGGCCTGGCTAAGCGTCCACAATTACGGCCAGGACTACTTGCGTGTGCGGCAATACGATCAGACCGTCCGGGGTGTGCTGGGGCGCAGCCTGCCGGAGATCGGCACGGAGGCCGGCATCTACCAGGGTCAGAACGTGTCGCAAGCGGACCAGGTCCGGATCGTGACCGGTGCCTACGATTACCTGCCGCAGCGTGAGCCTTACTACTTCGCCTACAGCGTGTGGTGCCTGGCGAATGAGGCCGGCGGTGGCCGTGACCCGCGGTGGGAATCGCAAGCACTTTATAACGCGAATGGCCCGACGGCGTTGGCGAAGGCTCTGGAGGAGCAGACGGCGTGACGCAGGAACAACAGAGGGCAGGGAAGAACAAAGGAGGAATCGATTTATGAGCATCTTCTACAACATGCGCACCAGCGGCACGGCACTTACGGCAGAGCGACTGCGGATGGATGTGATCTCAAATAACATTGCTAACTCCGAGACGACCCGCACGCCCCAGGGGGGCCCTTATCAGAGGAAGCGCGTGGTGTTCAGCTCGTTGCTGCCGCAAGACGCCGGCGACGCGGGCGGCGGCGTCGCGGTGAGCGCGATCCTCACCGACACGCGGCCGGGCAACACGGTGCACGATCCCGGCAACCCGGATGCCAACGCTCAGGGCGACGTGACCTATCCGAATGTGGATATCTCCACCGAGATGATTGACATGATGTCGGCTACCAGAGCCTATGACGCCAACGTGGTGGCGCTGCAAGCCGGCAAGACCATGGCCGAGAAGGCCCTCACGATCACACAAGGGTGAGTTGAGCCATGCCCGCGATAACCCCAACGAGTGGCCTTTCCAGCACGCTTTCGATCATCCCCTCGACGGGCACGTCCGCGACAACGAATGCCGCCAGCAGCGGCAGTTCAAGCTTCGGCCAGGTATTGAGCGACGCCTTGGAGCAGGTAGACCAGCTGCAACAGTCGGCGGATACGGCCTCGACGCAACTTGCGAGCGGCCAGAGCACCGATCTGCACAGCGCGCTCATGACGGTGGAAGAGGCCAGCCTGGCGATGCAGCTGACCGTGCAGGTGCGCAACAAGCTGGTCGACTCCTATCAAGAAGTCATGAAGATGTCGGTCTAGGTCGGGAGGCAGTTGAGTGAATGGCCAGGAGCAAGGCTGGCAGGCAAAGCTGAAGAACGCCTGGGGCCGGCTGACGTCGCTACAACGAGCCGGCATTATTGGCGCCGGCGTGGTGGCCCTTGCGCTCGCCTTCTACTCGGTCATCCTGGCCCAGCAGCCGGACTACGCCACCCTTTTTAGTGGCTTGAGTGACCAGGATGCGGCAGACGTCGTGGACCAGCTAAAGTCACTGAAGATCCCATATCAGCTGGCACAGGGCGGCTCGGCCATCGAGGTGCCGCAGCGACAGGTCTATGACGTGCGGCTCCAGATGGCCAAACAAGGGTTGCCCAAAGGCAGCACCGTTGGCTTCGAGCTCTTTGACAGCAGCCAGCTGGGTAACCTTGGCATGACGGATTTCATGCAGAAACTGGATTACCAAAGGGCCCTTGAGGGAGAATTGGCCAGGACGATCGACAATCTGGAATTCCTGTGGCCTCTTCCAAGGTCAATCTGGTCATCCCTGATGCCAATATCTATACCTCACAACAGGACAGTCCGTCAGCGTCGATTGTGGTCCAACTCAAGCCCGACACGGATCTGACCCGCGGCCAGATCCAGGCAGTCACCCACCTGGTGGCCAGCAGCGTCGAAGGGCTGAAACCAGACAACATCACGCTTGTCGATACCGCAGGCAACGTGCTCTCTGAGGCCGGGAGCGGCGACACCGCGTCGAGCTCGCTGCAGGGAGGCAGCTCACAGCTCGACGTGGAACATTCCTACGAGAGCGATATGGAGAAGCGGCTGCAGGCTGTCCTCGATCAGGCCATCGGTCCCAACCAGGGCATCGTACGAGTCAGCGCGACCCTCAACTGGGATCAGAAGCAAACCAGCAGCGAGACCTACGCGCCGGTAACCGACAACACGGGGGTCGTGCGCAGCCAGCAGGTGGACGAAGAGAACTCCAATGGATCAGGGGTGGGGGCGAGCGGCGTGCCCGGTCAAAACAGCAACAGCCTGCCCATCTATCCCGCAAGCCAGGCGATCACGAACAGCGGTTACTCCAAGCGCGACGTGACCACGAATTACGAGCTTTCAAAGGTCACGCAGACGGTCACGCAGGCACCTGGATCGGTCAAGCGCCTGTCGGTGGCCGTGCTGCTCAGCGATAGCCTGCCGGCCGACCAGGCCACGCGCCTGCAGACCGTCCTGGCCACCGCGGCCCTGGGCC
>CAWEHT010000207.1:0-4866 GCA_963808455.1 uncultured Chloroflexia bacterium | reverse complement strand
GTGGCCGATGATGTCATCAGCTATTTCGAAGAACTCGCACCATACCTCGGATGATGTAACTCCGAAACTTTTGGTGCGAAGAGGAAAACGAATGAAGATCACCAACAATACCATCCTGATCACAGGCGGGGGTTCCGGCATCGGCCGGGGCCTGGCAGAAGCATTTCATGCCTCCGGGAACAACGTCATCATCGCAGCCAGGCGTGAGGCACTTACTCGGGCAACCATTGCGGAAACCCAGGCATGGAATATTTGGTATTCGATCAGGAAAGTGCGACCGGGGTGCGGGCTTTTGCCGACGAAGTACTGGCGCGCTTTCCGAAGCTGAACGTGCTCATCAACAATGCCGGGATCCAGCGGGTGGAAGACCTGACCTCGGGCGAATCTCTGATGCCGAAGCTACGATCAATACCGAACTTGCTTGGTCCGATCCGACTGACTGCTGCGCTGATCCGGCAACTCATGAGCCAACCCGCGCGGCGCAATACTGAATGTCTCTTCGGCCCTCGCGATGGTGCCTGCGGCAATGCTTCCAACCTACAGTGCAAGCAAGGCGGCCATCCACTCCTATACTCAATCGCTGCGCTTCCAGTTCAGGGACACCTCTGTCCAGGTCATCGAAATCGTGCCGCCCTGGGTACAGACCGAGTTGCAGGGCAAACGGGGCATGCACCCCAAAGCGATGCCTTTGAATCAATACATCGCTGAAGCGATGTCGATCCTTACGAGCTTTCCGGCGCGGACCGAAATCGTGGTCGAAGGCGCAAAACCTATGCGCTTCGCTCAGCGAGGCGACTATGACGCCTTCTTCTCCAAATACAACGAAGGATGGGCGGCCTCGCAGCGGCGATGATCGATGCGCCCGTTATCGTCGGGATCCCAGATGCGGACCGCATTTCATCGTCAGAGCGGTTGTCTCGCATTTTGATATTGGTGACGAAGCCAGCCAGGGCTGAACCCTCGCTGGCGCAACCGGCGGTCCCGGAAGTGCGCCGCTTGGCGGAGACGCTGGTCGGGTTGCATTTCGTCGCGTTCGCCATAAGGAAGCCAGGAGACCGCATGAGCACCTCTGAGATCATCCGCCAGCAGCTCGATTTAGCCCGCAGATGCAACAACGACGCCATCGCCGGCGTCACCGACGAGCACATCAACTGGATGCCGCCGGGAACGATCAGCCCGATCAAGGCCATTTTTCTGCACACGGTGGCGGCGGAAGACATCTTCATCCACCGGTTGCTGCAGAACTGCCCAAGCCTCTGGGAGACGGGCGGCTGGGCGGCCGAGATCGGGGTCGCCCAGCCGCCCAGCCCGAACGGCGGGTGGAGGAGGCCAGGCAGGCCCAAATGCACGTCGCGGCCCTCCTGCAGTACGCCGAGGCGGTTTGTAACGCCACCAACGATTGCCTGGCGCGGCTCACGGACTCCGACCTCGAACGGCCGGTGAACTACTTTGGCCGCCCGATCACGGTCGCAAAGTTGCTCGCCATCTTGGCAGCGCACACGGCGAGCCACGCAGGAGAGGTCGCAGCCATCAAGGGTATTCAGGGCCTGCAAGGCATGCCTTTCTGATGCTGCGGAGCAGGGCCTTTACAGCGCCCGGGCACGGGTGGTTGGAAATGCCTCTTCGGGGTACCCTTCATGCCGGGGGGGCAGGCAGGTCGCGGCCACATCCGCTGGGTGCCGAGGATGTAAAAGCCCTGCTGGGTGGCCCCAGTGACCTTGACATGGCAGACCTACTGGCCGGCGCTGTGGGCCAGGTAGGGGGCAAAGAGAGCGGCGTGGCGCCCCCTCTTGGTGGTGCCCCTCGCGCCAGCAGATCCACCGGCCCTGCGCCAGGATTGCATGCCTGACGCGGAGGCCTGGCCGGCCCCCGCCATCAGGAAAACCTCAGGCAGGGCCACGGGGTTGGCCGGCCTGCGCGAGGAACGTGTGCGGCTCCATGACGGCGACGTCGCCGATGCTGCCCAATGCGAGCAAATCACGATCTACGGTGATCAAGCAGGCAGCTCGAGCGGCAATCGCGCACGCAACAAACTTGTCATCCTTTGCATCCCGTGAATAAGGCGGGACGGGTCCCAGGGGCGGCAGGATCTCGGCCTTGTTGCGAACCGTATCCACCAGCGCCCCGGCCTCATCAGGCTGGATGATGGCTCGCATGCGGCTTCTGCCAAGGACATCTTGCAGCTCGGCAAGCAACTCGGGGGACGTTACGAACTGGATGCGGTCTTCGAGCAGCCAAATCTCGATCAATTGCTTGATGGCCGATCCTGGCCGGATCAGGTAGCGCAGCAGGCAACTGGTATCAATGACCACCCGGATCGGCGCGCCGGTGTCTTCGTCGGGTGGCACCTGGCTCACCCCTGGTTGGCTTCGACACGCGCTTGCTCAATCAAATCCGTCACCTCCCTATCGCTCAAGTGAGCCGCGCGCGCCGACACCGCCGCCGATGCCGCCTGCAGGCGCGTGCGCAGCAGCTCACGCTCGGCTTCCAGGAACTTCTGGTAGCGCCTGTAGCTCACAATGGCAACCCGCGGCACACCATATCTTTCCACCACGACATCATCGTTGTCCATGGCCCGGTCCATGGCCGCTCCGAAATTTTGTTGCACCTGGCTCGACGGTAAGCAAACAGCCATTCCTAGCCCCTTGACTTAGATATCTTATCCATCATAGACTATTCTATGCCTCGATGAGGCAGCTGTCAAGCTGCTAAGGGGGATTGAGTTGGCATCCATTTCGATTCGCGAGTCCCTTTGGAGTCAACGAAAAGGCCTTTGGTACGCCCGGCGTCGGCGGCGCATTTGGCTGTGCCGATCCGGATGCTCAGATCGGCTATGCGTATGCGCCCAACAGAGTTGGCTTCAGCCTGTGGAATGATCCACGCGACAAGGCGTTGCGGGACGCTTTGCGCGACAGCCTCGACAACCTGGCAAACCCATCAGTGTCCCCTTAGCCGGGGCACGTCGCTTGCCCCTAAGAGCAGCTGAGCACCGCGACGATCACCTGGTCTTCGATGTTGGCGGCTTCCAGGCGCGGGCCGGCACCCCGTCTTGCCGATGCGCCGGAGGCCAAAAACGGCGACGTGTCGAGGCTGCCCGTCGCGCAGATCGGCGGCGAAGCGGCCCAATGTGTCGAGTTCACTTGCGCGGTCTGTGAAACGCCGTTGCGGGTATTCGGGATAGAAGCTGGCCATTGCCTGACTTCGATTCGGTCATATGACCGATAGATCAATTGACCGAATCTGCCATCAGAGGAGAACAAGAGCAGTCCTCGGGCGGGCTGCCGCATCGCAGCGCGGCTCGTGCACGCCGGGCTGAGGCTCGGCGGCGATCTGTGTCCGCGCGCTTGCCGACACGCGGTGAGAGCGGGTCGCGAGGCTTGCCGTGTCCGAGCCTATCGAACGCCCTCGGCCGGCACTGGAAGCCCCGGCCAGGTGATCTTTCTCACCGTCGAACAGGTTCTTTTTCTGCACACTACCGCTCGATGGCCGAAACCACGGTGGTGCTGTGGTAACGCGACGAGGTTTTCAAAGGCGAGCCCGTCCATGCCGTCAATCTCGTCCCAGTCAAGGGTGTGGTAACTCGTCCAATTGGCCGTGTTGGCTGGCGAGCGATGGATTGGGTGCCTATTTGCTTCGCGACCGCGGCGTCCGGCTGTTTCCGGCCGGAACAAGCCCGGAGAGTGGTGCCTGGTCACCTTGAATCAGGACAATTTCTGCTTGAGGCGTTGCATGACACCGTCGGCCTTCTCAGGCCGGCCTTCGGAGGCCTGAGTAAGGAGACATGAGCGTTGGCTCCTGAAGGCGGCCTTAGCCCGCGCGGTCCGCTGCGTCGTTTTTCCTTGTATTCTCATCGCTTGCCTGAAAAGTCACGATGAGCTTGACCAGCTCCGCCCGCGTGTCTTGCTTTGCGCTCCCTTCCAGCGACTCACACACGCTGTTGGCTATCAAAAGCGCTCCGTTTGGTTCAGTTGTGTGTGAAAGTATGCCAATTGCTTGCTTGTCTGAGCGTAAAGGTAGAACTGTGTGGCCGAAATGAACTGCGAAATGACGCTGCTGACGCCCGTGAGAATAGCGGGTACGTTCTGAACGCCCACAGCGAAGAGCAGGACCAGGCTCGCAATCAAACAGCCAAGCCCGACAGCCGCTGCAATGACGGCAGAGAGAAAGCTTGTGTTGGCCTGGCGCAACACGTCCCTGTAGTAGTTGTCCAAGAGCTCTACCTGCGTGGCCGCAATGGCCTGCACGTCGCGAGGGTCCGTTCGTTGTATTCGCTGGGCTAATGCCTCTGTCTGGCTACGAACTCCGAGAAAGGCGACGATGTCCCTCGCGGCTTCGGGATTCGTGGCGGCCCGCTCGCTGACCAGAGCCCGGAACTCGTCCACGTCGAGCTTGCTTGCGGTGACGACGCTTCGACTGCGGGCGCCGCCCGCGGACTCGTATGCGAGGTCGCGAAGCTGTCTCAGGGCCTGACCTCTGACCCGGGGGTTGCGCTGCCCCGCGGCTTCAACCGCCGCGACTGCCATTTCAGAACTAAAGTTGTCATCTGAGCGGCCGTGCGGCCGGACGATAAGCTCGGCGAGTAGCTGACGAGTGAATGGCTCCCAATCCACTGTCGCCCACCCTTGGCTAAAGCTCTCCAGCATTGCTGCGGCGACATCCCTACTGTTGTCCTCAATGGCTACGGCTGCTAGCCGGGCCACAGTGGCTGCGTCGAGCAGGCGCTTCTCGCTACCGCGAAACGCACGCCCACGGATGGGTCGCCCATGGCGCGAGTTGCGACTTCTTCGTTCAGGCACTTGAGCTGTATGAGGCACACCACCGCCGCCTGCCGAACCGCTGCATCGGTGGTGTTTGCATGGCGATTAA
>CAWEHT010000206.1:0-11550 GCA_963808455.1 uncultured Chloroflexia bacterium | reverse complement strand
GGCCTCCCTGCTGAGCCCGGGCAAGGTCCCTGTGATGACGAAGGCGAGTCCTAAGAGAGGGCCGCTCTCTTGCGGTGGCGGCATTGATGCCGCTGGGTGCCGGGCCGCCTCCACGCCTGCCGCTGCCAGCTTCTCAATCACCCTGCGGTTGGGGCCGGCTGCGAACCAGTCGTGGATACTTTTCGCCAGCACTGGCCCGATGCCGGGGGCGGACTCGAGCTCTGCCAAAGGAGCCTGCATCAGTGCCTCGACGCTTTGATAGTGCTCCGCCAGCGTCTCGGCCACCACTTCACCCACGCCCCTGATCCCTAGAGCTGTTAACAGGCGGGCCAGAGGTCTGGCTTTCGAAGCCGTGATCGCGGCCATCAAGTTGTTGACCCGCTTCTCGCCGTACCCCTCGAGCTCGAGCAGCCGGGCCGGGTCGAGAAAGTAAATGTCAGATAGGTCGCCGACATAACCCTTGGCCACGAACAACTCTGCCTGGCGAATGCCAAGGCCCTGGATGTCCATGGCGCCCCGGCTGACGAAATGTTCGATGCCACGGACGAGCTGCGCCGGACAGGCGTTATTCGCACAATACCACGCCGCTTCTCCGGGCAGCCGTATCGCCGGCTGGCCGCAGACCGGGCAACGGTCGGGCATGCGCCATGGTCGCTCCTGCCCGGTGCGGAGCTCCAGTATGGGGCGCAGCACCTGAGGAATTACCTCCCCGGCGCGCTTTACGGCCACCCGGTCACCCTCACGGATGTCCTTGTCACGAATATAATCCTCATTGTGCAACGTTGCCGTCGAGACTGTTACCCCGCCTATCTGCACCGGCTCGAGGACTGCATATGGGTTCAAGGTGCCTGTGCGTCCCACGTTGACCCTGATCTCCACCAGCCGCGTCACGGCTTCCTCCGCCGGATATTTGTAGGCGATGGCCCAGCGCGGGTCGTGGCCTACGTAGCCGAGACGCTCCTGCACAGAGCAATCGTCGATCTTGATGACGAGGCCATCCGCCTCGTACCCCAGGCCAGGGCGCTCTGTCATGCCCCAGGTTGCGCAGCGCTCCAGCACGGCCTTCCACTCTTCCAACCGCGTATTCCCGGGCTGGACCGGGAAGCCCAATGTGCGCAGGTAGGCCAGGGCGTCCCACTGCGTGGCAGGCGTGCCCACGCCGGGCGCTTCCAGAACCAGGATCTGATACACCCATAGTTTGATCGGGCGCTTCGCCGTGACACGCGCGTCGAGTTGGCGCAGGGAGCCAGCTGCGAAGTTGCGCGGGTTGGCATATGTGCGAGCGCCCTGTGCCTTGAGCTCGGCATTGAAAATCTCAAAGTCCTTGACAGGCGTATACGCCTCGCCGCGCACCACGAGTCGTTGGGGGGCGCGCAGGTTAGGCTCTTCGTTCAGAAGCGGTATGGCCAGCGGCACAGCGCTGACCGTCCGCAGGTTCGGTGTAATATCCTCACCGGCCAGGCCGTCGCCGCGTGTGGCTCCCAGAACGAAGCGACCACGATCATAGTGCAACACGACGGTCAGGCCGTCGATTTTCGGCTCGACCACATACCCGATCTCCGAGCGGAGCGCGCTGGGCAGCACGCGAGAGAAACGCTCGCGCCACGCCGTGAGCTCTTCAGGGGTGAAAGCATTGGGCAGGCTCAGGATCGGGCACGGATGGCTAACTTTGGCAAACTGCTGGGCAGGTGCCCCGGGCACACGTTGGGTGGGGCTGTCCGGCGTCACTAACTCGGGATGCTCCGACTCCAGGCGCTCCAGCTCGTGCCAGATAGCATCATACTGGGCATCGCTGATTTCGGGGTCGTCAAGCACATAGTACCTATGGGCGTGGTATCGAATCGCTTTGCGCAGGTTTTCCAGGCGTTCGGCAATCGATGGCATCCACATTCTCCGTTTCTCCGCCAGCAAACCTTTTCATTATACCAGCGCGGGGTAGGTGCCGCAAGAGACGAATTCAGAGTAGACTCGTTTTCGTTGACAGGCCACGTGTACTCCCTGTACAATCACAAGGCGGCTGGCCCCTCGAACTGGCACAGGCTGGGCACAGGCGAATCGGGGTTCCCTTATGCAGCAAACGCCACACAAACAAAGGCTCGATGAGTTGCTGGTTGCCCGCGGGCTGGCCGAGACTCGCGCACAAGCCCGCGGACTGATATTGGCTGGCCAGGTGCTGAGTCGTGAACAGGTGATCGACAAGCCCGGCCGGTTGATGGCGCCCGATGCTTCGCTGGACGTGCGCGCCGGCGAGCGCTACGTGAGCCGCGGAGGCTTCAAGCTTGAGGCGGCGCTCGACGCGTTTCAATTGGCCATCGAGGGCTGGGTATGCGCGGATGTGGGCGCTTCGACCGGCGGCTTCACGGATTGCCTGCTGCAACACGGCGCCGCCCGGGTTTACGCGATCGACGTGGGCCACGGCCAACTGGCGTGGAGCCTGCGCCAGGACCCGCGCGTCGTCGTCATGGAGCGGGCCAACGTCCGCTACCTGGCTTCCTTGCCTGAGCCGGTCAAGCTGGCCACCGTCGATGTATCTTTCATCGGCCTGGGTCTGGTCCTCCCGCGCGTCGCTGGCCTGCTCGCCCCGAGGGGCCAGGCAGTAGCCTTGATCAAGCCGCAGTTCGAGGCCGGTCGAGCGCTCGTAGGAAAAGGAGGCGTCGTGCGTGATCCGGCCATTCATCGCGCCGTGATGGAGCGTGTGCTCAACGAAGCGGCCGCAAGCGGCCTGGCCCCATCCGGCATCATACGCTCGCCGGTCATCGGCCCGGCCGGCAACGTTGAATTCCTCGTCTGCCTGAAAGCCGGCGGCCCAGCCCCCAGCCCTGAACTGCTGGCTGGCTGGATCCAAGGCGCTCTGCTGTGATTGGAGCCATCGTTGATGCAAGACTTCATGCAAGATAGCGAATGGCGCCGCCGCAGCCGAACGCTGTTGGTGCTGGTCCTCATCTCGCTATTGTTCCTGGTGCTCAGGGCCACGCACGGCGTCCTTGTGCCCTACAGCATCGCCCTGGGGGTGGGATACCTGCTGCTGCCGGCCATCAACTGGCTTGACTGCGCCTTGCAGACGCGTGTTGAAACGCCGCTCGTTGGCCGGGGCCCTGGCCATCCTGATCGTCTATATGGCGGTGTTCGGCTTGATCGCGCTGGTCATCTCCATGTTCGTGCCCGTGCTGATCCAACAGTTCAATAACCTGTGGGCCATGCGCGGCGACATGCTCAATCAGATGCAAGACCTGGGCCAACGAGTCTTGCGCTGGTACTACGCGTATGTGCCGCCGCCAATCCAAACTCAGACCGAGCAGGACCTGCGCCAGATCGGAAACATGATCGGCTCGGCTGCCCAGGTGACGGTCACCCGCACGTTCAGCCTGGTCACTGCGACTCTGAGCTTCATCTTCGGCATCATCATCCTGCCGTTCTGGCTCTTCTATATCCTGTACGATCGGCGCCGCATCGCCAATGCCTTGATCAACACCGTGCCGGTGCTCCTGCGCGCCGATGTCGTAAACATCTGGCGCCTGGTTGACACTGTCCTGGGATCATACATCCGGGGCCAGCTGTTGTTGGCCTTGGCCATAGGGGTGATGGCTTCCACCGGGCTGACCTTGCTCCGTGTGCCATTTCCCGCCATCCTGGGTCTCATGGCCGGGCTTTTCGAATTGTTGCCCTTCTTTGGACCCACGCTGGGAGCTATCCCAGCGCTACTGGTAGCGATCGTCCAATCGCCCATCCTGGCCTTTTGGACCTTGCTGCTTTTTGTGGGTATTCAGCAGATCGAGAACGTCGTGCTGGCGCCACGCATCGCCGGACGGGCGGTAGAGTTGCATCCGGCAGTGATCATGGTCGTGCTCGTGGCGGGCAACGAAATCGCGGGCATCTGGGGAATGCTGATCGCCGTCCCCGTGACGGCGATCGTGCGCGACATCTTTCGCTACCTTTATTTGCGGCTACAAGATGAACCCTGCACACCCAGCGAGGCAATGAAACGGCTGGAGCGGGTCTGAAAGCGTGGCCCTAGGCCTTAGTCTTCCAGGTTCGGACGGATCCCCATATATACGGTGCCGCTTGCCAGGGTCCGTAGGATGGTCTCGGGCTCCTGCCAGGGAATGCGCTCGTGCATCTGGCGAGGGGTCAGCGGCTGGTTGCCCCCCAAGAGGAGCAGTCGGAAGACATTGGTAATTAGCGGGTTGTTGCGACTGATGAAGTCGGGCTTCTCGGCACACTCGCTGCGCAGGCACTGGAGCAGCGCATCGGCCTGCACGACCTCAGCCGAATCCGGGTCAACCCAATCTACCGACTCCGTGTTGCGATGATCAGGGAAGCGGGCCTGGCACTCGCTACAAAGCTGCCCTCGCACGGCGACCCGGAGGTCCTTTCCTGTGGCTTCCCACCACCCATAATCGATGTGAAACTTAGTCTCGAGCGATGGGCGCTTCCACTTGATTGGCATCATGTACCCTCTTGTCAAGCCCTGGAACAGGGGCCAGTATCCATGCACATGACATGCTCACTGCCCTAACTCGGCAGCCAACCGGTAGCCACCGTCGCCAACACTCTGGATCCGGTGATCCGAAGCCAACACGGCAAAGATCGGCCCAGGTGGGCATCGTCGCACGACGTTCACAGCGCTGTACAGCGTCTTGGCGTGCACGGTGCCTTGCTGGCTGAGCCCGGCCAGGTCCATGAAAACCCCGAAGGCGAGCTCAGCAATCGGCGCTTCGGCGTACGCAGGGCTCTTTTGAAGCCGCGAAATAGCCTCCTCCTGCTCGACGCCGATGATGACATGCTCATCGTACTCACATGAGACGGCCTGCTTGCGCATCTGGAAGTCCAGCCGATTGCCTTCCGCCATCTCTGCCATGCGCATCCATTCGCGCTTCATGCGTTTCGGCCGAAAGTCCACCACCACTTCCGTGGGGTCGTCCCGCCGCTCCAACACAAGATAGGCCCCTGCCGGCAGCTTATGCTGTTCGTACCACGCTCGCAGGCCTGCCACATACCGCCCACCGGGCACGACCCAGCCGGGAAAGCGCTGGCCCCACCGGCCATCAACAAACGTGATCATCACCCGTTCGCCATGGCCCGCAGGAAAGAAAGGGCGGCTCCGGCTGCTCAAGGGCAAGGTGCCAGACGCGAGGTGCGGGTAGATCAGCAACTGCGTCGTAGCAGGCAAATTGACGCGAGACGCTTGTGGGGGCGTGACAGACTCACTCCATTCATCGTCTAATTCCCACTCAAGCTGCAGCAACTCCACCGTCAGCGCGTCGTGGTCATAAGGCGCCGGTGTGTAGCGCAGAAGATCGGGTGGGCGCAGCGCTTCTGGAGCCTCCAGCCGGCGCAGAAACCAGCGTCGCACCTCGTCTTGCCCAACCTGATCGAAGCGTTCGTCCGCAGCCAGCGCGCTCTGGACCGAAAAGGCGAGCACCTCCGGATTGATCTCGGTAGGCAGATCAAATTCTTGGATCAGGGCCCTCGTCTCGATCGGTTGCGCCCTCATGTCGATGAGCGCTTCGGCGATGTTCAGATGGCCCACGTGCACTTCGGCCAGCAAATCACGCGAGAGCCAGCGGTTCTCGAAGGTGGCAAATGCTGGGTGCTTCGATAACTCGCCAACCGTGCAAGCCGGGATATTGTGGGCTACGGTTGCCAGGAGCCTGTCCGGGCTTGCCAGGTCGCCCCCCGTGACCAACTCCGTCGGCTCAATGTTCAGCTTGTGTGGCGCGGACAAACGAGCAGCAAATGAGCGGTGGCGGCGATCAGGCCCAAAATCCACGGTGATCACGTCAAACTCCCCATACTCCGGGTTCTGTCCGGGGCGCAGCGTCACCACTTCACCCAAACGGAAATCCAGAGCCGGGAAGATAACTTTGTCCCCGATGGCATAGGCGTTCTTGGGCATGTAGAGTCGGCCTCGGTTGAGATCTCCACGGATCTCCGCCTCTTCCCGTCTGACACGTTCCGTAACCAGCGCGAGCGCGAGCCGCTCGGTGGTGAGAGGCTCCTGGGCATCCTGCAACAGGTTGCGTAGGAAGTTGACATCATCCGCGGTCAGGGTAAACGATTGCCAGTACTCAGCCGTTTGCGTCTTGCGTTGAATCACACGCACGCACTCCTTGCAAAGCCCTTTGTAACTCCAAAACACAAATATACCAGATCAGGCCGCTCAGGACAAAAAAAGGGACTCGATAGCAAATCCTGCCCCGTCCTCATGGCTACTCTTGCCCTTCCTCACCCAGGTCTTCAGAAAGCAACAACGTGGCCTCCTCCACCCAATCCGTGGGCACCTGCACCTCGACCAGCCCCAGGCCGTCAACGGTCAGACCAAAGATTTGCCCGATCGCTTCGTATTTCAAGAAGACGGGCACACCTGCGCTTGCCAGCTTGCCACGGATAACCTGCGCCTGCAGCATCCCCGCCGATCGCCACACGGTCTCCAATTTTGAGTTCACGAGTCTACCTCCATGACCAGACACCAGAGCCTTTCTAAGCGCGGCCCTTCTTGTACGGGGTTTGACGTCCCATCTACAGTGCGGTATATTTGGGCACGGAGGGCCCCAGGGACCATGAGCCGAGCGACGGAAATGGAACTTTCTGAACCGACTTTGTTGGCGCAAATCAAGCCTTTCGTCAAGACGATGCGCCCCAAGCAATACACCAAGAACATCTTCGTTTGGGCTGCGTTATTCTTCGATCAGAAGCTATTCTTCAACGGGACGCTCTTCAACCGCTATTTCTTCCGCACGCTTACCGCTTTCGTGCTCTTTTGCCTGATCTGCAGCGTCGTCTATATTATCAATGACCTGGTCAACATCGACAAAGACCGCCTCCATCCCAGCAAGTGCAGTCGTCCTCTTCCGGCTGGCGAGCTCCAGCCCAGGGTGGCGGGGATCGGCGCTGCCATCCTGATTCTCATCACAGTGCCGCCCGCCTTGTGGCTCGGCGAAGGGCAAGTCGTCCTTCTCTCTAGCTATCTGCTGCTGATGATCGCTTATTCTCTCTGGATCAAGAACCTCGTGATCCTCGATGTGATGGCCATAGCGGCCGGCTTTGTGCTGCGTGTGGCAAGTGGCGTGCTCGCCGTGTCGGCCGACCGCTTCTCACCCTGGATCTACATGTGCATGACACTCCTGGCGCTCTTTCTTGCTTTGGGCAAGCGCCGCCAAGAAATTGTGCTCCTCAAGGATAGCGTAGGCAACACCCGAACCATCCTTCAGGAGTACACCCTGCGCTTTCTCGACCAGATGCTGGCGTTGGTGAGCGCCAGCACCGTGATGGCCTACGCACTATACACCTTCTCCGCGCCCAACTTGCCACCCAGTCATACCATGATGCTCACCGTGCCGTGTGTCATCTACGGGCTCTTCCGCTACCTTTACCTGATCCATGTCAAGGGCGAGACCGACCCGCCCGACATCGTGGTCTTGAGAGACCGGCCACTGCAAATCGACGTGGCGTTGTTCGGCATAGTCGTCGTCCTGGCTTTCTACATTCTGCCTTTCAACTGAGCCCAGCGCGTGCCCATCAAAGCCGCACAGCCCCACAATAAAGCCCCTCTTCCTGTGAACAGGGGCTTTTGTGCAACTCTCCAACGTGCCGCAGCTACTCGGCCCTATCCTCGCCTTGCAGGAATTGCTGCCAGGGGCCGAACATGCCATCGGCTGTAACCCCGTAGAAGACCCGGCAATCGCCGGCCGGCTCGCGCAGCACGAGATCATAGCGTAGGCGCTTGGCCCGCCGCGCGACCTGCCATAGGCCCAGATCACCATTCCAGGCGACCTTCTCGAAGTTCACCGGGTTTGAAGTGTGCTGTTGGATAGCGTAGCTCCAAAGCTTGCGGGCCGAAGACTTGCTGACGTTGTGGATGACATTGCCATTGCGCAGGTCACGTATGCTGTAGTACCGGGTACCCTTGCGCTCTTCAATCTTGAGTACCTCAACCCCGATGCCCGGCAATGACCCGCCTGGAACCTGACCGTCTGACACGATGTCCAACGTCGCTTCCACCACTTCGGCACTGTTCAGCCCGTCCCCGTCCGATGCAACGGGTGGCGCTTCGAGGGGCGCCTTGGCCGGCGGGCCGGCGCCCGGCCCGTACTGGCTCAAGACCAGCGAGACGATCTCATCGCGCACTGCCTCGTTGGTATCGCCCTCCTGGCGCACATAGATACGCGTGCTGCCCCAGGGCGTATGGCTTCTCCGCCCCGTCCGGCACGACTATGCGCAAGATCGTCGCGCCCTGACTTTGCACGATGTCCACCCGCGCATCCAGAAGAGGTGTGATGTTGCGCTCGATCTCTCGTTTCAGCAGCCCAACCGCCTGATCGGCATTTTCCACGCCGCGAGGCTGGCCCCTCCGGGACACGCTGGCCCCAATATAGATCGCGCCACCGCGCGTATTGGCAAATGCCACGACATCGGCGAGGATCTTCCCAAGCCTCCCAACCTGCTGAACCATGCTTTCGTGGAAAGCCTGGACAATCGTGTTACCCTCGTCGCGTGCCACCTGGACAAGATCAAAGGGCTCAGCCGAGTCCGGAGCATATGGCCGGATGCGAGTGTAGTCATCGCTCTCCAGCACCATCTTCAGCGCCTCAAAGCTGACCTCGGGTAGACAAACTTCAGCGACCCGCTCGCCGATGCCCAGGCGATTCTTGTCTTTGGGGTCGCGCGTCAGGCGGTGGGCATCCGACCCTTGCAGGATGTGCATGCGCCGCGGGTATTCAGGCTTGGAGCCATCGAAGAACTTGGCGGTTGACCGGCGGCTCTTGCTCCCCATGTCGGTCACTTCGAGGGCGTGCAAATTGGGGTCCTGGGTGAAGGCGATCTTTGTCTGCCCACCAAAATTGACGCCGCGCATCGCTACCCCGTGCGTGCTGTTCACATGCGCAGCGATTACCACCCCCCCCGCTTCACGGACAAGGCGATAGGCCGTCAGTACATCAGCGGTAGCACCTACCTCAGTGCTGCCGTCCGTCAGCTTGGCCTCGGGCACATTGAGACGGAGCAAGAGCAACTCAAGGGCTCTAATTGAAGTCTCGGGAGGGAAGATCGCCAGAACGTGGAATCCAAATGTGGCCGTGAACTCGAATCCCGGCAGCACGAGAAGCTTTTCGCCCAGACGGCGGTACTCGTCCAGATCACGGCGCTCGTCGGGCCGGAGACGGTCAGTCCTCTCCAGCCACGTGAGACGCTCAATCTCCGCCCTCAGGCGGGCGACCCCATCTACAGTATTGTGATCGGTGATCGCCACCATGTCAAGCCCACGGGATTCAGCCTTTTCCAGCCACTGTAGTAAGGTCACACCCGGCTCCAACCAATCCGCCGATGCTGGAGTATGCAGGTGCAAATCGACCCGGCGCCAAGTCCCCTCAGCAACCCGCTGGCTTTTCGTTATTCGTTTGTTAGCTGGCACAAAAGATACATTCTCTCCTTTCGTTTACAGGGCATGCCGCACATACGCAACACTGGCAGCCATGCTCGCGGATCAACGCTACCACTATTATGTTTAGAATTGGCGCTTTGTCAACTAATGCGGCGGGGCTGAGCATACAGGGCGCGAACAGCGCACAAGGAGCCTTCAATTTTGGCCCAGCGAGCAGGGAGCAGGTGCTTTCCCTGTCCCCACTCGCCCCTTACGCCTTGCCGAAGCTGCCTGCGGGCGGGCAGCTACTCCGCTTTGCGGGCGACCTGCGGCTCTAGCACCGGCTGAATCTCATGCTGATTGTCCGGTGCGGCCGGTTCCTGACCACGCCCCCCGACCTCGGGCTCTGCACCATCTTGCCGGGCCTGGGGCTCCAGCGCGGCCTGCACGACATCGCTGACAGTCTCGGCGAAGACAAAGCGCATCCTATCCTTCACCTGCTCGGGCACTTCGTCCAGATCTTTCTCGTTGCGCTTCGGTAGAATCACTGTCGTCAGGCCTGCCCGGCTTGCGGCCAGGACTTTCTCCTTGATGCCGCCAACTGGCAACACCTGCCCGCGCAGTGTGATCTCGCCGGTCATGGCCACATCCTTGCGCACCGCTCGCCCGGTCAACAAGCTCAGAAGTGCGGTGGCCATTGTCACCCCGGCGCTGGGTCCATCCTTCGGAGTAGCCCCGGCCGGGATATGCAGGTGGATATCCGTGTGTGCAAAGAAATCCGGGTCAATTCCGTAGTTCGTGGCCCTGCTCCGCACCCAGCTCATGGCCGCCTGGGCCGATTCCTTCATCACGTCGCCGAGCTGACCCGTCACCATGAAGCCTTTGCTCCCCGGCATGCGCGTGGCCTCGAAGAACATGATGTCGCCGCCCACAGGGGTCCAGGCCAGTCCCGTCGCCACACCGGGGATTTCGACCCGCTCCGCCACCTCCATGAAGAAGCGAGGCTTGCCGACGTAGTCCGCGAGATTCTCGGCGGTCACCAACACCGGCCCGATGGCAGCCCCCCCCTCGGCGGTCTTCACGGCAATCTTGCGGCAAACGGTGCCGATCTCACGCTCCAGGTTGCGCACTCCCGCTTCCCGCGTATAGTCAACCACCATGCGACGCAAGGCTCCCTCGTCGAAGCTCACCTCGCCAGCGCGCAGCCCCGTCTCTTTGATCTGCCTCGGCACCAGAAAACCTTGGGCAATGGCAACTTTCTGATCTTCGGTGTAGCTGTGCAGTTCGATGACCTCCATCCGATCCAGCAGCGGCTGCGGGATCGGGTCCAGCCAGTTGGCTGTCGTGATGAACAGCACCTTGCTCAAGTCAAATGGGACATCCAGATAATGATCGCGGAACTCGACGTTCTGCTCCGGGTCCAACACCTCCAACAGCGCCGAGGCCGGATCACCCCGAAAATCGCGCCCCAGTTTGTCGACTTCGTCGAGCATGAACACTGGGTTGTTGGTCTCTGCGCGGCGCAACGATTGAATCACCCGGCCAGGCATCGAGCCGATATAGGTGCGCCGGAAACCGCGTATCTCCGCCTCATCGTGGATGCCGCCGAGCGCCAGGCGAATGAACTTGCGGCCCATGGCCCGTGCGATCGACTGGCCCAAGGATGTCTTCCCGACGCCTGGAGGGCCAACAAAGCACAGAATGACGCCTTCTCGCTCGCGCCGGATGTTGTAGGCAGCTGAATTGGATGGAGGTGCACGGCTCGATTAATCGAAGGCGGTCGCGGTGCCAGTTTTGCGGGAACGCGAAAAGGCCGCGCTGCATGGCAGCGAAGGCCGCGATGTATGGTGCACCTGGGTCTTTAGCCGGACAAAATGGTGGCGGCGGCCGGAGCTGTTGGTGGTGGATGCCGCCCGCGCAAAGGCCCCGTCGGGGGAACACGGGGCCTCATAGTGTGGGTGCAGGCAAAGGCTCAGTCGTGATCGAGTTCGGCCACGGCTTTGCGGATGGTGGTTTCGTCCACGATGGATTTTTGCTCGATGGCTCCGGCCATCAGCGCGGTGGTGCACAGTTGGTTGATGCGGCGGGGCAAGCCTTTCGTATATTCGAAGATTCGGGCAATGGCATCGTCGGTGAACAGGGTCGGCGCGACAAAGCCCGCCACTTTGACGTGATGCCGGACATAGCCGATG
>CAWEHT010000205.1:0-5203 GCA_963808455.1 uncultured Chloroflexia bacterium | reverse complement strand
CGACCGCGTGGACTCGCACGACGAATTGCGTGGAGCCATCGGCGGGCAATGAGCGCGGGGAAACGCTGCCGCCGGAGAGCTGCGGCGCGGCCGCTGCCTGTACGGCCAGGAACCCAATATCGTCGAGATAGAAAACAGGCTGCGAGGCGCCCGTGATGTCCTGCCAGGTGATGCCGGTGATCGTCACCCCGGCCGGATTCAGCGTTGCCAGCGGCACGCGCACTTCGGTCCAGCTTCCCGCGGCCGGCGGTGTGAGGGCCACGGCGGGGCCGTCCTGGTCCTGGCCGGAGGCCTGCAGGTTCACGAACAGGTTCATGCGCTGCCCGCCCGCCGTGCCGCCGTCGATGAAAAAGCGGAGGTAGGTGAAACCCAGGGTCGTTACGTTCGGGTTGTGCAGGTACAGCCCCTGCCAGGCGCCGTAGGTCACCGCGATGCTGTGGGTGCCGCTGTGCACCGGCGAGGTATTGGCGAGGTTCACCTGCGCCCAGGACCAGTCAGCCCAGCCGCTCGCCAGCGCGTCATCGTAGATGACCTGGGTCTGGTCTGCCGGAGCGGCCGGAGCGGCCGGTGCGCCGGTCCCGGCCGCCAGCGACAGGGCCAGAGCCAGAAGCAACGCCCTCAGCCATGCCGGCAGATGCCCGTTCAGATTCCCTCCCATCGGTCATTTGGCGAGACCAGCATACCACAGGCGTGGGCGATCCTGCCCCAGCGGCAACGAGGCGAGGCACTATGTCAAGATACGTACAAACTCCTCATGTGCTTGCAGGGGCAAGGGGCCGATACATAATAAGTAGGGTCGACATTGACGTAATAGGCGGCCGCATGCATCACATCGGCCGGCGGCGAACCGGCACATGAGTGGTGAGGGGGCAACGGCCCGGCCCATCGGGCTGGAGCAGCTCTGCGCCAGGCTCAGGGAGCAAGAGGAGCTGCTGGACCTCACGGGCAGCGCCATCGTGGTTCACGATATGGCCTGCTGCGTGCGCTACTGGAATCGCGGCGCCGAAAGCGTGTATGGTTGGACCGCGGAGCAGGCGGTGGGCAGTCGGGTGCACAGCCTGCTGGGCACCCGTTTCCCGGGCTCCGAAGACGTGGTTTACCGTGAGCTGAAGGAACGTGGGCGATGGGACGGTGACCTGGCCCGCACCCGGCGAGACGGCGCCGTGATCGTTGTCAGCAGCTGCTGGACGTTGCAGCGAGATGACGAGGGAAAGGCAGCGGGCACGCTGGAGATCAGCCGTGACGTGACAGTGCAGCGTCAGGCGCAAAAGCAAGCCGCCTACCACGGCTTCCTGCTCGCCAATGTCAACGATGCGGTGATCGGCGCCGACTCCCAGCTTCGGATCACGGAGTGGAACCCCGCAGCCGAAGGCATGTACGGTTGGCGTGCCGGCGAAGTCCTAGGACGGCCGGTTACGGAAGTGGTGGAGCTCGGGATCAGCAGGCGGGAGCTTGAACCGATGGGCGAGGTCCTGAGGCGCGAGGGCCGCTGGCGGGGCCGAGCTCGAGCAGCATCGCCGGGACGGCACGGATTTGACCTGCGATTGTGCACTCATCTCCCTGGCGGACAGTGGCGTTGGCCAGGGCTACGTGAGCGTGGCTCGAGACATCAGCGTGCGCAAGCGCGCCCAGTCGCAGAACGAAGCCGCGCTCGAAGCGCTGCGCGAGAGCGAGAACCGCCTCCGACTTCAGTTCGAGCAGATGCCGATCGCCTGCGTGCTGACAGACGTCGAGAGGCGTGTCCAGTCCTGGAACCCGGCGGCGGAACGCATCTTTGGCTTCACGGCCGCGGAGGCCATCGGGAAGAGCGCCCATGGCCTGATCCTGCCGGTGGAGTTGACACCGGATCTCGATGGCAGATGGCAGAGCCTCACGGCCGGGGAGGCCGTAGGGCAGCATGTCCACACGAATCTGACCAAGGATGGCCGGACCGTCGTCTGCGAGTGGACGTATTCGCCGGTCACAGACAAGCAGGGGAAAGCAACGGGCGTGCTGGCGATGGGCAGCGATATCAGCGATCGGCGGAAGGTCGAAGCCGCGCTGCGTGAGGAGCGCGAGCGGATGGCGCGCGAGCTTCACGACTCGGTCACACAGGCACTTTATGGCCTGACCCTCTTTGCCGACGCCGGCTCGCAGCAAGCCGCGTCTGGCAAATTGGAGCCGGCCTGCCAGTACCTGCCGCGCATCAGCGAGACGGCCGTGCAGGCCCTCAAGGAAATGCGCCTGCTGGTCTATCAGCTGCGGCCCGCGGCCCTCGACGATCAGGGGTTGGTGGGCGCGCTGGACTACCGCCTGAGCGCGGTCGAGCGACGGGCCGGCGTAAAGGCCCAACTGGTGGCAGACGAGGCCCTCGCGTTGCCGGCGGACCTGACCGAAGGGCTGTACGGGATCGCTCAGGAAGCGCTCAACAATGTGCTCAAGCACGCATACGCCTCGCGGGTGACCGTAGCGCTGCACAGCCAGGAGGGCACCGTGGAGCTTTCGGTTGCCGACGACGGGCAGGGCTTCGATCCGGCGGCGGTGCGCCAGGGTGGGCTCGGCCTGATCAGCATGCGCGAGCGCGCCGAGAAGATCCACGGCACGCTGACGATCAGTTCGGCGGTGGGGCAGGGGACCAGGGTGGTCGTCGCCGTCAGGCGGCCCGAGAGCTGGCGCCGGCCCGAGAACCGCCAGATGCCCCTGGAAGGAGAAGCGCGAGGATGAAAGAGCGAATCAAGGTGTTCTTTGCCGACGACCACGTGATCGTGCGCGAGGGCTTACGAGCCGTGTTGGGGACGCAGCCTGATATGGAGGTGGTCGGGGAAGCGGCGGACGGCCAGGAGGCGGTGGAGAAGCTGGACAGGATATTGGCCGACGTGGTCTTGATGGACCTGGTTATGCCGCGCATGGACGGGCTGACGGCCATCGGCGAGATCAAGCGGCGCCACCCTGCGGCCTGCATCCTGGTGCTGACCAGCTTTGCGGCGGACGACAAGGTGTTCCCGGCGATCAAGGCCGGTGCGCTGGGTTATTTGCTGAAAGACTCGCCCTCGCCGGAGCTGCTGCGGGCGGTCCGGGACGTATACGGCGGCAAACCTTCGCTGCATCCCAGCATCGCCCTCAAGATGATGCAGGAGATGCGCCGTCCGCAGGAGCCCCGAGCGGCGCACGAACCGTTGACGGAGCGTGAGGCAACGGTGCTGAGGTTGGTGGCGCGCGGCCTCTCGAATGAGGAGATCGCCCACGAACTGGTGATCAGCGAGCGCACGGTGAACGCGCACATCACCAACATCCTGGGCAAGCTGCAGGTTGCCAACCGCGTCCAGGCGACGCTCTGCGCCCTGCGGGAGGGCCTGGCCTGTATCTGACCGCGAGTACCCAAGTCCTGGCGGGCCTACGTGTGCCCGCGTACCGAAGACTGCCGAAGTGGCAGTCTTTTTTGTGCCCAAGGCACGCGCCGGCTACGATGTGCGGCCGGCGGGAGCGTGCTAAGCTGACCCTTAGTTCTTGCGCGACAGGCGAAGGGTAACCGTTGTTCTCGGGACGCGCGCGTCGTGCCCGGTGGCCGCCGAGATGACACCGAATGGCCCGCGTGGGCCGGCCCTTGCTCCGAGGAGGCGCTTGTTCAAGCATGGCAGAACAAAAGGCTCTCGTCATCGGTCAGGTTGCCAGCCTGCGGGATGCTCTGGCCGCCTTGCTATCCAGCCTGAGCGGCGTGGGGGCGGTTGGGCAGGCCTCCAGCCTCGAGGCCGCCGTCGACGTGCTGAGAAGCGGACCGGCAATGCTGGTCGTGCTGGACGCCAGCTCGTTGAAGGCGGGCATCGCGTCGGACTTCGTCAGAGAGATCCGGGCGGCGTCCCCTCAAACGCGCTGCGCGGTCCTGGCCGACGAGGCGCCGGATTGGCGGGGCATAGGTGCCCCCGACGCCTTTATGCTGTTGGGCACCCCGGCGGCCGAATTGCGAGCCATCGTGGGAGGGCTGCTATCGGGCCATGCCGGTCGTTCTTCTGGCAGTCGGACGTAGCACTGTCGCGCCGGCGCCATGTCTCCCGCCAGGAATCTATACACAGGAGGAAATGCCATGAAACTGAACATCCGGGCCAAGATCCTTATCGGATTCGTCGTGGTCCTTGCGCTGACGGCAGTGGTCGCCATGGTGGGCTATACGGCGGCCAACAGCCTCGACAACAGCCTCGACACGGTCTACCAGAACCAGCTGCAGGCCGTTTCGCAAATCAAGGAAGTCAAAGCCGACCTGGGCGGCATCCGCACGGCCGTCCGACAGGCGATCCTGGCAAGGACGCCGGCCGATAAGCAGGCCCAGGCCGATCAGATGGCGCAGCTGGACGTCCAGCTGCGCGCCAACCTGGAAGGGTTTGGCAAGCTGGCCGAGTCACAGCAGGCCCGCGATGGCTACGACGCGGTGCAGAAGAGCTACGCCGACTATAAAGTTGTGGCCGACAAGGTCCTGGCGGCGGCCATGAAGGGCGACCAGGCCGGCGCCATCCAGGCTATCAGCGAGGGCGCCGACGCAACGAATGCGGTCGAGACCGGCGTCAATAATCTGGCGCAGCTCAAGGACGACGAGGCCAAGAAATCCTACCAGGACGGGGAAGCGCTCTTCGCGCAGTCCCGCAACCTGATTGTGGGAGCCATGGCCCTGGCGATGCTGCTGGGGATCGGCATTGCCTTATTCCTGAGCGGCGATCTAGCCATCGCCGTTACCCTCTTACAAGAGATAGTGGAAAAGTTCTCGGTGGGTGACCTCAACCGGGACATGAGCGAGGAGACCAAGAACGTGCTCCGCAATCGCCAGGACGAGCTCGGCGCGGTCGGACGCGCTCTCACGCGCACGGTCGGCTACCTGCACGAGATGGCCGACACCGCGACCCAGATCGCGGGGGGCAACCTGACGGTGAACGTCGAGCCGAAATGCGACAGGGACGAGCTTGGCCAGGCCTTCGCCGGCATGCTCGGCAGGCTGCGCGACCTGGTGGGCCAGATCCAGGAGAGCGCCGCCCAGGTCGCCGGCGCCAGCGAACAGCTCGCCTCCGCTGCCGAGCAATCGGGCAGCGCTACGAGCCAGGTGACCGGAACGATCCAACAGGTGGCGCAAGGCACGGCCACCCAGGCCAACAGCACGACCGAAGTGACATCCTCGATGGAGGATATCGCACGCCGGGTCGAGCAATACGTACGCGTCCAGCAGGATAAGAAGGCAGAG
>CAWEHT010000204.1:0-8467 GCA_963808455.1 uncultured Chloroflexia bacterium | reverse complement strand
GGCAGTTCGCGCACAAGTTGGGCGGCGAGATCCTGGGCCTGAATACAGTTGCCATCAGCGACTCCAAGGGCGGCGTCTACAACCAGAAGGGCATCAGCTACGAGCAGGCGATGGCGTGGAAGGAAAAGACCGGCAGCGTAGTCGGCCTGCCCGGATGCGACAGCGTCACCAACAAAGAGCTGTTGGAGCTGCCCGTCAACGTGCTGGTCCCCGCCGCGATGGAAAACCAGATCACCCAGGATAATGCGGCCCGGATCAAGGCCCAGATCGTCGCCGAGCTGGCCAATGGTCCCACGACGCCGGAAGCCGATTGCATCCTCTTTGACAAGGGCGCTGTCGTGCTGCCTGACTTCCTGTGCAACGCCGGTGGCGTTACCGTCTCTTACTTCGAGCAGGTGCAGGACGCTTACAACTTCTACTGGCCGATCGACGAAGTCTACCAGCGGTTGGACGCCAAGATGACCACGGCGTATAACGCCGTACATGAGATGGCCAAGAGCCAGAAGACGCACAACCGGCTGGCGGCGTATCTGGTCGCGGTCAAGCGCGTTGCCGACGCTGTAGCGCTGCGCGGCTGGGCCAAGTAAGACGGGCCGGCAAACCTCCCGCTACGGACAGGAGGTGTGAAATTCGCCAGGACAGCGCTGTCCTGGCGAATTTTTTGTGGCTGAAGATTTGCCTTTCCACGGGATCGGAGTAGAATGAACTTTGTTGTTTGACCTCTTACAACCAGGTGCTGCGCAGGGGCCAACAGGCCCTGCGAGGATGGCTTTGATGGTACTCCGCGGCCGCTTGCGCGCCGACCAGCGCCCACTTTATGTGCAGGCCAGTGAGGCCTACCGTGACTTGCTGCGCAGCGGGGGCTACGCGCCCGGCGACCGGCTGCCATCCGAGGTCGAGCTTGCCCAAAGATGGGGCATCTCGCGCCCAACCTTGCGCGAGGCGCTGCGCTTGTTGGAAGAAGAGGGCAAGATCGTGCGCCGGCACGGCGTAGGCACCTTTGTCGCCGGCCCTGAGCCGGTGCTGGATACCGGGCTGGAGCTCCTGGAGAGCATCGAACGTATCGCGGAGCGCAATGGCCTCAGCACCCAGATGGAAAACCTCATGGTCGCCGAGCGGGCGGCCAGCGTCCCCGAATTGGGCGGCCTTGGCCTCGAGAGGCCGGCAGATGTCGTCGAGGTCACACGTGTGATCGAAGCGCAGAGCCAGCGCGTGGCATTTCTGGCCGACGTAGTGCCACAAGAATACCTGCGGCAGGCTGAATTGCAGGCCGACTTCAGCGGCTCCGTGCTGGACCTGTTCCTGGCGCGCGGGTGGCCGCAGCTATCCCATTCGCGCACCGAGCTGGCGGCCGAACCCGCTTCGCCCGAGCTGGCACGCCACCTGCGGGTGCAAAATGGTGGTCCCCTGCTCAAGCTGACGGCCCAACTTCAGTCCACCGAAGGGCGGGTTGTGGACTACTCGACCAGCTACTTCGTGCCGGGCTTCTTTCGTTTTCACGTCATGCGGCGGATAGGCTGACCTTGTCCACGTGGCGCCCCTGGCGCGGGGACGTGGATAGGGACCATAGCACAAGCGAAGTGCTAATACTAACCACAGGGAGGGAATATCATGCGCAGCTTTCTGGGTCGAGACATCCTTTCGCTCAAGGATTTTGAGCGCAACGAGTTCTTCCGGATCTTCGAAGTCGCTGCCGAGCTGGAGCCGATCGCTCGCAACCGGCGCAACAGCAATATGCTGGCCGAGAAGACGCTGGTGACCGCCTTCTACCAGCCATCGACCCGCACCCGCCTGGCGCACGAAGCGGCGATGCACCGGCTAGGCGGCCATGTGACCGGCTTTTCCGATGCCAAGATGACCCGTGCCGGCGACTGGTATCAGGAGTCGATCAAGGACACCGTGAAAATGCTGGAGTTCTACGGCGACGTGATCGTCATGCGCCACTTCCAGCAGGGCGCGCCGCAGGAGGCGGCCAAGTGGGCATCGGTGCCGATCATCAACGGTGGCGATGGCTGGGGCGAGCACCCCACGCGAGATCCTGACAGACCTGTACACCGTCTGGCACGAACGGGGACGCCTCGACGGGCTGAAGTGGGTCGCCGTCGGCGACATGCGCATGCGCACGATGCACTCCCTGTCGTATGCTTTGACCCAATTCGATTGCCCGATCACGTATGTGGCCCCACCCGAGATGTCGTTGCTGCCCGAGTTCAAGCAAGAGCTCAACCAGTACAGCCTGAACTTCAAAGAGGCCGAGCATGTCGAACAGTGCATCGGCGATGCGGACGTGATCCTGGTGGAACCCGTGGTGCAGCCCGACTACACCAAGTCTCGGCAGGAAGCCGGCGAGCACGGCCTGACCCCGGCCAATTACAAGATCACCCGTGAGCTGCTCAGCAGCAAGGGCAAATCGGATGCCATCCTGCTGCATTCGCTCCCTCGCATGGACGAGATCCCGCCCGATGTGGACATCACCCGCTGGTCGCGCTACTGGCAGGAAGCTTTCAACGGCGTCGTGATGCGCATGGCGCTGCTGGCGCTGGTCCTCGGCGCGATGGAATAAGGAAGGAGACTAGCTATGCAGACCAACCTCAGGGGTCGCGATCTGATCGGCGACCTGGATTTCAGCAAGGAAGAGGTCGAGACCGTCCTGGACGTGGCCTTTGACCTGAAGCGGCAGCGGGCCCTCGGCGTCCCGCACGCCTATTTGCGGGATAAGGTCCTGGCGATGCTGTTCTTTTTCAGCAGCACGCGCACCCGCGGTTCCTTCGAAGCCGGCATGGCCCAGCTTGGTGGGCATGGCGCCTTCATCGAAAGCAGGACCACCCAGATCGCTCATGGCGACACGCCCAAGGAGATCGGAGAGATCTTCGGCCGCTACTTCGACGGCATCGCCATCCGGCATGTCGATTGGGCCGTCGGCAACGGGTACCTGAACGGCGTCGCGAAAGCTTCGCGCGTCCCGGTGCTCAACATGCAGTGCGACATCTACCATCCCTTCCAGTGCCTGGCCGATCTTATGACGGTCGTGGAAAAGAAGGGGCGCGACCTGCGGCGCAAGAAGATGGTCGTTTCCTGGGCCTATGCTGCCTCCTACCAGAAGCCGATGTCGGTGCCGCAATCGCTGGTGCTGCAGATGCCGCGCTTCGGCATGGACGTCGTGCTGGCGCACCCACCCGAGTTCCGCCTGATGCCCGAAATCATGGACCAGGCCGCGAGCAGGCGCGCAAGTTCGGCGTCGGTTTCGAGGTCGTCAACGATATGGACGCCGCGTTCAAGGATGCCGACGTCGTCTACGCGAAGTCGTGGGGCGCCATGGTCCACACGCCGGATGCCGACGAGGGCGCCAGGATCATCAAAAAGTACGAAAGCTGGATCACCGACGAGCGGCGCATGGCATTGGCCAAACCGGATGCCATCTACATGCATCCGCTCCCGGCCGATCGCAATATCGAGGTGACCGATGCAGTGATGGACGGGCCACAATCCGTAGTCTACGATGAGGCAGAGAATCGTCTGCATGCACAGAAGGCCGTGATGGCCTTGACAATGTCGTGATGGGAGGCAATGGGATGGCAGACGCAAATCGTCCGAAGACGGCAGTGGTAGCAGTCGGCGGCAACGCCCTGATCACCGATACCAAGCACGAGGATGTGGCCTCGCAGATGAGAGCTGTGGAAGAGACGTGCAGCCACATCGCGGATATGATCCAGCGGGGCTGGAACGTGATCGTGTCCCACGGCAATGGCCCGCAGGTGGGTTTCATCCTGCGCCGCAACGAGCTGGCTGCGGGCGAGGTGCACGTCACACCGTTGGACGTCATCGGCGCGGACACCCAGGGCTCGATCGGCTATATGCTCTCGCAGGCCCTGGACAATGAATTCAAGCGCCGGGGCATCGCCCGGTCGGCCGTGGCCGTGGTCACGCAGGTCGTGCTGGACCGCAACGACCCGGGCTTCAAGAATCCGACCAAGGGCATCGGCGGCTTCACCACCAAGGAGAAGGCCAGGCAGTTCGAGAAGGAAGGCTGGATGGTCAAGGAAGACGCCGGCCGCGGCTGGCGCCGCATGATCGCCTCGCCTATCCCGCAGCGGATTATCGAGCGCGATGCCATCAAGTGCCTGATCGATGCCGGCTACATCGTGGTCGCCGTTGGCGGCGGCGGCATCCCGATCGTCGAGGACGAACAGGGCAACCTGCGTGGCGTCTATGCGGTCATCGACAAGGACCGCGGCAGCGCGCTGCTGGCCTCGGACCTCAAGGTCGACCTGTTCTTGATCTCGACGGCGGTCGCAAAGGTGGCGATCAACTACAACAAGCCGAATCAACAGTGGCTCGACAAGCTGACGTTGAGCGAGGCGAAGCAATACTACAAAGAAGGGCACTTCCTCTCGGGCAGCATGGGGCCCAAGATCGAGGCCATGATGGCCTTCCTGGAAGCCAACCCGCATGGCAAGGGCCTGATCACCGACCCGCCGCACATCGCCGACGCTCTCGACGGCAAGACGGGCACCTGGATCATCCCAGATTGAAAGACGGGGTGAGGATGGATCACGTCAAAGCACTCAAGTGTCTGATCTGCGGGGCCGAGTACGCGCCGGCTGAGATCGAGTACGTTTGCCCGAAGCATGGCGATGAAGGGATCGTGGACGTGCGCTACGACTACGATCTGATCGCCACGCGCCTCAGCCCGGCCAGCCTGGCCGAGGACCGCGATTACACCATCTGGCGCTACAAGCCCCTGCTGCCTGTCGAGCCGGGAAGCCCGGTGCCGCCGCTGGCAGTCGGCTGGACGCCCCTCTACCGGGCCGACCGGCTGGCCGCCGGCCTCGGCCTCAAGCACGTCTGGGTCAAAGACGAGGGGCGGCAGCCAAGCGCGTCGTTCAAGGATCGGGCGAGCGCGATCGCCGTGGTCAAGGGCCGCGAGCGCGGCGCCCAGGTCATCACCACGGCCAGCACCGGCAACGCGGCGGCAGCCCTGTCGGCTTTGTGCGCCAGCGTGGGCCAGCGTAACGTGATCTTCGTCCCGGAATCGGCGCCGCCGGCGAAGATCGCCCAGCTGTTGGTTTACGGCAGCACGGTGTTGCTGGTGCGAGGCACGTACGATGACGCCTTCGTGCTCTGCGGGCAAGCAGCCAAGGAATTCGGCTGGTACAACCGCAACACCGGATACAACCCTTACATGACCGAGGGCAAGAAGACGGCCGCCCTCAAGATCTGCGAGCAGCTGGGCTGGGACCCGCCGGACCGCATCTTCGTGCCGGTGGGTGACGGTTGCGTGATCGGCGGCATCCACAAAGGGCTGAAGGACCTGCGGGCCCTGGGTTGGATCGACCGCATGCCGAAGCTGATGGGCGTCCAGGCAGCCGGGTCGGCCGCCCTCTACGAAGCATGGCGCACGGGCATGGCAGCCATGGACATGCAGCCGATCGATGCCCAGACCATCGCCGATAGTATCTCCGCCGGGCTGCCGGCCGACCGCATCAAGGGGCTGGCGGCCGTGCGCGAGACCGGCGGGGCCTACATCAAGGTCAGCGATGATGAGATTCTGGCCGCGATCCCGGCGCTTGCGCGCGCCAGCGGCGTCTTCGCCGAGCCGGCCGCAGCTGCGGCTTATGCCGGCCTGGTGACCGCAGTGGCCGGCGGGCTGGTCAGCCCGGACGAGCGCATCGTCGTGCTCGCCACCGGCAATGGCCTGAAGGACATTGCCTCGGCGCGGCGCACGGTCAAAGAACCTTACGTCGTAGATGCCAACCTGGCCGACGTGAAGCGCGTGGCAGCCACCTGGTAGTCCAGCAGTCTGGTAGTCGCCGGTCGAGGCGCCACGCAGCGAGGCCGGCGGCCAGCCTGCTACAAGACCACATGACGACACGACTACGAGACTACCGGACTAGTACAAGGATTGGAGATATTCTGCGATGATCGACCTAACCGTGATGCCTGATCGTCTCGAACGCGCCGTCCAACGGGCGCGCGAGCGCAATATCATTGTCCCGACCTTCAAGCAGATGAAGAACCCGGCGCTGGTGCCCTCCAAGGTCAAGGTGGGGCTCAAGAAGGTCGGCCTCTGGGACGTCAACCCGCTCAACCTCTTCCGCATCAGCTGGCACAACGAGCCGGTCACCGGCGGCGGCGGGTTCGGCGGCGTCAACTATCTGGACCTACCCAAGGCATTGACGGGCGTGGATGCCCGCATCATCGTGCTGGTGGGCAAGTGGTTCCCCACCGGGGCGCACAAAGTCGGCGCAGCCTTCGGCTGCCTGGTGCCACGGCTGGTCACCGGCCAGTTCGATCCAACCACCCAGAAGGCAGTGTGGCCGTCAACCGGCAACTATTGCCGCGGCGGCGCTTACGACTCGGCTTTGCTCGGCTGCCAGTCCATCGCCATCCTGCCGGAAGGCATGAGCCGGGAACGCTTCGAATGGCTGTCGAAGATCGCTGGCGAAGTGATCGCCACCCCGGGCACCGAAAGCAATGTCAAGGAGATCTTTGACAAGTGCTGGGAGCTGCGCCGCTCGGGCCAGGACCTCATGATCTTCAACCAGTTCGAAGAGTTCGGCAATGCGCTGTGGCACTACACGGTCACGGGCAGCGCCTTCGCCGAAGTGCTGGAAAAAACACTCCGCCCCGGCGAGACCCTGCGCGGTTCGGTTTTCACCACCGGCTCGGCGGGCACCATCAACGCGGGCGATCGGCTGAAGGAGTTGTTCCCGCAGAGCAAGCTGGCGGCGGGCGAGGCGCTGCAGTGCCCCACGCTGCTGAGCAACGGCTTCGGGGCGCACCGCATCGAGGGCATCGGCGACAAGCACGTACCGTGGATCCACAACGTCAAGAACACCGATATGGTAGTCGCCCTGGACGATGAGGTGCCGGTGCAGATGATCCGGCTGTTCAACGAGCCGGAAGGCCGCAAGTACCTGGCGCAAATGGGCGTGCCGACGGGCCTGGTCGAGGCCCTGCCGGTGATCGGCATCTCCGGCGCCGCCAACATCGCTTCTGCGATCAAGATGGCCAAGTGGTACGAGTGGGGCGAAGGCGATGCGGTCGTCACCTTGTTGACCGACTCGATGGAGCTCTACGGCTCGCGTCTGCGCGAGCTGACCCAGGAACGCGGCGCGTACAGCGCCCGTGATGCAGCCGTGGGCTACCACCAATACCTGATGGGCCTGAGCACCGACTACGTCGAGGAGCTCACCTACCCGGCCCGCAAGCGCGTCCACAACCTCAAGTACTACACGTGGGTCGAGCAACAAGGCAAGACCTACGACGAGATCCAGGCCCAGTGGTATCAGAAAGACTATTGGACCGGCGTCCACGATCAGGTTGACCAGATCGATGCCCTGATCGACGAATTCAACGGGCGTGTGGGCTTGCTCTGAGTTGCTGGTCGATAGGTCCTCGTTGATCGACGCCGCGACTGCTGCGCACGGGCGGGTAAGCCCGTCCGACCCCTGCCGGGCACGTAGCGGGCAGGCAGGCCCTCACATGATGGGCGGCACATGGCGCCATCTGCCGCCCATCACGTTAACTGCGCACCGGATGCGACCCGGGCGCAGGCTGATGCTCCGAGCCGATGTTTAGACCACCACCGGAGCCCGACATGGGCCGGCTGACAAATCCCCACCGGCGCTCGCGCCGCCTGATGGGGCCCGAATCCGGGCATCTCCAGCGTCTCGGATGGCGTAGACCCGGCTCCGCCTCCACCCTACCGCTGAGCGCGCCAACCGCCCGTCGGTACGCCACGCCCCCGGCACCGCTGAAAAGCCTACTGCACTGTCTTGGCCGCACCGCCTCCGCTCCACCTCCAGTACTCGTGTTAGGGTTCTTTCAAGGTGAGTGTTTCACCGAGGTTTGCAACACGTTGTGCTGCCGGCCGCCGCCGAGACGCCTCGCTGACGTGACCGCGTCGGTTCTGGGCCGCTTGGTTGCCCCTGAGGGGCGGCCTCCTGAGCCAGTTCCCTCCAGCGCGGTGCAGCTTCCGTTGCGAGAGGCAGTGCCGGCCTCACCTTGACAGTGCCGTAGTACTCGTGTCAAAGGGTATTGACACATCCTACGGGGGAGGGGGTAGAATAACGGTGATCGCGCCACCACCTGGTGGCCACATGTTGTTGACGAAGGGAGAAGCATAGGAAGCCGTAGCACCGGCAAGGAAAGGAGGAAGGTCATGAGGAGGGTCCCGACCGTGGCACTTATCGGATGGCTGCTCATGTGCGCCTGCGCTGCGCCCAACATCGCCTGCGCCGCTTTCTCAACGGCGCCCCTGCGCAACGGCTCCAGGCCCTACGCATGGCTGCCCATGATATTGGCCGACTGGGGGCGATACCCCAGTGTTTCACGCTACATCGGGCCAACCACGTCGCTCAGCCTATACAACGTCGGTCAGACCGACGGCGCGGCGACACCCGATGGCACGGACGTTGTCGTCGTCCTGGACTACGGCTACCCGTGGAAGGACGCGTAGGTCTTC
>CAWEHT010000203.1:0-8172 GCA_963808455.1 uncultured Chloroflexia bacterium | reverse complement strand
TAACGTCGGCCAGCACGCCGCCCACCATCGCGAAGATGAAGAGCGGCACGATGCGCACCAGCCCCAGCGTGCCGAGCCCGAGCGCATCGGCGCCCAGCGTGACATGATGACCGAGGAGCGCCAGGGTCAGGGATGTGCCGCGCAGCAGATTGTAGATGTGCCAGTTGACGGCCGTGATCTGCATCTGGGTGCCGATGACGCTGATGGCCTGGCCCAACCAGAGCAGGCGGAAGTCATACCCTTGCAGCGCCACCAGGCGCGGCTGCGGGCGCTCGGGCGGCATCATCCGTTATCGTGATCGGTTGCGCCCCCCGGCCGCCGGATGTGCGGCGAGCCGTGAGCGCACCAAAGGATGCGATCCGGGATGAGCCAGCCCTGGTTCGAATAAACGTCCACGTCGAAGCGGACGGCGAGCATGCGATCGTCCGTCTCGATGACCGTGCCGCTCAACCAATCGCGAGCTACACGGCCCTCTTGCCAGTGGTAGCAGAGCATCTGCACCTGCTCGCCGGCCGTGAACTTCTGGCGTGGCACGAGCTACCTCACGAATGCTGCGCAGCTCCCAGACCGCTCGCAGCATGAAATTGCGCAGCGCCTTGCCCGGGAGCGCCGCCATCCCAGCTGGCCCTGGGGCCTGGTCACGCGGCCGGCAAGATGCCGGCGCTCCCAGGAGCAGACTCCGTCAGGCCGGCACGCCAATCTACTTGGGCCGCCAGACTATGCCGGCTGCAGGTCGATGCGCACGTCAACCGCCACCGCGCCCTGGTCATCCGGCAGCGCCAGCAACGGATTGACGTCCAATTCGGCGATCTCCGGGCGGTCGCAGGCGAGTTGGCCGATGCGCAGGATCGCGTCCACGAGCGGCGCGGTCGGCGGCCGCCGCGCCGCGCAGGCCGCTCAGCAGGCGGGCCGACCGTACCTCGCCGATCATCTCCTGGACTTCGCCTGGGGTGAGTGGCGCCGGCCGGAAGCTCACGTCGGCAAGCGCCTCGACATAGACGCCGCCCAGCCCGAACATCACCAGGGGCCCAAACGTCGGGTCGCGCTTGACGCCGATGATGACCTCCTGCCCGCCTTCGATCATCTTCTGGACCTGGACCCCCCTGATGCGCGCACCAGGATGGGCGGTCCGCGCCCGCTGCAGGATGGCAGCGAAACTGTCGCGTGCTTGGGCCTCGCTTTGGACGCCCACGACCACGCCGCCCACATCCGTCTTGTGCAAGATGTCCGGGCTGGCCAGCTTCAACACGACCGGGAAGCCGATCTGGGCCGCATAGGCGGCAGCTTCGTCCGGGGTGGTGGCAAGCAGGTCGGCGGGCGTCGGGATGCCATAGGCCGACAGCACCTCCCGCCCTTCGGCGGCGTCAAGAGCCACGCGGCCCGCCAGGCGCGTGGCAGCCAGGCAAGCGCCGGCCCGCTCCGGATCGACCCCCACGGGCGCGCCGGCGCGGGGTGTTCCGCGGCCTGCCACCGGGCACGCCGGGCCAGGACGCCGAAGGCCGCCACGGCCTCTTCGGGAAAGGTATAAGCCGGGATGCTGCGCGGCATGCGCTGCGGCGAGCGCCTCGTCCAGGCTGGCTGCCCCCATCAGGCACGCCAGGACGGGTTTCCCGGTCACGCTCTTGCGCATGGCCGCGCTCCAGGCCTTGACCACGCCGGCCGAGTTCACCAGCACCTGCGGCACCAGGACGGCCAGCACGCCGTCGTTGGCGGGGTCGGCCAGCACCGCGGCCAGCGCCTGCTGATAATCGCCTTCGACCGCGCCGCCCAGCAGGTCCACGGGGCCGGCGACCTGAGCATCCGGAAGCATGAAACTGCGCAGGACGGCTTGCGTTGCCGGGCTAGTGGGCGCGAGACATAGCCCTGCCCCTTCCAGCGCATCGGCTGCCAACGCAGCCGGGCCACCGGCATTGGTCACGATGGCGACGCGATTCCCGGCGGGCAGCGGCTGGTAGGCCAGGGCGAGCGCGCCATTCATCAGCGCCTGGACCGTCTCGCATTCGATGGCCCCTGTCTGCCGGCAGGCAGCCCGGAAAGCGGCATGGGCCCCCGCCAGGGCGCCGGTGTGCGATGCGGTCGCGGCTTGCCCGGAGGCGGTGCGTCCGGCCTTGAGGACCAACACCGGCTTGGCGAGCGCCGCCTGGCGCAACACGTCGAACGAAAGCCGGACCGCCCTTGACGTCCTCCAGGTAAAGGGTGATCACCCGGCTGGCCTCGTCGGCGGCCAGGACCGGTATCACGTCGGTCTCATTGACGTCGGCCTCATTGCCGACGCTGAGGAAGCGGCTGAAGCCGATGCCGCGGCCCAGCGTCCAGTCGATGATGCCGCCGCACAGGGCTCCCGACTGGGAAAGCAAGGCGATGTGCCCGCTCGGGGGCATGCCCTTCACGAAGGTCGTGTTGAGAGGTGTGTGCGTATCGATGACGCCGATGCCGTTCGGACCCATCAGGCGCATGCCGTATCGGCGCGCGATCTCGACGATTTCCCGCTCGCGCGCCGCTCCCTCCGCCCGACCTCGCGGAAGCCGCCGGAAATGACTATTGCCGCTTTGATCCCCCGCCGGCCACACGCTTCCACCGTGCCCGCTATCAGGCCGGCAGGCACGACCAGGATTGCCAGCTCTGCCGGGTCAGGCACCGCGCTGATATCCGGATAACAGCGAAGGCCGAACAGCTCGTCCGCCTTGGGGTTTACCGGGTAGATCGGGCCCGGGTAACCGTGCTCGGCATCTACCAGATTGCGCATGATCCCATAACTTAGCTTGTTCGGATCACGACTGGCACCGATCACCGCGACCCCCGCGGGCTAAAGAACGGTGTTAGCGATGCCGACCGGGGCGGCAAGATCGTCATGGCAAAGACTCCTTAACTCCCTGGCGAAACCAATGCCGTGCAGCCAGCAGCTCCAACGAATCGACCCCGCGAGCCAGCAAGGCTGGCAGGTGGCTGGCGATGGGCAGCAAGCGGTCGCGCACGATGGCTGCCTTCGCCGGGCCATCGGCCACCAGCGTGGTGGCCAGTTCCAGGGCGTCCCAGGCGTTGCCGAAGTCCACGAGCCCTAGCAACGCCAGCCGGTATTCGTCAAGGGTCAACTCGAAGCGGATCCCGGCGGCGGTCCGCACGGTGATCGCCGCGCCGCCGGCGGATGCCGGCTTGCCTGTTTGAGCTTCTGGGCTCATGCTTCACCGCAGATCATCGCGCGACACGCTGACCAGTGTCAGGTCCGACCGTTCCACCAGGCGGGCATGCGCGTCCAGCCAGGCCTCGGTCATGCCTCGTTCATCCCACATAGACACCTCGGAAGCGACCAGCCAGACCGCGGGTGCCGCGGCGGTCGCCTGGGACATCTCTTCGTTTAGCTCTGCATCAGTCATGCCGTTGTTGGTATAAGGGCCGTCGCGTCCGTCGGCAACAGGCCCGGCGTAATATTCGAAGAGATACCGGTCGTAGGGTATCTGAAAGATCAAGCGATCCCCCGGCTGCCCGTGGGCCATGACATAGGCTGCCGCCCCCCGGAAATCGGACTTGATCGGCCGGTAGGCCTGCATGCCTAGCGTGGGGGCCCCGAGGGCTAGGATTGCGCCGGCGGTCAGAATACCCAGGGGGCGCCAGCTGCGTAGGAGGACGACGACTCCCATCGCCTGCAGCGCCAGAAAGGCGGGCACGGCCCAGATCAGATAGCGCTCGGTGAAAAGCGGCACACTGAGCGAGACGATATAAATCTCGATCGGCGGCAGCAACAGCCAGGCGCCCAGCATGGCCACCGGGCGCCAGCCGCTCCGTCCGCTGGCCAGCACCCAAAGGACGCTGCCGGACAGGAGTGCCCAGGTAGCCAGCAAGATGGACAGCGTGGGCGGCTGGGATGGCGGGGCGATCCCTCCTGCCCAGGCGTTGGCCAGGCTCTGAAAAATCCCTGGCAGGGGCACAAAAGGAAAGCCGGTCCGGTAGCTGAAAGACAGGAACATGGGAAGCGCCCAGTGCAGCACAGGCAGGTAGGGCACGGCCAGGGCCACCAAATAGGCCGCGGCCGACAGCGCGCGCTTCCCCAACGGGAAGGGAGCAGGGATTAGGGAATAGGGAGTAGTGCCTGCGCCCTGGGCGGCGCCCCCCCTTCCCTCGTCGTGGTCTACTCCCTGCTCCCTATTCCCTATTCGCTCGTCAGCGCTTGTTCCCTCCGCCGGTGCCAGCAGGATCCAGATCAACTGCAGCGGGATGGTCAGGGCGGCCAGGAGATGCGCATACACGCTTAGGCTCGTGACGACATAAAGCAGGATCCAATACCGCCATCCGCCACGCTGTACGGCTCGCAACACCAGGTAGAGCCCAAGAGGCACCAGGAAGGTGAGCAAGGCGTACATCTTGGCTTCCTGGCCATACCAGACCAGGTAGGGCGCGACGGCCATGGCCAGAGCCGTCAGTGCTGCCGCCTGCCGTCCTGCCAGGCGCACGACCAGGTTATAGGAGATCGGCACGGCCAGCGTGCCCAGGCATGCCGAAAGGAAACGCAAAGCGAATTCGCTGTGCCCCGCCGCGGCGAGCCAATAGCGCAAGACGACAAAAAAGAGCGGGCCGTTCTGGGCCGGGTTTTTGACCATCCCTAACAGATCGGCCAGGCTGCCGGTCGCAAAGCGCAGGGCATCAGACTCGTCGCGCCAGAGGCTTTGGTAGCCCAGGTGATAGGCCCGCAGCGCGAACGCCAGCATAGACACCGCGATAAGGAAAGTCGCCGGCCGTTGGCTTACTGTAAAGCGTCGCCCCACGGAGATGCTCTTGCCCATCAATCTACCTGTCTTGCCCTTCGGTCGGTTGGCACACTTTCCACGTCCCCCCCGTAGCTAACCTGCGGAATGGCTCACTGATGCCGGCCACGCGCCATCCAGAAGCCGAGCGCGGCCGCGCCCATCAAAGCGCAAATGCCGCACACCAGCCAGGCGCCGTCGAGAACCGGCAGGGCGCTGTCGAGAAGGCCAAGCGCCTTACCGGCGAGGCCTCGCGGTGCCGCAACCCGCCAGGCGACATCGTCGCCGGACGGTACCGGTGTCGCTGCCACCTCATCCTGCACAGGGAAACCGCCGGACGAGGACTGGCTCAACCCCAGCAGGCCGGGCGACGTCAGCGTCGGCGCGGGCAAGAAGCTCCAGGCCACCTCGGTGGCCGTCTCTTGCGCAGGCGCCATGGTGGGCGTCGCCGTGGGCGTCGGGGTCAGCGTCGGCGGTGGGGTGGGTGAGGCACTGGGCTCCTCCGTGAACTCGGGCGCCGCCAATGGCGAAGCTTCTGACTCCTCGGGGCGCCGCCAACGGCGAAGGCCCCTCCATGAGCGGCGAAGGGCCCTCTGCCGTAAGCGGCGAAGGTTCACTCGCTTGCCCATTCGCCGCGCCGGTGCGGGACAAAAACGCGCCTCCTGCCGCAATCAGCAGGAGCACGATCGCCACCCAGGCGTCTCTCCCACGCATGGGCCCACTATATCACGAACCGGAGGGAACCCATAACAGGGCGCAATGGCCTGAGCCCAGCCTGCTTCCCACCCTCTACTCCCTACTCCCTCGTCTCCCGCACCCTGGCCACATCGCCGGCCCAGATCGTGTGCACCTGGCCGCCCTCTTCCCGCAGCAGCAACGCGCCCAGTGGGCTGACGCCCGCTGCAACCCCGCGCAGGATGCGATCCGGCAGGGTGACCGTCACGTTCTGGCCCAGCGTTTCCAGCCTGGCGGACCAGGCAGCATGGGGCGAGACGCCTGCTAGCCACTGCTCGTACCACAGCTCGGTCCTGAGGAGGATGCTGGCCAGCAGCGCCAGCCTGTCGACCGGCCGCCCCGACGCCATCGCCAGCGAAATGGCCAGGTCCGCAATCTCGGGCGGCGGTGCGACGGAGGGAACAGGCGGCCGGGGGTTGCAAGTGGCGGCAGCGCCCTGGGCGCTGCCGCCCATTCCCTGTGCCCTGTTTCCTCTTGCCTCGTCTCCCCTTCCTTCGTCCCAGCGCTGGTTCACATTGAGCCCCAGGCCCAGCACGATCCAATTGAGGCGCCCCCCATGCGTTTCCGACTCGGCCAACATGCCGCCGAGCTTGCGCCCGTGCCACATCAGATCGTTCGGCCACTTCAGGCTGGCCTCCAGGCCGGTGGCATCGGCGACTCCCTCCAGGGCGCCGAGGCCGAGGCACATCGTGACCTCCGGGGCGCGGCCGCCCTCGATGGGCGGTCGCAGGAGCAGCGACATCAGCAGGCTGGTGCCCGGCGGAGCCCACCAGGAACGGCCCCCGCGTCCCCGGCCCACGGTCTGTTCGTCCGCGATCACGAGGGCCCCTTCGGGCGCGCCCTCGTCCGCCAGTTGCCTGGCAGCATCATTTGTGGAGCCGATGCGTGGGTAGTAGATGGCGGGTTGCCCGAGGCGCCGGCCCTTCAGGGCGCCGGCGATGGCCTCGGCTGAGAGATCGCTCATTTCGTTTGCCGTCTCCTGGCCTTGTGGCCCTGGTTTGGGCCATTATACCACGCAGCGCTTCACAAAAATTGGCACGGTTGACAAGGCTTTGTACACGCTCTATAATGGCTCCAGTTCTTCGCCCATCTCCCCGTTTCAAGCAACGTTAAGGAGGAAGTCCATGAAGTCTTTCAGGTTGGTCAGTGGGATCGCCGCGGCGATCCTGTTGATCGCTGCGCTCGCAGGCTGCGCCCAGCCGGCAACGCCCACTGCTGCCCCGGCGGCCAGCTCTGCCGGAGGCAACGGGCAGCACTTTGCGTTTGCCAGCGACGCTTCGTTCCCGCCTATGGAATACGTAGACGACAAGACCAAGCAGATCGTCGGCTTCGATCCGGACCTGCTGGCTGCGGTCGCTAAAGACCAGAATTTCACATTTGATATCAAGAACACGGCCTGGGATGGGATCTTCGCGGGGCTCGCATCGGGCCAATACGATGCCATTATCTCGTCTGTCACCGTGACGGCTGATCGCCAGAAGACGTACGACTTCTCCGATCCTTACTTCGATGCGAATCAGGGCATCGTCGTCCGCCCGGACAACACGAACATCAAGACCGGTGACGATCTCAAGGGCAAGATCGTCGGCTGCCAGATCGGCACCACCGGCGCCATCGCCGTCGGCAAGATCCAGGGCGCCACGCTCAAACAGTACGACACGCCGGACCTCGCCATGCAAGACCTGGTCAACAAGAACATCGACGCCGTCGTGGTTGATTACCCGGTGGCGGCCAACTTCGCCATGCAATCGCCACAGTTCCAGGGCAAGCTCAAGATGGCCGGCCAGCTTGTGACCAACGAGAAGTACGCTATCGTCGTGCAGAAGGGCGATCCCAAGAAGCTGCTGCCTCTCTTCGACGCCGGGCTCAAAGACGTCAAGGCCAATGGCAGCTACGCCCCCATCTACACGAAGTGGATCGGCCAGGCGCCTCCTCAATAACTGCCAACCAGCGTGGTCTGCGCGGGCCGGCAGGACAGCCCGCCCGCTCCCTCGCCGGAGGGCAAGGGCTGCCGCCGCCCACGCAGAGGCGTGGATTGAAGTCTTGGTTCACTCAGGAAAGGAGAGAGCACAATGTCCGGGTCCCGTTTGTTCCGATGGATCGCCCTCATGGCGGTAGTGGCGATGGCCGTGTCCGGTTGTGCCCAGCCGGCTGCCGCGCCGGCGCCGGTACAGGCGACGGCTGCACCCGCAGTATCTACCGCTGCTCCCACTGAAGTGCCCCCGACGCAGCCACCGGCCGCGACCACTGCGCCTCAGCCCACCACAGCAATGACCTCGACGACCGCAGTCACGACCACAGCCGCGGTGACAACCACGGCCGCGGTAACGGCCACGGCGGCGAGCCAAACCAAGACCGCGACCGATACGTTGTATGAGGCGGTCGATTGCTCCTACGGCGGTGAGATCAAATCGATCCAGGCCGTGGACGACAGCACCGTCAAGTTCACCCTATGCTATCCCGACGTCGCCTTCACCTCGAAGGCAGCCTTCTCGGTCTTCAATATCCAGTCGGAAGCCTACCTGCAGAAGACCGGCGGCGGAGGCGATCTGATCACGCAGCCGCTCCAAAGCGGCCCGTACATGCTGGGCACCTGGACCAAGGGCGACAGCATCATTTTGAAGAAGAACCCGAACTACAACGGCATCTATCCGGCGAAGACCGACACCGTCGTCATCAAGTGGAACTCGCAGTCGGC
>CAWEHT010000202.1:0-17800 GCA_963808455.1 uncultured Chloroflexia bacterium | reverse complement strand
ATCGAGAGCAAGCTTGCCGAGGACGGCCGCGTGTGGCACGCGCAGTGGCAGGATAAGCTGCGCAGGGAATATAAAGCTCTCCTGGACACCTGGCAATGGTACCTGGACGACGCATCGCACGAAGAGCGGGCCAGAGAAGATTACGCCAGCGTGGTGCACACGCGGACCCGCCTGGCGTTGGTGGCACGTCAGCTGCAAAGTGACCCGGCCAGCGAGACGTTGCGGCGCGTCTGGCGGGCCTCGACCAGCGCCTGCGCGGCCTGCTGAAGGGGACAACCTACGTAGGGCCCCGCGGGGATGAGAGCTACTACCCTCAAGCGCAGAATTGGTGGCTGTACGGCACGCCGGGTGGGAGCACGTAGCTCTGTAGCAAGTTGGGCCCAGTTGGATGCACGCGTCATACTTTGCCACCCTCTATGGCTACAACTGTTGGGCTAATCACCGCATCCTGCGGACGGCTGAGGGCCTGACCGAACTGCAGTTTACTTCCGCCTCCTCATGCGATGATCGCAGCCTGCGCGGCACCCTAACTCACATTATGGGCACCGAATGGATGTGGTTCCAAAATCACGGCACCCAGCATCACAGCGAGGCAGCCGTGATGCTCAGCAAGCTTGACCAATCTCCCGGCGAGATGGACCTGGTAGCCCATATTCGCGAAAGTAGGATCAACTGACCGCGCTGCTTCAGCAACCGGCACCCCCGGCAGCCAGCGCCGGGCCTCAGGCCCCGTGAGCAACGAGGAGCCCACGCTCCATCGCCGTCAAAACGCGGGCCGCGAGGTCGCGGCACTCTTCCTGAAGTTGGGGTTGATCGGGTTCGGCGGCCCGGCGGCTCATATTGCCCTCATGCGCCAGGAGGCTGTGCAGCGCCGGCATTGGGTCTCAGAGCAGCAGTTCCTGGATCTGGTCGGCGCCGCCAACCTCGTGCCCGGCCCTAGCTCCACAGAAGTAGCTATTTTCCTGGGCTACATACGCGCCGGGTGGCAGGGGCTGGCCATGGCCGGCGCTTTCTTCATCTTGCCGGCGATGCTGATCGTGCTGGCCTTTGCATGGGCCTACACGCGTTTCGGCACCACCCCTGGCGCCGAAGCCCTGCTATACGGCATCAAGCCGGTCATCGTCGCGGTAATATTTCAAGCACTCTGGGGGCTGGGCAAGACGGCCATCAAGACTGCCTGGCTGGCGGGGGTGGTGCTCGCGGTTTTTGCCTTATATTTCGCCGGCCTGAGCCCGGTCGTGCTGCTGTTCGGGGGGGCGCTATTGGTGCTGGCGATCCAGAACGCGGCCCGGCTGCGCGAGGTGCGGGGCCTGATGGGACTGGCGCTACTGCCCGCCCAATGGCTGCCCCTGGCGGCCTCCGCGTCCGCCGGGACCATACCTTTCAGCCTGGTCAGCCTCTTCCTGACCTTCCTCAAAATTGGAGCCGTGGTCTTCGGCAGTGGCTACGTGTTGCTGGCCTTTCTGCGGGCGGATTTCGTGGTGCGGCTTGGCTGGCTGACAGACCGGCAGCTGCTCGATGCCGTTGCCGTTGGCCAGTTCACGCCCGGCCCAGTGTTCACCACCGCGACCTTTATCGGGTACCTGGTGGGAGGCTGGGCGGGCGCGTTGCTCGCGACGCTGGCAATCTTCCTTCCGGCATTCGTGTTCGTGCCGGTCGTCTATCCCCTCGTGCCGCGCCTGCGCGCGTTGCCATGGGCCCGCGGCTTCCTGGACGGCGCCAATGCCTCAGCGCTGGGCCTCATGGCAGCCGTCACGTGGCAGCTGGGCCAGGCTGCACTGGTAGACCCTCTGACGGTGGCCCTGGCGGTCGTCGCAGGCGTGCTCCTGCTCGCGCGGCCGCGTCAGTTCGGTCTGGCTGATCGCGGCCGGAGCGCTCATCGGCGTCGCCAGGACGCTCTTGCTTTAGACGTCCCAGTCCAGGATCACCTTGCCGGACTCGCCCGAACACATGACACCGAACGCCTGCTCGAACTCGGTGTAGGGAAAACGATGGGTTATGACCGGGCTGACATCGAGGCCGCTCAGGATCATCGACTGCATCATGTACCACGTCTCGTACATTTCTCGCCCGTAAATCCCCTTGATCGTCAGCATGTTGAAGATCACGGTGTTCCAGTCGATAGCCAGGTCCTCGGAGGGCAGCCCAAGCAAGGCGATCCTGCCGCCATGACACATATTATCCAGCATCTCGCGGAAAGCCGCGCCGTTGCCCGACATCTCCAGGCCGACGTCGAAGCCCTCTTTCATGCCCAGGTCGCGCTGGACCTGGGCAATCCGCGATTCCCGCACGTTCAGAGCCACCGTCGCACCCATTTTCTCGGCCAGCTTTAGCCTGTAGGGATTCACGTCGGTCGTCACGACATAGCGAGCGCCTGCATGCCTGGCGATAGCGGTCGCCATGATCCCGATCGGCCCTGCGCCGGTGATCAACACGTCCTCGCCCAGCACGTCGAAAGCCAGGGCAGTGTGCGTGGCATTCCCGAAAGGATCAAAGATGGCGAGGGTATTTTCCGGTATCCTCGGGTCGGCGTGCCAGACATTGGTGACCGGGATGCACAGGTACTCGGCAAAGGCGCCGGGCCGGTTCACGCCGACGCCCTTGGTGTCACGGCACAGGTGCCGGCGTCCTGCCAGGCAATTCCGGCAGCGCCCGCAGACGATGTGGCCCTCCCCGGAAACGACATCGCCGATGTTCGTGTCGTGCACGTTGCTGCCGACGGCCGCCACCGTCCCCACGAACTCGTGGCCGATCGGCATAGGCACCGGTATGGTCTTTTGCGCCCAGGCATTCCAATCCCAGATATGGACGTCTGTGCCGCAGATGGCCGTCTTGTGAATCCGGATCAGCACATCGTTGATGCCGAATTCGGGCACGGGAACCTCGTCCAGCCACAAGCCGGGCCGGGCGTATTTTTTGACGAGGGCCTTCATAAGCTGGGCCATGGTGTCGCACCTGCTTCCTTTTTGCTGACTTGACCTGTTTGCTGACTTGACCTGGATTCCGTGTCCTCGAGGGGGCGGGGCGCTCAGCCCGGGCCCCGCCAGGCGCGGTACCGCCGTATCAGGGCGTTGGTGGAACCATCGTGCTGAAGTGGAACCTGCTCCGCCGCGGTCAGCTCGGGGACGATTCGCTGAGCCAGGGCCTTACCCAGCTCAACACCCCACTGGTCAAACGAATCGATGTTCCAAATCACACCTTGCGTGAAAACGCTGTGCTCATACAGCGCGACCAGCCTGCCCAGCATCTCCGGAGTAAGTTGCTCGGCCAAGATCACGTTCGATGGCCGATTCCCGGAAAACACGCGATGGGGCACGAGCGGCCCCGCCGTGCCTTCGGCCTCGACCTGGCTGGCAGTCTTGCCGAACGCCAGGGCCTCGGCCTGCGCAAAGACATTGGCCATCAAGAGATCATGCTGCCCGGCCAGCGGGTTCAACGTGCGAGCGAAGCCGATGAAGTCGCATGGGATCAGCTTCGTGCCCTGGTGGATCAGCTGATAGAATGAATGCTGGCTGTTCGTTCCCGGCTCGCCCCAATAGATGGGGCCTGTCTGGTAGTCAACCGGGGTGCCCTCACAGGTCACCGACTTGCCATTGCTTTCCATCGTCAGCTGTTGCAGATAGGCCGGAAAGCGCGCAAGGTATTGGTCATAGGGCAAGACCGCGATGGTTTGCGCGCCGAAGAAGTTGTTGTACCAGAGGGCCAACAGCCCCATCAGGGCCGGGAGGTTCCGCTCGAAGGGTGCCGCTCGGAAGTGCTCGTCCATGGCGTGGAAGCCGGCCAACATGCTGCGGAAGTTATCGGGCCCGATCGCGAGCATGGTCGACAGCCCGATGGCCGAGTCCATGGAGTAGCGCCCACCGACCCAATCCCAAAAGCCGAACATGTTCCCCGCGTCGATACCGAACCGCGAGACCTCCGCCTCGTTCGTCGAGACCGCCACGAAATGCCTCGCCACGGCGGCTTCGCTGCCGAGCGCGCCCACGCACCAGGCGCGCGCGGCGCGCGCGTTGGCCATGGTTTCGAGGGTCGTGAAGGTCTTCGACGAGATGATGAACAGGGTCGTGCCCGGTTCCAGGTCGCGCGTGGCCTCGACGAAAGCCGTGCTGTCCACGTTCGAGACAAAACGGAAAGCCAGGGATCGCTGGCTGTACGCCTTCAACGCTTCGTAGGCCATGACAGGTCCCAGGTCGGAGCCGCCGATGCCGATGTTCACCACGCTGCGGATCGGCTGGCCGGTATAGCCTAGCCAGTCACCCGATCTGAGGCGGGCTGCGAAGGCCGCCATGCGGTCCAGGACGGCGTGGACGTCAGGCACTACGTCGTGGCCATCCACATACAGGTGCGTCCCCCTCGGCGTGCGCAGGGCAACATGCAGCGCCGCCCGCTGCTCGGTCACGTTGATCATCTGACCGCCGAACATGGCTTCGATGCGGCCGCGCAGGTCGCACTCCTCCGCCAGCGCCAGCAGGAGCCGGAGCGTCTCCGCTGTGATGCGGTTCTTGGAGTAATCCAGGCACAGACCAACGGCTTCACAGGTGAATCGCTCGCTCCGCGCCGAGTCGGCCGCAAACAGCTCGCGGAGGTGCAAATCCTTGATCTCACGGTAGTGCTCTTGCAGAGCTCGCCAACTCGCCATCTGCGAAAGTTGCATTCGTGCGCACATAGGCCTCATAATCCCCTCATTCTGGCTGCGACATGGCTGTGAAATATCCCAGAGCCAGGCATCCGCCGGTTGAAGCAACGGACTCTCTGAAGTCCTCCCCCGAGAGGTAGCCGATGAACGACGTCCATTACCTGGTATCCACCGACGTGTTTGCGAAGTATCCCGGGTACGTGCGAGGCATCATGCTCGCGTACGGGCTGACCAACGGTCCTTCGCCTGACGACCTGGTGAGCGAGCTGCGAGCGGCCGAGGAAGGTCTGCGCCAGAGGCTGGCCCTCGCCGGGCTTGCCGAACACCCGCGGATCCGGGCATGGCGCGAGGCCTTCAGGGCCTTCGGGGCCAAGCCCGGTGACTTCCGCTCCTCTATTGAGGCCATGACGCGCCGCGGCGCTGCGTGGCGAGCCACTGCCCTCCATCAACATCCTCGTCGATATCGGAAACATCGTGTCCTTGCGTTACCTGGTGCCCGCCGGCGCCCATGCCATCGACGAAGTGACCGAGGACCTGGCCCTTCGCCCGGCCGACGGGACGGAAGACTTCGTGGCCCTCGGTTCCGAGACCCTCGAGCATCCGGAACCGGGCGAGATCATTTTCGCCGAGGGCAACACCGTCCTCACACGCCGCTGGACCTGGCGACAGGGGCACGCTACGCTCACGCCGCCTCGACAGCACGGCCGTCGAATACAACGTTCACGGTTTGCCGCCCGTCCCGGCGGCTGAGGTGCTCGAAATCTGCCAGGCGATCGGCAGGGCTGGTCAAGCAGTATTGCGGCGGACGCACCCGCATCGAGCTGTTGTCGGCCGGCAGCCCCCGCATCAGCCTCAAGGAATAAAGGCCGCGTGCCGCCTGAGGCAGCGCGGCAAGCCGGTTAGGGTCTGCTGTCGAGCAGCTCCCATCGCTGGGGCGACCGCCACAATGCCGAAAGCAGCAGCTCGCGGATGAAGATCAGTTCTTTGGGCAGCCGATCGTAGAGCTTGATGAACAGCTCCTCATGCGAGAGGACCTCCTGCTTCCATTGATCGCGATCGAGGGCCATCAGGTGGTTGAACTGCTCTCGCGTGAAGCCTTCCATGCCCCGCCAGTCGATGTCCTCGTAGCGGGGCATCCAGCCGATGGGGCTCTCCACCGCCACGGCCCGCCCCCGCACCCGCTCGACGATCCATTTCAGGATGCGCATGTTTTCGCCGTAGCCCAGCCACAGGAAACCATCCTGAGCGTCTTTGCGGAACCAGTTGACGTTGAAAATTTGTGGTGGGTCGTTGAGGGTGCGGCCGAACTGCAACCAGTGATTGAAGTAGTCCGCCATATGATAGCCGCAGAACGGCAGCATGGCCATCGGATCACGCCGCACTTCGCCAACCTTCCCGGTGGCAGCGGCGGTCGTCTCCACACCCATCGTCGCAGCCAGGTAGACGCCGTAGTTCCAGTTGAATGCCTGATAGACCAGCGGCACGACGGTCCCTCGCCGGCCCCCGAAAATGAAAGCGCTGATGGGCACGCCGAGCGGGTCCTCCCATGCCGGATCGATCGAGGGGCACTGGGCGGCCGGGGCCGTAAAGCGCGCGTTGGGGTGTGCGGCTTTGCGCCTACTTTCCGGCGTCCAGCGCTGACCCTGCCAGTCGGTGAGCTCGGGCGGAGGCGTCGTGGTCATCCCTTCCCACCAGACGTCGCCATCGGGCGTGAGCGCCACATTCGTGAAGATCGAGTTGCGGGTGATGCTGGCCATTGCGTTGGCGTTCGAGGTCTCGGAAGTGCCCGGCGCAACACCAAAGAACCCTGCCTCAGGATTGATGGCGTAAATTCGCCCGTCGGGGCCTCGCTTGATCCATGCGATGTCGTCGCCGACGGTGGTAACCTTCCACCCATCCATCTCACGCGGCGGGATCAGCATGGCGAAATTGGTCTTGCCGCTGGCGCTTGGGAAAGCGGCGGCGACATAGGTCTTCTCGCCGTCAGGCGACTCCACGCCCAGGATCAACATGTGTTCGGCCAGCCAACCGTCGTCGTGGGCAATTACGGAGGCGATGCGCAAAGCAAAGCACTTCTTGCCCAGCAAAGCATTGCCGCCGTAGCCGCTGCCGTATGACCAGATCGAGCGGTCCTCGGGGAAGTGAACGATGTACTTATGTTCCCGGTTGCAGGGCCAGGGGACATCATGCTGGCCGGGAGCCAGCGGCATGCCGACCGAGTGCAGGCATGGCACGAATTCGCCGTCGCCCAGCACCTCCAGCGCTGCCCGGCCCATGCGTGTCATGATGCGCATGTTGGCTGCCACATAGGGGGAATCCGTGAGCTCGACGCCGATGTGAGCAATGTGCGAGCCCAAGGGCCCCATGCTGAAAGGGACGACATACATCGTCCGGCCTTGCATGGACCGGTGGAAGAGCCCCCGCAGCGTATCCCTCATGACCTTGGGATCTACCCAGTTGTTGGTCGGCCCGGCATCCGACTCGCTGCAGCTACAGACGAATGTGCGGTCCTCGACTCGCGCCACGTCACTCGGGTCGGAACGGGCCAGGAAGCAGCCGGGGCGAACCTCGGGGTTGAGCCTGATAAACGTGCCGGCTGCCACCATCTGATCGCAGAGATCGTCGTATTCCTTCTGTGAGCCGTCACACCAATGCACGGCATCTGGCTCGCACAAGGCAACAGCCTCCTGGACCCAGTTGCACAATCGTGTGTTGGTCACGTAGGCCGGGATTTCCATCACAAGCCCCTTTCTTGCTCGATTTGGCTGATATTGTACGACGGATTCCTATCGTTTGTCCAACCGGTTTTGGTTGGCACTCATGCGACGCTTGCCTGCCGCCCAGCTTTCGCCTGCTGGCACCACCGGCGGAAGCATGCTATGATCCTGCTAGATTCGCAAGCCGGGGAGGGGCACAATGCAAAATCGCCGCGCAGGGACGGCGATCGTGGGACTGACTATTCTCGTCGTTGGCAGCACTTTGGGTTGGCTTCCGGTCCACGCGCAGGGTGTCGCGCCCGGCCATATCGTTCAGACATCAACCAGTCGGGAGGCAGCGCCCACGATCTATCTGCCGGTGATCATACAGGCGGCCCCGGGCCCTACAATCGGGGACTGCACAATATTTCCCGCCGACAATATCTGGAACCACCGCGTGGAATGCGCTGCTCCCCAGCGCCCAATCCGACGCGTACGTAACCCAAATCGGCCCATCGGCCGGGTTGAAGGCCGATTTCGGCGAAGGAGTGTGGCCGCCCGGCAGCGACAGCCCGATCGGCATCCCGTATGTCCTCGTGCCGGGCACGCAGCCGTTCGTGAGCATCAGCTTCGATTACGCCGACCAGAGCGACCCGGGGCCTTACCCGATACCCACCACGGCACCGATCGAAGGCAACTCCGACAGCACAGGCGACCGGCACGTGCTCGTGGTCGATACGGGCACCTGCCGGCTTTACGAGATCTACGATGCCTGGCCACAGCCCGACGGCAGCTGGCAAGCCGGCTCGGGCGCGATCTTCGATCTCAACTCCGACGCGCTGCGCCCGGCAGGATGGACCTCCGCCGATGCCGCAGGGCTGCCGATGTTGCCCGGGCTGGTCCGCTATGACGAGGTCGCCAGCGGTATCATCCGCCATGCGCTGCGCTTCACGGCGCCGCAAACCCAGGAGGCGTTCGTGTGGCCGGCACGCCACGAAGCCTCGTCGTTGACCGACCCCGATTATCCGCCCATGGGCGAGCGTTTTCGCCTGAAAGCCGGTGTGGATATCTCCGGCTTCTCGCCGTCCAACCAGGTGATCCTCACGGCCCTCAAGACCTATGGCATGATCCTGGCCGACAATGGATCGCCGTGGTACGTATCCGGGGTGCCCGACGAGCGTTGGGACAACGACGACCTGCACGAGCTGGGCACGATTCCGGGGAGCGACTTCGAAGCCGTCGAACGAATCGGCATTGATGGTCAGCCCGGATTCGGCGCAGTCCTTGCCCTAAGGGAGCTCGGCGAACAGCCCGCGAGCCCGGCCCCCGCGCAACGGGAGGCAGGAACGTTGGCCCGATGCTGCCTGGCGCGCCGGCTCCAGGCGGCACATGGCTCGTGTAGGGACAACTTTCAGAACCCGTGATCCTTCGGCCGACACCCTGACCGCATTCGACGACTCAACGTGCCCGGCCGAAGGAGCCGGGCTCCCCAGGCCGGGCACAACGGATGCATCGCCGGCTCCCTGCCGCGGCGCGCGTCCCCCGCCCACCCGAGCTTTGCACTGCGGTCAGCATGACAGACGCTGCTACTGAAGCCCCTCCCTGCCTATTCCCTACTCCCTATTCCCTGGTAATGGTCCTTGTATCGGCAAGTCTCGCTCATGGCGCAATAGTCGCAGCTCCGCCCGGTGCGATCGAGATCGCGGCCGAAACCCATCACCAGCGAAAGGGATTTGAGCGGCGTCATCAGGCCACTGTCGCCGTTCAGACGCACGCCGATATCTTTCGTGTCAACGAGGCCGAACACCTGCCTTTGCCCCTCCTGCAGCGGCCATCCGACCATGCCGGGGTTGAGCGGGATGCTGGTCATCTGGCCCTCGGCGGCTGCCATGGCTTCGAAGCGCCGGCAGGCCGCTTCACCCAAGGCTTCTGCCGCGGCGGAAGCCAACCCGTCGAGGGCCAACCCCCGCACCGGGTCGCTGGCAAAGATCTCGGAACTGAGCTTGCCGAGCCCCTCGCCCACGGTGCAAACTGCGACGACGACTTCTTGAGCGCCGGCCAGGTGCTGCGCGACCAGTGGGCCGGCCAGGTAGCCACCCTGGCCGGCCCGGAGCTCCGCGCTGCCCAGGGCAAGGCGCTCGTGTCGAAGTTCCTTGACGGGGACCCGCTCGTAGCATACGGCCGGCTGGATCAGCCCGCGCGACTCCTCGATGACCTGCTCTGCGAACGCGGCCAGTTTCGGCCGGCGCGCCCGGATGGCGGCCGGGTCCGCGCCCTGGCCCCACAGCACCTTGTCGGCATCCAGCAACAGATCCCAATCTCGCAACACCGCCATAGTTTTTCTACCCCTCTCGCGGTTCGATTTCGCGGCCCTATCATAAATGCGAACCGGGAAACTTCCAATCTGCCCCGCGTGATCCTCGAGGGCAAACCGTCCCAAATGTGAACCAAAGCACCCAGGATCTCGAATCTGTAAACTCATGCTTGACAGAGTGGGCCGGCCATGCTACCCTACTGCCGGCCGGCCATCCCGATCGCTCCAATTAGCCGGCAGATTTATCCGTTTCGCTCGGGCGAGCCTGCTTGCTGCGTGGGGTCCATGATCCAGGTCAGAGTAAAATTTTTCGGCGGATGGTTGCGTCTTGGCCGGCGGCTGAGCCCCGAGATCGAGCGCGCCCTGCCCATCGTGCCTTTGGAAGAAGGGGCGACGATCGGCGACTTGTTGCGGCTGCTCGACGTGTCTGCGGGCCCTGGGCGCCCTTTCGTGAGCCTCAATGGGTATTATGAGCGCGACGACGTGCCTTTGCGCGACGGCGACCGGGTCCAGCTGCTGCCGCCTGCGGCGGGAGGCTGAAGCATACAAGGGGGAATGACACTTGGTTGAGCACACCTACATCGGCAAGCCGGCGCGGCGCGTGGATGCCCAGGATAAGGTGATGGGCAAGGCCAAATACCTGGCCGACTATCAGCTGCCGGGGATGCTCCACGTGTGTTGTTTGCGCAGCAGCCTGCCTCACGCACGCATCGTCCGGCTCGATACGGCGCCCGCGCTCGCCATACCAGGGGTGATGGCCGTCATCACCTCAGAAGACTTTGCCGAACAAGGCCGGTTTGGCTTCCCGGTGCAGGATCAGTATATGCTGGCCCACCGCGAGGTGCGTTACGTTGGAGAAGGCATCGCTACCGTGGCGGCCGATTCAGCCGAGGCCGCCCGCGCCGGGGTGGAGGCCATCGTATGCGAGCTGGAGCCGCTGCCCGCTGTCTTCGATCCGGAACATGCGCTCGACGCGGATGCGCCGGCCATCGGCCCGCAACGCGCCGACGGCCAACACCCCAATTTCCTCGACCGCGAGTTCGTGCGCAAGGGCGATCCGCTGGCGGTTCTGGCCGAGTGCCCCGTGGTGCTCGATCAGCGCTACTCGACTTGCCCGCAGGAACACGCCTATCTGGAGACCGAGGGGGCCCTGGCCGTTCCGACACCGGAAGGCGGCGTGGTCGTGTACACGTCTAATCAGAGCCCGTTCATAAACCACGGCAACCTCTGCACCGTCCTGAACCTGGAGCCCAACCTCGTCCGCGTCATCCAGCCGCCCGTGGGCGGCTCGTTTGGGGGCAAAGACGATCTCAATTACCAGGCATCGGGGCAGGTCGCGGCGCTGGCCCTTCGCACGGGGCACCCGGTCCGCATGATCATCGGGCACGAAGAGAGCATGATCGCCAGCTACAAACGCGATGGCATGCGCATGAGGGTCCGGCTTGGGGCAGACCGCGGCGGGGATCTTGAGGGCCTGCAAGTTCGAAGGGCTGCTCGATTCCGGGGCCTACGCATCGCAAAGCGTCTTCACGGCCTGGCGAGCCAGCATTCACGCCATGGGCGCCTACAAATATGAGGCCTGCGACGTTAACATCGACTGTGTCTACACCGACAACGGCTATGCGGGCGCTTTCCGCGGCTTCGGCAACACCGAAGTTTGCTCTGCCATCGAACAGGCCGTGGACGAGATGGCCGGTGTCCTGGAGATAGATCCGATCGACTTCCGGCTGCGCAACTGCCTGCACGTCGGCGACGAGACGCCGCACGGCCAGGTGCTGGCCGAATCCGTGGGCCTGGCCGAGTGCCTGGAGCAGGTGCGCCTGATGAGCGATTGGGACCGCAAACGGGCCGAATACAGCCACCAGTCTTCGCTCTCGCATCGGCGAGGCATCGGCGTGGCCTCGTTGTTTCACGGCACCGCCCTCGGCGCGGAAGGCTCGGATTACGCCGCCAGCACGTTGAGCGTGGAGCACGACCATTCCCTGACGCTCACTTCGGGCCTCACAGATTACGGCACGGGCTCGCGCACGGTTTTCACGATGGTCGTGGCCGAGGAGCTGGGGATCAGGCCCGAGCGGGTCCGCATGCTGCGCCCGGATACGGATACCGCCCTGGAATCCGGGCCCACGGTCGCCAGCCGGTTCGACGATCTTGGGCGGCAACGCGGCGAAAGTCGCGGCGCGAAACCTGGCGCAGGCCCTGGACCTGGCTGCCGCCGATTTGCTGGGCTGCGACCTGCACCAGGTGGTGCGCGGCCTCGAGTATTACGTGGGCCCCAGCGAAGAGCCCATTGCGTGGGAGAGGGTCGTCGATCACGCTCGCGACATGGGCCTGATGCTATCGGCGCACGGCAAGTGGACGGCGCCCCGCATCACCTGGGACCATCATTCGGGGCGAGGCACACCCTACTTCGCCTACCACTTCGGCGCTCATGTTGCCGAGGTCGAGGTCGATCTTCAGACGGGCAAGGTCGAGGTGATCGGGTTTTGGGCCGTGCATGATCCGGGCAAGGTCATCTTCCCACAGGGCGCCTATGGACAGGTCTACGGGGGGGTGGCTCAGGGCCTCGGTTATGCCTTATTGGAGCAGATCGATTATGTCAACGGCTACCTGCAGCAGACCAACTTCGACACTTACCTGATCCCGACATCGCTGGACGTCCCGGAGATCCAGGCGCGTTTCGTGGAGGCGCTATTCTCGCAGGGGCCATACGGGGCCAAGAACGTCGCGGAGCCGTCCATGGTGCCGGCCGCGCCGGCGCTCCTCAACGCGCTGGCGCAGGCCACCGGGCGGCGTGTGCGCGACTTGCCTGCGAACCTGGAGCGCGTGCTGCTGGGGCATAATTTGCCGGGCAACGCCTCGCCCGAGACGTGCAAGCTCGGCCTGCAGGTGCAACGCGGCAGTTCACTCTAGGCCAGGTCGCAGCGGCAAGCCCGGCCGGCGCGGACCTGGGCCGGCAGCGCGGCGCCCTTCCCCGGCTCTACCGGCGCAGGACTACAACGTATTCGTTCGGGCGCAGGACGCGGCGGGGATCCACCAAGTCGGTGCCCCCGCAGCGCGGGCACGGGTCACCAGCCGAGGTGACTTCACCGCACCGCCTGCACCAGCGTTCGCCAGGCGTCAGGTTGATCGTGGAAGGCAAGACAAAGGGCTCCGTGTAAGCGTTTGCTGGACTGTAATAGACGGCGTTCATGGCTTTCTCCAGAGTGCGTTTAACTTTACCTTCGGTATCCTGCATCCATTTGTACACGGGGTACTTTAAGCCCTGAAGAAAGGCCGTGGGTGCTGGGGTTAAGGTCCGCTTAAGCTCTCTTAGCACGGCTGCGATTGGCCTTAGCTGTGGGGTCAGGCTCTGCCCCGTAAGGGGCAGCCTGCACAGCCAGCGGGGCCCCTGGGTCGGCCTTGCTTCCCCAGGAGCCCCGCTACGAACGGCTTTTCTCCCCTGTCTGCGGCAGGGGACACGCCAGGCCGCGTGCGGCCGGGCCGGTGTGGACGAGGTTCAGACACCGGCACGGCGCCGTTCCATGACCGGCCTGGCTCAGGTTAGTGCCTCAGAGACCCTCAAGAACCGTTGTCGGCAGCCCGGCGCTTCTCTTTCAGCTCCCAGCCGCTGTCCAGCAGCTGGCCGGTGACGCAGTAGATCACGCGCTCGCAGATGTTCGTGGCCCGATCGGCCGCCCGCTCCAGATTGTGAGCGGCCTGGAGCAGCCGGTTTGCCTGGCGGATCTTCTGCGGGTCCTGCAGGATGAAAGTCATCAGCTCCGCGTAAACCTGGTCATATAGCGCGTCTACCTGGTCGTCATCCGGGATGATGGCTCGGGCCAGTTTCTCGTCGCGCTGCACGTACGCGTCCAGCGACCTTCGCACCATGTCGCGCGCGATTTCCGACATGCGGGGAATGTCCACCAAAGGCTTCATCAGAGGCTCATCGCCGATGCGCAAATTGACCTTGGCGATCCCCTTGGCATAATCGGCTATGCGCTCGAGCTCGTTGGCGATGAAGATGCTGGCTGCCAGCAAACGCATGTCGCTGGCGATAGGGCCCTGGGTCGCGATCAGCATCAGCGCCTCTGCCTCGATCGCGTAGCGTCGCTCGTCGATCTGGCGGTCCTGCTGGATCAAGATCCGCGACATCTCGAAATCGCGCTCCGTCAGCGCCTTCACGGCCTGGGCAGTCGCCTGGTCGGCCATGGCGCCCAGGGTGACGACGCTTTCCTGCAGCTCGGCCAGAGCGTGTTCGAAAGCTTTACGAGTCATGGAATCCAATACCCCCCTGCCGATAATCGTCTCAACCAAACCTCCCGGTCACATAATCTTCGGTGATCTTGCTCTTCGGGTTGGTAAACAGCTGCCTGGTCGGCCCGAATTCCTCCAGGTATCCGGTCCGCTCGGACGTGACGGTGAAAAAGGCCGTGTAATCCGCCACACGCCCGGCCTGTTGCATGTTGTGCGTCACGATCACGATGGTGTAGCGCCGCGTGAGCTCCGCCATGAGGTCTTCGATCTTGAGTGTGGCCACAGGATCGAGCGCCGAGCATGGCTCGTCCATCAACACGACATCGGGCCGGGTGGCAATCGCACGGGCTATACAAAGGCGCTGTTGCTGGCCGCCGGAGAGCGCCAGGGCGCTCTCCTTGAGCTTATCTTTCACTTCATCCCAAAGGACAGCGCCGCGCAGCGACTCCTCGACAAGTTCGTCCGTCTTGCCCTGGTGGCCGACCACGCGGGCACCCCACGCGATATTCTCGTAGATGCTCTTTGGGAACGGGTTCGGCCTCTGGAAGACCATCCCGATGCGCTGCCTGACTTCAGCAGGATCGACATCGGGATCATAGATATTCTTGCCATGGAAACGCACGCTGCCGCGGATGCGAGCCACGCCGACCAGGTCGTTCATGCGGTTGAAGCACCTCAGCACGGTGCTCTTGCCGCAGCCCGACGGCCCGATGAAGGCCGTGATCTTGCGCCGCTCGATCTTGAGGTTAACGTCTTTGACGGCATGGAAATGGCCATAGTCCACGCTGAGGCCCTCCGCCTCGAGCGCCCACTGGCTGGCGGCATGGGCTGCCGCCCCAGCACCTGAATTGGCTGTCGCTGCTCTTTCCACAAGTCCAGTCCGTTCTGCTGCACCGAGCCGGGACCACAACTTCGCGACCCGCCGGTTACGGGCCGCTGCCCGGGTCTGCCTCGGCCACCCGGCGCGGCGGGACGCCGGCCGAGGGCCGGCTCAGCCAAAGCGCCCGCTGATGTAGTCTTCTGTGCGCCTGTCCTGCGGGTTGGTGAAAATCGTCTGGGTCAGGCCATGTTCCACGAGCTGGCCCGTTCGGCTTTCGTCGGTCGTGAAAAACGCCGTGTAATCGGACACCCGCGCCGCCTGTTGCATGTTGTGCGTCACGATCAGGATGGTGTAATCCTTCTCCAACTCGTGGATCAGGTCCTCGATGGCCAGCGTGGCGATGGGATCGAGGGCTGCGCAGGGCTCGTCCATCAGCACCACTTGGGGCTGGACAGCGATGGCCCACCGCGATGCACAGGCGCTGTTGCTGGCCTCCCGACAGGGCCAGGCCGGAGTGGCGCAACTTGTCCTTGACCTCATCCCAGAGATAGGCAGAATGCAGCGCCTTCTCGACTCGCTCCTTGACTTCCGCCTTCGGTGTCGGCTGGGACTCGAGGCGCATGCCGTAGGCCACGTTGTCGTAGATGGACATCGGAAAGGGGTTTGGACGTTGGAAGATCATCCCAATCCGTTTCCGCAGCGCCGTCAGGTCGGCCGCATTGTTGATATCCTCGCTCCCAAAGCGCAGTTCGCCGGTGGATCGGGCCCCGGGGGTCTGATCATGCATACGGTTGATCGACCGCAAGAAGGTGGACTTGCCACAGCCTGACGGCCCGATCGAGCGCGGTCACACGATGGCGCGGCACCGCGAGGTTGATATCCGCCAGAGCGTGAAAAGAACCATAATAGAAGTTGAACCCGCGCGCCTCGATCTCGGCCGGGGGCATCTCGGGATCGCCATCGCGAGCTCCTGCTGCCCGCCGCACCCCTGCAATGTCCTGCCCATGCACTGCCTTCAGCTCGAAGTCCTTGTCGCTCATCCGCCGCCTCTCTTGCTGCCGCCGAGCGCGCAGGGGTGGATTTCCGCCTTGAAGCCGCTTCTGCAATCGGCCGTTGAACACTGCCACCAGCACGTTGATCGCCAGCACGATGAACAACATCACCGCCGCCGCCCCATTCGCGACATCCTGCGCTTTGGGCACGCCGGGCATGCCGACGCTTTTGATGGCCCAAATCTGCACGGCCAGCGTTTCGCCTGTGGCAAGCGGGTTCAGGCTGTCGCGCGCGTTCGGCGAGATGGTGGCTCCCATCGTGAGGATCAACGGCGCCGTCTCGCCAAGGATGCGGCCGGAGGTGAGCACGATTGCCGTCAGGAGGCCGGGCATCGCCGAGGGCAGCACGACCTTACGGATGGTCTCCCACTTGCTGGCAGCCAGCGCCTGGCTGGCCTCGCGGTACGAGTTCGGCACGCTGCGGATAGCTTCTTCGCCCACACGGACCATCAGTGGCAGGTTCAGCAAAGCCAGGGTCAGTGCGCCGCTCAACACGCTGTAGCCCAACCGCAGGTTGGTCAGAAAGACGATCGAGCCGAACACGCCATAAACGACCGACGGGACAGAGGCCAGCGCCTCGACGCTGAAGCGGATCAGCGACGTGAGCTGGCCGGGCCCGGCATATTCGCTAAGATAGATGGACGCTCCCGTCCCGACCGGCACGACCACCACCATCGTTAGGACGAGCGTGTAGAAAGAGACCCAGATCTGCGGCAAGATGCCGGGGTTGAGGAAAGTGCCTGCCGAGAACAGGAACGGGATGCTCCAGGTTGGCAGCCCGGCCGCCAGCAGCGACACGACCACCGCAAGAAGCACTGCCACCAGCAGAAAGGCGGCAGCCCACATCAGGCCGGTGACGAAATTATCGGCCATACGTGCCCGGCGCAACGCCCGGGTCGAGCGGCCGGTAAAGACCTCGCCCTGGTCCAGATCAAGCTCGCGATTGGCGTTCACGCTTGGGTCTCCTGCGAGGGCGTCGCCATTTGCGTTGCAGCCTTTGCCGGCACGGCGGTGCGCACGGCCACCGGCCGCCTGGGCGCACGCTTGCCGCCGCTAAAAGAACGCACGATGGCGATCAGGCCAAAGGAAATCACCAGCAGCAGAAAGCCCACCATGATCAGCGCGGCGCGCTGTACCGGGTCAGCGGCTTCTGGCAGCTGCGTCACGATGGCCGCAGGCATCGTGGAGGCTCCCGTGACCAGGCTGCCCGGGATGGTATTGGTGATATTGCCGATCACCATCTGCACGGCCATCGTCTCGCCGACCGCACGCCCCAGGCCAAGTATCACCGCCGTCAGGATGCCCTGGCGGCTGGCGGGCAGGATCACGCCGGCCAGCGACTGCCAGCGCGTGGCCCCCATGGCGAGGGCGGCCTCCCTGAGGTTAGCCGCTGCCACCCGCACGGCATCTTCCGTGATGGTCACGATGGTAGGCTGCACCATGAAGACCAATACAATAGCGGCGGGCAAAATGCCCTTGCCCAGCGGAGCGTGCAGCAGTTGGCGCATCAACGGCACGATGACCGTCAGGCCCAGCAGGCCGAAGATCACGGACGGCAAGGCGGCAAACAGCTCGACGGTGCTCCGCATGAGCCTCCGCACCGCGGGAGGGGCAACCTCGACCATGAAGATCGCAACGAGCACGGCCAGAGGGACGCTGATCAGCAAAGTCAGTAGCGTTGTCATGACTGTGCCGTAGACCAGCGGCAGCACCCCGAACTGATGGATGCTCTGGTTCCAGGACGACCCAAAGAAGAAGGCAAGCGGAGATTCGATCGCGAAGACGGCAAGCCCTCGCTCCCCGATGAAGAGCACCAGGGCCAGGCTGCCCACGACCAGGACGCCCGCCGCGCAAAAGAAGATCGCCTTGTAGAGAATGGCTTTCCGGCGAAGACTCGCAGCGTTCATGGGCGCTCGCAATACCTGGGTTGAGAGCCTGGCACCAGCGGCCCGGCTCTCTTGTTGCTCGTCGCCATCAGTCCGCGACCGGCACGAAGCCAAGCTTGGCGAAGGCGGAGCTGTTCTGCAGCCCGGGTTCAGCACGTAA
>CAWEHT010000201.1:0-8804 GCA_963808455.1 uncultured Chloroflexia bacterium | reverse complement strand
GTGGACGCTGTCTTCCAGGATCTTCAGATCGATGGTGTCCGTTGGCGCTCCTGGGATGGCGAACTCCAACACCAGCTTCAGGGACCCCGCGTCAGCATACGCTACTGTACTGGGTGCAACCCTCATGCGATTTTGCGGCATACCGGCAACCTCCTTGTGGTTGGGAACGGTTTAAGCTCGCAAATACTACTGCATCGCCGACCTTGCAAGTCAAGGTACGGCGGCCATGGCGCCTGCCACAACAAGCTACGCCGCCTTCCCGTCCGCCGGGACAGCCGGCGCCGGTGCGGCCGGCATCGGCCCGGGCGTGACTTGCCGGCTCTCCTTGAGGCCCTCGCGGATCTCAGCCCGCAGCTGGTCCGCCTGCGGGTTCGGTTCTCGGCCCCGGGCCCCGCTCACTTCCAGGCCGAGCTTGTCGGATAGCAGGAGCGTCAACAAACCTTCCATCACGCCGCTGCTGGTCGCGGTGCCCCCGGCGCCACCGATCACCACGCGCGGCACCACATCCACCCTCGACTGCTCCACCGCCTCGGCAAAGCGGTTCATCACCTGCTGCGTGACCTGGTACTGCGGGCCGCCGTAGGCCGCCACCTGTTCTTCGATGGCAATGGCCTGCCCGATGCCGATGCGGGCGGTCTTTTCGGCCTCGGCCTCGGCCAGGGCACGGATTTGCGCTGCCAGCTGGAGCGCACGGGCGTATTCGGCCTTGCCCTGGTTGCCCTGTACCGTGATGCTCAGCTCCGACTCGGTGATCTTGGTCTGCTGCTCGGCGCGCGCCTGTGCCTCGTGCAGCTCCCGTTCCTTCGCCGCGGCCATCTGTTGCCGTCCATAGGTCTCGATCTGCTCTACGGCGATCTGCCGGGAACGCAACTGGTTCAGGATGATCTCGAACTGTTTGTCTTCGGCCATCGCGACCGGCGTGCCGATCAGCACCTCTTCCAGCTCCAGGTTATAGTGCGCGAACTTTTCCTTCATCTCCTGGCTCGAGATCTGCTGGATGTTGCCCCGTTCCTGGATGAGCTGGATCAGCGTGCGCGTCTGGCCAACGTTCTTGAAGTAGGCCGACACCATGGGGTCGAGGGTCTGCTCGACCAGCCGTTTCACGTCGCCAAAGCGCTGGACCACCAGGGGAGCCTTGCGGTAGTCGATGTGCATGACCACCGACAGCGGCAGCGATGGCTCGAAGGCGTCCTTGGTGATCAACGAGATCTCCGTCAGATTCTCGTCGAAGCGGTGGGCGCCGACCTGGCCCTGGATCCACTTGAGGATGACGTTGGTTGTGGGGACCGCCAGGACCTTGCCGGCGTAGGTGTTGAACGCGTACTTGCCCGGCATGAGCGGCGCGTCCCACACGCCGCGATGGCCTCGCTCGACCAACTCACCATGCCGATAGTCCTCGCCCGACAGGTCACGCCCGGCCTCGCCGGTGTAAAAGACCACCACGCCGACGGTCCCGATTTCGATGATGGTCTTGGGGATCATCTCCACGGTGGCAAACAGCCGGTTGAGATAGTATGTGCCTTCAACCAATACCTGCAACTGGCGCCCTCGCAGGCCGCCGGCGTTCAGGAACCGGTCAGGCGCCTGGAAGTTGTTGTGGTATGTCTGCTCCTGGGCTGGGTCGCCGCCCACGATGGGCGCGATGATCTCACCCGGCGACAACGACGGTCCGTCGTGAACCGTGACAATGCCGGTCTTGTCCTCCTGATCCTTGAGCACCACCGGCCGGAAGCCGTCACGCTCGCCGATCACCTTCGCCATATTCTGAATGACCCCTTCTTCGGCGCGGTTGAGCGGCAGGTAGTAGACCTTTTCCTCGGTGATGACGATGAATTGCGCCAGGTTGATGGCGTAGGTGCCCTCGCGCAGGATCTGGCGCTGTGGCCCGCGCTGGCCGCCTCCCAGCAGGAACGCGGCGACATCCTGAAAGTCATTGGCGGTAACGTTCGAGGCCAGCACCTGCATCGGCTCCAGCGGGTGCCCGTCGCGGCGCAAAGACGTAGCCGATCTTGCCCTGGGTGATGGTCACCAGGGGCGAAATGTGGACAAGATACTGAATCGGCATCAGGTAGTGCAGGCCCCCGCGCAGCAGCTTGGGCTGGAAGCCGGCCTCTCCTTTGAGCGCGATCAAGCCGGTCTTGATGGACCTGGCGCCGAAGCGCTTCTCGACGATGCCCACACGGTTGTTGGGGATGAAGCGGATGCCCGACAGGACGAGCCACGCCAGCACCACCAGCACGACGATACGCAGCAATGTTCCGAAAACCATAATCCTACCTCCACGACGTACGATTCCCCAGTCGTAGTGTAGGCTGGCACGGCGGCCGCGTCATCAGCGCAAACGACACGGTTTTGCAGAACAAAAGCCGCGCCCGGCAGGCAACCCCATCGACAAATGTCGTACGATGTCTATCGAGTAACCATCGACCAGCCTTGCCCTGCCACGGCAAGCAGCCTACCCGGTACGCTTGACAGTCATACTTCGAGGCAGTATGATGGGTATTATCGCGGACGGGATCTCCACAGTCTGGCACATTACGGAGGCGGCCTCATGCAGCCACAGAACACGAGATACTGCAAAATCACGGTCTCCCTGCCCTGCGGGTTGGTCGAGTACGCGGATCAGGAGGCAGCGCGTACATCACAGAGCCGCAGCGAAGTCATCGGGCGGCGCGCTGGCTCTGACGAAGAAGGCGCGCAGAGATGAGTTAGCGGCGCGCGGCTACGCATTCTGCGCGGAGGAGTCTGAGGCGTTCGCGTCCGGCGCCGAGCGACTGGCCGAGGATTGGCTGGCGCCAGAGGATTGGAGCGATGACCGTTAGGCGCGGCGAAATCTACTGGATCGACTTCGAACCGGTCAAGGGCAGCGAGCAAGACGGCCTGCGGCCTGCGCTGGTGATTCAGAATGACATTGGGAACCGCTACAGCCCCACCACCGTCGTGGCGGCCATCACCCGCACGGTCCCGCCAGAGCCTTACCCGTTTCTGGTCGTGATCGAGCCCGAAGAAAGCGGTCTGCCAGAGCGCGGGGTAGTCAACTGCGCGCAGATCGTGACGATTCAACAGGCGGGGCCATACTCCCGGCTGCGTCCCCCGCGGGGCCAGGCCGCCCTGCGTCCCATTGGGCATTTGCACAGCGACAGAATGGCTGAGGTCAACGCAGCGTTGCGGTACAACCTCTCGCTCGAGGAGGACTGACCACGGGAGGTGACAGCCCCAGATGCCGCAGCGTGGGGTGTGCCTAGTGCAAAAACAGGGAGCCCTTTCAGTGGCACCGAGCCGGATTCTTCGCTGGCGGCTCGCCGCGGCGCAGGCCGGTTCGTACACGCGCTCAGAATGACAGACGCCGCTACCGAAGGCCTTCTCTGCACGTGCACTAGGCCTTTGTCGCACGCACGGACACCCCTGTCCATCCCGCGTGTCACCGCGTAGCGCATGGTGTACCGGTGTCTGTCCCAGACCGGTAGGAGCTGCGGACCTACGGGGCGTAGAATGGTTGCGAGAACTGCGAGGATGACATCTTGTTCGGACTATGAGGAGGTTTTTCGAAGTATGGACGACCCCGAGCTGCATACACTTATTCAGGCCGAAACCGACTTCTACCTCAATGCTATCGACCTGATTGCTGCCTCCAACGCGCCCTTGCGGTCCGTCAGGGCCAATGAGGAGTGGGGCGTCGCTCAGTTCCGATCGGCGGAGGGTCTGATCGGCGAACGCCCGTATGCGGGCCAGCAGCACTTCGACGCGCTCGAAGCCCTCGCGGCGCAACGCGGCTGCGCCGCGTACCACGCCGAGCACTGTAACGTGCAGCCGCTGTCCGGCTCGATGGCGAATCTGGCCGTCTACAAAGCTCTTCTGAAGCCCGGCGACACCATTCTCTCGATGGCCACGGCTTGCGGCGGCCATCTTTCGCACGGCCATAGTCGCCATTTTGTTCGAGATCTCTACCGGGTGGCCCACTACGAAGTGGACCGCGAGACGAGTTTGCTCGACTACGATCGTATCCGCACTGTGGCTTTGCAGGTCAGACCTCGCTTGATCGTGGGCGGATACTCCTCTTACCCCCGGGCCGTGGACTTCCGCCGGCTGAAGGATATTGGCGATGAGGTTGGGGCGGACGTGATGGCCGACATTTCGCACATTTCTGGCCTGGTGGCTGCCGGCCTGCACCAGAACCCCTGCGAGAGCAGACTTATCGTCACATCGGCCTACGAGAAGACCCTACGCGGGACACGTGGCGGCTTTATTCTTTGCCCGCTGACGCATGCGCGGCGCATCGATCAGGGAGTTTTCCCCGGACTTCAGTCCTCTGTGGGCCTCAGTAATATCGTCAGCGCTGCGCGTGCGTTTCTCAAGGCACAGACTCCCGAATTTGCGGAGTACCAAAAGCGAGTCATCAGCAATGCACGGCATCTGGCACGCACGCTTTCCCAAGCCGGGCTCTCAGTTGTCACCGGCGGCACAGACACCCACATGGTCATTATGAACGTCAAGGCCTGCGGACTCACCGGTGAAGAAGCCGAACGACGTCTGGAAGAAATTGGCATACTTTCGAATCGCAACTTGATACCGTTTGATCCCCTGCCGCCCTTCCAAGCGAGCGGATTGCGGCTTGGCAGCGCTCAGATCACGGCGCGAGGCTTCCGGGCGGAGGACGTCCAGATCCTGGGCGAATGCATTGCTGATGCGCTGCTGGCGCCCCAATTTGCCGGGTCAGAGCGGGACAGGCTCCGGGGGCTCGTGCGCGAATTGGCTGCCTGTCGCCGGGAGGGCGACACCCTGCAGGACCTGCTCGGTACCCTGGCTTGATCGCGAGCTGGCATTGGGCCAGACATCTACGAAGTCCGGGATGCTTTCGCCAAGGGGCTTCGGTGATGAAGACGCCGCAGAGGCCGGCCTGTGGATTTCTGCCAAGGCATGGGGCCGGCCAGGAGTGCTTGCCAATGTCCTTGGCCGATTGCTGCAACCAGGCCAGAACTGCCGAATTCTCCGCTGACCCTGGGGCACGCCGGCACCACGCCGAGGCACCCGGTTTCAACCCCCGCCGGCGGCCCCGCGCTCACTATCGAGCTGGGCCATGCCTTGCGCGTTATAGCGCTCGCCGGCCGCCGCGCCGGGCGGCACTGCCGCCTCGATGCGGGCCAGGTCATCGGCAGTGAGGCTGACGGCGAGGCTGCCAAGGGCTTCGGCAAGGCTATCGCGCCGCCGGGCCCCGACCAGCGGCACGATGTCGGGCCCGCGCGCCATGACCCAGGCGATCGCCAGCTGGGCGACGGTGGCGCCTTTGCCGGCGGCCACGGCGCGCAGCGCCTCGACGAGCGACAGGTTGCGGTCCAGGTTGGCACCGGTGAAGCGGGGGCTGTGACCGCGGAAATCCTGCGGGGCCGTGGCGCGCTCCTTAGACCAATGCCCGCTGAGCAGGCCGCGCGAGAGCACGCCGTAGGCCGTCACGCCGACGCCCAGCTCGCGGCACGCCGGCAGGATCTGGGCCTCGATCCCACGCGAGATCAGAGAGTACTCGATCTGCAGGTCCGCGATCGGATGGGCGGCGTGGGCCCGGCGCAATGTCGCGGCGCCGACCTCCGACAGGCCGATGTAGCGCACGTGCCCGGCCCGCTGCATATCGGCGATGGCCCCGACGGTGTCTTCGATGGGCACGGCCGGGTCGAGGCGGGCCGGGCGGTAAATATCGACGTAGTCCGTGCCGAGGCGGCGCAGCGTGTAGGCCAGAAAGTTCTTGACGGCGGCCGGGCGGTTGTCCGTGCCACCCCAGCCACCATCCGGGTCGCGCAGCCCGCCAAACTTGACGCTGAGCAGGACCTGCCCCCGCCGGCGGCCGCGCAGGGCCTCGCGCAGCAGCATCTCATTGTGCCCCATCCCGTAAAAGTCGCCGGTATCGAGCAAGGTGATCCCGGCATCGAGGGCGGCGTGAACAGTGGCAACACTCTCGGCGTCGTCGGATGGGCCGTACACGCCGGACATGCTCATGCAACCCAGGCCGAGGGCCGAAACCTGCGGACCGTGCTTGCCAAGGGAACGTGAGATCATGCTACCCCCATGCTGCTCTGTGTGTGCCCATTATGCGCCAGGTAGAGGCGCGTGGCAATGCACCCGTGTCTTCGGTCAAGGCGGAGCCACGTCGCGGGGCGACAATGGGCCGGCAGCCTCAGTTGGGTCGATCCGGGCCGAGTTGGCGCGTCCCCGCGCGTTGACGCTAACAGGATGGACAGGATGCTTATTTGGGCCCGGTCCGCCCCATGCAGGGACCTTCGTTTCCGCCCCGTCGAGTCCACCCCATGCGGGGACCTTGGTGTACATCCTGTTATGGCGGCCGGCCCCAACCACGCGCACTGGCCCCATTGCAGTTGCGGCACCGGGGGCGTCAGCATGATGGAACGACCCAGCTCACGGGGGCGGCGTCCTGGTCGCGGCCGGCCTGGCGGTCGGGGTAGCTGTGGCCGTCGCGGTGGCGGCCGGCGTCCGGGCAACGGTGGGAGCCGGCGTTGTGGGCGTCGCGGTGGGCAATGGCACCGCCGTGCGCACGGGAGACGCGGTGAGCGTCGCGGTGGGCGCAGGCGTTGTGGGCATCGCGGTGGGCGATGGCGCCGCCGTGGGCGCGGGAGACGCGGTGAGCGTCGCGGTGGGCGCAGGCGTTGTGGGCGTCGCGGTCGGCGATGGCGCCGCCGTGGGCGCGGGAGACGCCGTAAGCGTCGCGGTGGGCGCAGGCGTTGTGGGCGTCGCGGTGGCCGACGGCGACGCAGTGGGCGTGCCGGTAGGCACCGGCGACGCGGTGGGCGTAGCCGTGGGCGCCGGCGTATCGGTTGCGGACGGGGCGGGCGTGCTCGCCGGCGGCGACGCCGGGATGGCGCTCGGCGCCGGTGTCAGCGTGGATGTGAGAGGAGCAGCGACGGCCGGGGTGACTGCTACCGACACCGTGGGAGTCAGCGCCCCGGTTGGAGCGAGGGTCAGCTCAGCGCCCGGTTCGAGGGTCCCGGCAGCGGGCGGCCCCTGCGTGGCCGTGCCAGGAGCGACCGTGCCCGTGACCGGCCCCTCCGCTCGCGCCGATACCGTCAGCGCCAGCCGCGTGGCACGGTCGATGCGCGTCTCAGCGGCCTGCGTCGCGGAAATCTTGGTCGCCTCCAGCTGGGATCTGGCGGGAAAATAGCTGCCGGCGAGCGCCGCTACCAGCGTTATCACGCCGGTGACGACCGCCATCACCATCGTCAGAGGGACGCGCTCGAAAAGAGGCTTCGGCCCGTGCGATGGGACATCGCTGCCCGGCCCTTTTGGAGCTGCCGGCTGGTCAGGGTGATCTTTCGGGTTTTGGCTGGTATCCATTTCAAGGTTCGCCCGCCCCAGTTTATCACATCGAGATCACTTGCCAAAACCCCGCATCCTCCGCCGGCAGATCAGGGAGTTACCTGAAGGACGATCTTGCCCTGGACGTGCAGGCTCTCGCTCAAGGCGTGGGCCTGCCGGGCCTCGCTCAGCGGGAACACCGCCGACACTACGGGCTCGAGCCGGCCCGCGTCGATGAGGGACGCCATCTCGCGCAAAGCCTGCAGGTTGGGCGCGCCCGACACGAACCGTCCTCGCACCCCATCCGCGTCCGCCTCCGCTTGCGATGGCGCCTCTGCGATGGAGACGAGGATCCCGCCCGGCTTGAGCACCGCCCACGACCGGTGCTGGGTCTCGCCGCCGACGGTGTCGAACACCACGTCGAGGTTCGCCGCCACGTCCTCGAAGCGCGTGGCGTTGTAGTCGATCGGCTCGTCGGCCCCCAGCTGGTGCAGCAAGGGGAGATTGCGCGCCGAGGCCGTCCCCAAGACGTGGGCGCCGCGCCACCTGGCCAGCTGGACCGCGAAGGTGCCCACGCCGCCGGCAGCCCCGTGGATGAGCACGCTCTGACCGGAGGTAAGGCCGGCGGCGTCGAACAGCGCCGACCACGCCGCCAGCCCGGCGAGCGGGACCGCGGCCGCGTGAACGTGATCCAGGCCGGCCGGCTTGGCGGCTACCAGTGAGGCGCTCACAGCCGCGTATTCGGCATACGCCCCGTCGTGAGCCGGGTCGGCCATGGCGTATACAGCATCTCCGGCCGCCAGGCCCTGGACGTTCGCGCCCACCTCTTCGATCACACCCGATACATCCCACCCCAGGGTCAGGGGCAGCGTATGTTTGAGCCAGCCGGCCAGGTAGCCAAGGCGCACTTTCCAGTCGATCGGGTTCACGCCCGCGGCATGCACGCGGATCAGCACATCATCATTTCCGATCATCGGGCACGGCGCGTCTTCGTAAGCCAGCACATCGAGCCCACCATAGGTGTGGATACGGACAGCCTTCATCGTGGACACAAGAAGCACTCCTTCGCCGCTTTCGGCCGGCGGATTTCCAGTGCAGGATCAGGGGGCCCTTTCGGTGACGCAGCGACGGATTCTTCGCTGTGGCGCGCCGTTGACAGGCCTTGTTGGCACAGCCGCTCAGAATGACAGTCCAAGAGTTTCTTGGCCGCCCCTGTGCCGCCGCGGCGGCATGGGGGACTCAGAATGACAGACACTGCTACCGACAATGTCCCCTGCATACGCACTAGGTAGGTGAAGAGACTGGCAACGAGAGATACCAGAGTGAAGAATATCACAACCATGCCCGCGACACGGTAGCCGAAGACACGTTTGCTGCCTCGCCGGGCGGGGCCCGGGCAGCCGATCGCCAGCCTCGTCGCGGGGTGCCATCTTGCATCAAGTGACCTTGGTCATTATGATAAGGCCGTCTCAGGCCTTCTGGCGGAATTTCACACGACGCCGTGA
>CAWEHT010000200.1:0-4955 GCA_963808455.1 uncultured Chloroflexia bacterium | reverse complement strand
TTAAAAAACAATTCCAAAGCTTTAGCAGAATATGTTAAGCTTAAAGAAAAAAGCAGAGGATTGTATTATTGCAGGATTATTATCGTAAAAAAATAGAATTCATAAATAAGATTTTATCAAGCTAAAAAATGGCAAAAAGAAAATATTATGCATATTGGGTGAACAAAAAAGGGGATAACTGATGACTTGCCCGAATCAAGAAAATTACAGACAAACCCGGAGCAAAATTTAAAGGTTTTGAAAGTGAAGAGCGGCTGAGGCTTGGCTTGATGCCGGGGCTGATTATAAATTGAAAAATGTGGCTGTTGAAGATGGGATTTATTTTGACTCTGGAACCGGCGAAGGAGTGAGGGTAGGGTGAGCGGCACAAAATGGGAAAAGCCTCATAAAAGAACTGTTGGTCGAGAACGGTTTTGACCTGGCAGGTACTGAGCGATGAGCTGCTGCGAAGGGAAGCCGGCCCGGTCCCCGCTATCGATGCTCGACTTCGACATCCCCCTGGCACCCACCTGTGGCTGCCAGACCCTGCCGACCGAAGAAAGCCTGTTGACCACGGAGAGCGTTTGCCCGGTGTGTCTGAAGCGTCTGCCAGCGCCGCCGGCTGGCGTGCGGAGAGGACGTCTACCTGGAGAAGACCTGCCCGCAGCATGGCCCGTTTCGAACCATCATCTGGCGTGGACAGCCCCCCTTTGCCGGTTGGGTCCGGCCCAAAATCCCGACCTCACCCTGCAACCCGTTTACCCCGGTTGAGAAAGGATGCCCATTTGATTGTGGGCTGTGTGCCGACCATCGCCAACAGCCCTGCTGCGTGCTCCTGGACGTGACCCAGCGCTGCGACCTGACCTGCCCGTTCTGCTTCGCCAGCGCGGCAAGGGAACCCCACCGCCGATCCCTCTCTCGAGGTAATCGAAGGCTGGTACCGGCGGCTGCTTTCGGCAGGGGGTCCTTTCAATATCCAGCTTTCCGGAGGGGAACCCTGTGTCCGGGATGATCTGCCCGACATCATCGCAATGGGGAGGAATCTCGGGTTTAGCTTCTTCCAGGTCAACACGAACGGCTTGCGCCTGGCTAGAGACCCGGCTTTTCTGGAGAAGCTCAAAGAAGCCGGACTGTCCACTGTGTACTTGCAGTTCGATGGCGTTCGAGACGAGATCTACGAGCAGCTGCGCGGCCGCAGGCTCTTCGCCCGGAAAGAACAAGCCATCGAGCGCTGCGCCAGGCAGGGACTGGGCGTGGTATTGGTCCCGACCCTGGTGCCCGGCATCAATACGGATGACATCGGCGAGATCATTCGCCTCGCTCTGGGGTACGCCCCGGCAGTGCGGGGAGTGCATTTCCAGCCGGTCAGCTACTTTGGCCGCTACCCCCAGCCGCCCACCGACGCCAACCGGATCACAATCCCCGAAGTCATGCGTGCTATCGAAGAACAGACGGCCGGCCAGGTCGGGCGAGAATGTTTCAGACCCCGGCCGGCGAAAACGCGCTCTGTTCCTTCCACGCCAGCTTTGTGATCATGCACGATGGGTCGCTGACGTCATTGACGCAGCATGATCGCGACAGCAGTTGCTGCGGCTCGCCAGAACGAGCCGACGACGGCGCACGCAGGTCCCGCCTGATCACGGCCAGGCATTGGTCGGCTCCCCAACCCGCCGAGTTTCCCGCCAGGCAGCAGGAGCCCGGTCTTGGCCAGTGGGACGAATTCCTGGCCCGCCTCCAAACCCACACCTTCACGATTTCCGGTATGGCTTTTCAAGACGCCTGGAATCTTCATCCGGAACGGCTCCGCGATTGTTACATCATTCACGTCAGCCCGTCCGGTGAGCTGGTGCCATTTTGCGCCTACAATCTCACCGACCAACAGGGGCACTCCCTGTATCGCCCGGGCGGATGAACTCGTCTCACCACAATATCCGGCCCGCGTGGGCCAGGCGAATCGCTTCGGCCAGTTCGTCGGCCAGGACGTCTCTGAGCAGGTAGCCGATTGCCCCTTCGGAGGGCCTTCTGGACCAGGGCCTCGTCTTCGAAGGTGGTCAGCACAATCACCTGGGTCTGAGGACAGCTCTGGCGTACGGCCTGGGTGGGAGACCGGCCCACCCAGGCCGGGCATGACCAAATCCATCAACACGACATCCGGTTGGAAATGGGCGCACAGCCCTACGGCTTCGTCGCCCGTGCGAGCTTCTCCAGCCAGCTCCAGATCGTCATAAGCCTGGAGAAATGCGGTCAGGCCGCTCCAGACAACGGCATGGTCATCCACTATGACTACGCGGATGGGCTCGCCTTTGGTCATGATTTACATGGCACAACCATATGCGACCCACTTCCCGGTTTGGAGAGGTGGCTCACTCGACCGGACAACATGATCACGGTAGCGGCCTATGTCACGATGTTCGCGGGCATCGTAATACACCTCGCCGTGGCTGCCCACGCTGATCAAGAGGATCTCCTGCTCACGCAGCTCGAGCTCGAGGGTGATGCGATATTGCAGATTGATGGAGACGGCGTGCAGCCCCGCGAGGCGGCCCTCCAGGGCGTGCAAGCGCAAGGAAGGGTGGAAAGGATCCTGCTCCAGGATTGCCAGCGTCTTGTGGTAGCGTTCGAGCAGCTCCGGGTGGCGTTTGAGGAAGCGCCTCTCGACCTTCTCGTAGCTCTTGGTGAAGATCAGCCTATAGAGCATCGGCGAGATCGTCCTGGATGCGCGCCACATGCGCATCGGCACTCTCGCTGCGGTAGCGTCCGGCCGCCAAGTCCTCCGCGCGTCTGCGCCCAGGCGGCCGCTATCTCGCACTCTCGCAAGTAGTCGTAGTGGGCAATATCCATTACGACATAACGAGGCTTGCCCCTGACGCTGATCACAACTTCCTGCGCGTCCTGGAGGGCGCGCTCGATGTCGGAGATACCCTTCGTCTTGAGATCGTTAGCAGTTACGACAGCCATCTCTCACCTCACTCCTCCTATAGACAACCCGGCGCACGATTGATAGTACGATTATATGCTTGCTTTACGGGCTGTCAATGGTACGACTGAGGCGCAGCTGAGCCGGTTCAGCGCCGGTCGCCGATGGACATTCTTTTCCGAGAACCGGAGACATCTTCTACAGCGCTCCGCGTGGTTACATCACCATGCTGAGCTCCGACGCGGCCCCGTTGGCGATCCACGCTCACGACCTTGACGCTGACCGTGTCTCCGACGCCCACGATCTCATGGGGATTCGTGACGTATTTCTTCGCCATCTTGCTCACGTGGACCAGGCCATCCTGTTTCACGCCGATATCCACGAAGGCGCCGAAGTCAACCACGTTCCTGACGGTCCCTGTCAGCACCATGCCTTCCTGCAAATCCTCGAGAGACAGGACATCCTGACGCAGCAAGGGCGCCGGCAAGTCCTCGCGCGGATCGCGTCCAGGATGGATCAGCGCCTCGATGATGTCGGTGAGGGTCGGCAGCCCAACCTCGAGCAGCCCGGCGACGGCGGCCAGGTCCTGCCCGTCCCGAAACGCCTTGAGCCGCTCAGGAAGATTTTTCATCCGCAGGTTCAGCCCGGCGAGGTCGAGCAGCGCCGAGGCCGTGGCGTACGATTCAGGATGGATGACTGTGTCATCCAGAGGGTTGCGGCCGCCAGGCACGCGGCAGGAAGCCGGCGGCTTGCTCGAAGGCCTTCGGCCCCAGGCCTTTCACTTTCTTGAGGTCAGCGCGCGCGAGGAATTCACCGTTTTGATCACGGTGTTCCACAATGGCCGTGGCAACCCGTTTGCTGATGCCGGCGACGCGCTGCAGCAGCGCGGCTGAGGCTGTGTTCGCATCGACGCCGACGTAGTTGACAACCGACTCGACGACGGCATCCAGGGCTGCTGCCAGTTTCTTCTGGTTGACATCATGCTGATAGAGCCCGATGCCGATGCTTTGAGGGTCGATCTTGACCAGCTCGGCAAGCGGATTTTGCAGCCGGCGCGGGCGAATGGAAATCGCCCCTCGCATCGAGACGTCGAGCGTCGGGAATTCCTCGCGAGCGGCATCCGACGCCGAGTAGACGGACGCGCCGGCCTCACTCACGATCACATAAGCCAGCCCTTTGGTTTGCCTGACCAGCTCGCCTGCCAACGCTTCGGTTTCGCGGCTGGCCGTCCCGTTGCCGATCGCAATGACGGTCACCTCGTCGAGGCGGACGAGCTCGGCCAGGGTCACCAGGGCCTTCTGCCGGTCATTTTGGGGCGGGTGGGGATAGATCGTCGCCGTATGCAGCAGCTTGCCGGTCCTATCGACCGTCGCCACCTTGCAGCCCGTGCGGAACCCGGGGTCGATGCCGAGCACGTGACGATCGGCGAATTCGGCGGCTGCACAGCAGATTCCGGAGGTTCGTCGCGAAGACCTGGATGCCGTGATCGTCAGCATAATCGGACAGGCTGGCCTGAATCTCGCGTTCCACCGAAGGCTTGAGCAAGCGCTCATAACCATCCTCGACAGCCGGCCGGATATCTGTTCGCCCCATCGGCTCGTGGGAGCCTTCAAGAACCGGTTGACTGTCTCGGCCACGATCGCCGCATCAGGGCCCTCCAGGCTAACCTTGAGCACCCATCCTTTTCTCCGCGCCGCAGAGCCAACCACTGGTGGGGTTGGACGGCCCGCAGCGCCACCCGGAAATCGTGGTAGGCCCGGTAATGCCCTTCGGGATCGGCCTCGTCGCTCGTACGCCGGCTGGCGATCGTGCCGGTCGCGGCAAAGTGCTGGCGGGCCGACTGGCGCACGGCCAGGTCGTCGCTAATCTGTTCGGCCAGGATATCACGAGCGCCGGCCAGCGCCGATTCTATGTCGGGCACGTCGGGGCCGATATGTTGCAGCGCCAGGGCGGCCAGGTCCACATTGCGCTCCTGCGCCAGGAGCGCCTGTGCCAGCCGCTCCAGGCCACGCTTGGGCCAGCGCGGCCGCGTGTGGCGCTTCGGCTTATCAAGCAGATG
>CAWEHT010000199.1:0-7189 GCA_963808455.1 uncultured Chloroflexia bacterium | reverse complement strand
GACAAGGCTTTCCCGGTCAGCGTCGTGGAGCAGGCGCTCATCGCTATGCTCGGGCCTACCATCCGCAAGATCATACAGAGTGAGCAGCCCGATGTGGTCATCACGACGCACCCCCTCTATCAGGCTCCTGTGGCTGCCATCTTTGCCGTCCGCCGCACCTATGTGCCGCTGATCACCGTCGTCACGGACCTGGCGACGGTGCATGGCCTATGGTTCAATGATGAGGTGGATTGGTGCCTGGTCCCTTCGCGGGTAGTGCAGGAAAAGGCCTGGCAATACGGGCTGGCCAGAGATTCTGTCGAGCTGACCGGTCTGCCTGTGAATCCGCTCCTCGCACGCCCGTGTGACAAAGCCACGCTGCAAGCTGAACTGGGGTTGGACGGCCGCCGCATGGTGGTGCTTTGCGCCGGTAGCAAACGTGTGACGCGCCTGGAGGGGGTAGTCGATGCCTTGAACCATTCTGGGTGGCCCCTGGAGCTGCTGCTCGTAGCAGGCGGTAACGAGGGGTTGTTGGAGCAGTGGCGCCATACGCACTGGCACCAGCCGGCCCACATTTTCGGTTTCGTGCCGGACATGCCCCGATTCATCCAGGCGGCGGATTTCATCGTCTGCAAAGCAGGAGGCCTCATAGTCAGCGAAGCTCTGGCCGCCAGCTTGCCCTTGCTGTTGATCGAGGCCATCCCCGGCCAGGAAACCGGCAATGCGGACTACGTAGTGCAAGGTGGCGCGGGGGAGCTGGCCGAGGAACCCATGCAGGCCTTGACCGTCGTGTGCCACTGGCTGGAAAGCGGCTGTGCCCTGTTGGCGGAGCGTGCCTTAAACGCCGCCCGCCTTGGCCATCCCTACGCGGCTTATCGCGTCGCTGAAATCGCCTGGCAGGCCGCACAGCAAGGGGCACCCCACCGTGAGCACCGTCTCCGGGCTCAGGTGCCTCTGCTCAAGCAGCTTTTGAAGGAAAGGTCACAGGAGCCCGTGGTGCCGGACCGCCATCCGCGTCGCTCCCGGTTGGTGCGCGTCATGCGACACAAGCCGTAGCAGGTCAAACTGGCGCATCAATCACGGGCAGCCACACCGTAAAACAACTGCCCTGGCCCGGGACGCTATCGACGGAGATCGTCCCTCCGTGGATGCTGACCAGCGAGGAAGCCAGGTTCAGACTTAGCCCGACGCCTTGCTGCTCCTGCTCGGCGCGGTTGATCTGGTGCAGCCGATCGAAAGCTGCCGCGGCCTCTTCCGGCGACATGCCGGGTCCATGATCGCAGAATTCCACCCCGGCCCGCTCGGCGTTGCGTATCATGCGCACGGTTACCGTCTCGCCCTTGGGTGAGAAGCGGATGGCGTTATCCAGGATGCGATCGAACACCTGATAGAGCTGCTGCTCGTGGCACTTTACCCACAGCCCATCGTCCAAGCCCTCGGCCCGCAAAGTCACGTTGCGTTCCCGCGCTCTGCCCGATGCCTGGATCAAGACGGGGTCCAGGACGACGCGAAGCGGGTGCGGCCCGGCCCAGCTGGCGAACAGTTCCTGGGCCCGCCCGCTGTCGATCTGCAGCGCCAGCAGCATCGACTCGACGATCGCTGACAGCTCGTCTGTGCTTGATGCCAGCAGATCGAGATAACCAGAAATCTGCGCTCGTGTTAGCTTGTTGAAGCCGCTGCGCATGCTGTCGGTGAGCATGCGGATCACGGAGAGTGGTGTGTTCAACTCGTGCGTGATCATGAATAGGAGCTGCGATTTGAAGGAGTCCATCTCGGAGGCCGTATGCACTTGCAGTTCTTTGGCGCGGCGTAGGAGGCCGGCAACTACCGAGAGCAACTCCTGGTTGCTGAAGGGCTTGGTGATATAAGCCTCAACCCCCAGCTCGGTGCTTGAAAGGCGTGTCGGCGAGTCACTAAGGGCAGTGACGAAGACGAACGGCAGAGCCTGCCAGCGCGGATTGGCTCGTACCTGGCGGAACACATCGAACCCGGACATGCCTGGCATCATAACGTCACACAGGATCAGATCCGGCCGGCGCTGTTCCATGGTGCGCAAGGCTTCTTCACCGCTCTGTGCGGCCATGACGCAGTAGCCTCGGCTGCGGAACAGCAGCGACAAGATCTCTGTGATCTCCGGGTTGTCGTCGATGACCATTAGCAAGGGAGCCATGTGCGGAACGCCCTTTACGCGATTCTGCTGGGCAGTGCGAGAAGCCCAAACGACAACGCAAGCATTATACCATCACACGGCGGAGCTAGATATAGGAACTTCGGGTGACGTCCGTCAGTCTGGTACTTGCGGCCGCGGCCATTCATCCTGCCGCAGCAAAGCGTCGGCAGCTGCCCGTTGCGCCGCAAGCTGCTTGTTTGGGCCTTCACCTTCGCCGCAGACGCGCTCGCCGATGAATACCTGCACGGTAAACACCTTGGCGTGATCGGGCCCGTCAGCTTTCACCGTCCGATACCGCGGGGTCATTCCCATCAGGCCCTGGGCTCGCTCCTGAAGGCGGCTTTTGGGGTCTTTGTCGGCGGCCTCGATCCGCGCTGAGGCCAGTTCCCGCTCCATGAGGGGCAAGACGAACTGGCTGGCGCCGGCCAGCCCCTGGTCCAGGTACACCGCGCCCACCAGGGCTTCGAAGGCCGCGGCAGAGGGTCGCCGGGCGCTCGCGCCCGCCGGTCTCCGACTCACCATGCCCCATCAGCAAAGCATCGCCGAGGCTCAAAGCCTGCGCAAAACGGGCCAGAGCCTCACGCCGCACCAGCGCCGCGCGCAGGGCGGTCAGATCCCCTTCCGAAGCTGCCGGGAAATGCAAGAAGAGGTACTCGGCCAGCATGAAATCGAGTACAGCATCGCCCAGGTACTCGAGGCGCTCGTTGTCTTCCCACATGAAGTCTGGGTGCTCGTTGAGGAACGAACGATGGGTCAGTGCCGTGCGCAGCAGCAACGAATCGTAAAATGTAAGCCCTGCGCGTTCCGCATACTGTGCGAGAGCGTCCGCATAATCGGCCATGCACTTCTCCAGATTGGTCCCGCCAGGTAGTATAGCACATCCCCGGAATTGTTCCCAGTATTCCCGTCGTGTATAATCGAGATCGTACGCGCTCAAACGCCGGGAGAATGCTGTGTTCAACGTGTTTCGCAAGGCTCCAGAAGAGAAAGCCGAGGATCAGGCCAAGATCCAGGCCAGCTTGACCAAGACACGCCAGGGTTTTTTCGGCCGGATCGGCGCGCTCTTTCAGGCAAACGAGATCACCGACGCGACCTGGGAGGAGCTAGAGGAACTGCTCGTCCAGGCCGACGTGGGCATAAATACGGCAATGGGTGTCGTCGAGCGTGTCCGCGAGCGGGTCAGGCGCGAGAATGTCAAGCGCGTGATGGATGCCAAAGCGGTCCTCAGGCAAGAGCTACTACAATTACTGGCCTGCCCTGCGCCGATCACGATCGATGAACCCAGGCTGCTGACGGTGGTGCTCATCGTGGGCGTCAATGGGTCGGGAAAGACGACGAGCATCGCCAAGCTGGCGCAGTACTACCAACGCCGGGGCCGGCATATCGTGCTGGCCGCCGTGGACACGTTCCGGGCGGCGGCCATCGATCAGCTTGCAATTTGGGGCGAGCGCGTCGGTGTTGGGGTGATCGCGCAGGGGCCAGGCGCGGATCCGGGCGCGGTCGTGTTCGATGCCATCCGCGCCAGCCAGGAGAGCCGCCATGCCGATCTGCTGATCATCGACACGGCGGGTCGCCTGCACACCAAGTTCAACCTGATGAAGGAGCTTGAAAAGGTTTACAGCATCTGTGCACGCCAGGTGCACGACGCCCCGCACGAGACGCTGCTTGTGCTCGACGCGACTACCGGCCAGAACGCGATCAGCCAGGCCACCCACTTCAAAGAGGCTGTCAAGATAACTGGCATCGTCCTGACCAAGCTCGATAGCACGGCCAAAGGCGGGATTGTTTTTGCGATCCAGGAGGCTCTGGGCCTGCCGGTGCGTTTCGTAGGCATGGGCGAGAAGCCTGACGACTTTGCCGAATTTGATCCCGTCGCATTCGTTCACGGGATCCTGAGTTGAGTGAGGAGTCTAAGCAAATCATGGACGCGATCCGTGAGCAACTGGCACAGTTGCGAGAGGAAGTCGGCGCCATGGGGAGGCGTCTTTGACCTGGACAACAAGCGCCAGCAGGCAGACAGGCTGGAAGAGCGTTCCGCCGATCCGGCCATCTGGAACGATCCGCAGGCGGCCAAAGCCGTGATGCGTGACCTGAGCGGCTTGCGCGACCAGGTGAGCACCTGGGACAAGCTCGCGGAGGACGTGGCCGACGCGCTTTCGCTGCTTGAAATGGCGGCGGATGACGGCGATGAGAGCATCATGGCCGAAGTGGAGACAGAGGCCGCCAGGCTGCGCCAGCGCTTCGAGCGGCTGGCGTTTCAGCTGGCCTTCAGCGGAAAGTACGATCGCAACGATGCCATCCTCTCGATTCACGCGGGGGCCGGCGGGACAGAGGCCCAGGATTGGGCCTCGATGCTGCTGCGCATGTTCTTGCGTTGGGCGGAACGGCACGGTTACGACACCGAGATCACGAACCAGCTGGAGGGCGAAGAGGCCGGCATCAAGACCGTCACCCTGGAGGCGCGCGGGCCCTGGGCCTATGGCTACTTGCGCGCCGAGCGCGGCGTGCACCGGCTCGTGCGCATCAGCCCCTTCGATTCGGCCGCGCGCCGCCACACCTCCTTTGCCTTGGTCGAAGTGCTGCCTCTGCTGGACGATGACATCGAGGTTGACATAAATCCAAGCGATGTGAAGATGGACGTCTACCGGGCCGGCAGCGCAGGTGGCCAACACATGCAGAAGAACTCGACTGCCGTGCGGTTGACTCACATCCCAACGGGCATCGTGGTGACCTGCCAGAATGAGCGCAGCCAATTACAGAACCGCGAGTCGGCGATGCATGTGTTGCGCGGCAAATTATATGACCTTGAGTTATCCAGGTTGGAGGAGGAACAAGCCCGTCTCAAGGGCAAGCATGTAGAAGCCGGATGGGGCAACCAGATCCGTTCGTACGTATTGCAACCTTATCAGATGGTAAAGGATCTGCGCACTGAGGTCGAGACCGGCAACACGGCTGCCGTCCTGGATGGCGAGATCGACCCATTCATCGAGGCGTGGTTGAAGCAGCAGGTGGGGGTGGAGGATGGCGGAGCGTGAGGGCTCAGACTCTGTCGTAGCGATGAGTGCACCTGAATGGCGTTTGCCCGCATGACCTAGGAAAGGACGCCTGGCATGGCCGCACGGATGCTCGGCAAATATGCGGTGACGCGCTCATTGAAGAGCAGTGGCCTTGTTGAGGTCTTCGAGGCGCGCTGATCCCCAGCTCGATCGTCACGTGCTCATCAAGCTCCTCCATCCCCCGGCCGATGCCGGTCCAGATTTCGAGCAGCGATTTCGCAGCCAGATCAAAGCCGTCGCCGCGCTGCGTGATCCACACATCGTGCAGATCCTCGACTTTGCCGTGGCGGATGGGCTGCCATTCGTGGTGACCGAATACCTGGAGGGCGGCACGCTGGCCGATCGGTTGGCGGAATACACGGCGCGCCACGAGAAGATGCCGCTGGCCGAGGTCGATCGCATCTTGGAGTCCCTTGCCGGCGCCCTGGACGCCGCGCACCGGCAGGGTATCGTGCACGGTGCCCTGTCGCCGGCCAATATCCTCTTTACAGCGCACAACCAACCGGTGCTGACCGATTTTGGCATGGCTGCCATCCTGGGACCGTGCTCCCTGGCCAACCCCGTCGCAGTGGGGGGCGCGCCGGCGTACCTCTCGCCTGAGCAGGCGAGCGGCAAAGCCCTCGAGGCGCGAGCGATGAATATTCGCTGGGGGCGGTCATCTACGAGCTGGTGGCCGGGTGTCCGCCCTTCGCCGGGGATACGGCGCCCAAGGTTTTCGCGTGCAGCATCTGACCGAGGCGGTGCCCTCGCCGCGCCTGCATAACCCCGCACTCCCACAGCCTGTTGCTGACGTCATTCTGCGCGTGTTGGCCAAGATTCCGGGCGCTGTGTGACGGCACCGCGGATGACCTGGCGCGGGCGTTTGGGCTGGCCGTGCGCGGCGAGCCCATCACACTGGGCCCTGAGACGCATCCCCACTCCTCCCCGGTGGCTGAGAAGCCTGACCGGGGCCGCCGAGCTGGTCGCACCTCTGATTGGTCGCCAGGCGCCGGACATGCATCAGGCCGCCCGCTACCGCCGCAGCCAGGTGGCTGCCATATTGGGCATCGTCGGCATCGCCCTGGCCGCGTTCCAGTTCCTGGCGGGCGCGTTGGACCTGGTCAACCTGCTCTTCGGCCAGGGCATGGCGCGGATCGTCGGCTATCTGCCCTATGTGATCGTGGTGATGCTGGTTGGCGGCGGAGGGTGGCTATTGTATCTGGCGCTATCAGGCCGGACGACCATGTCGCGCCGGCGGGCGGGTGGCCTCTTTGCCGCGACGCTGGCAGTCGGGCTGGCCTGGGGTGGGTGGACGGTCTATAACCAGGCGCGCCCGCCGGACAGCATCCTGATCGCCGTGGGCGATTTTGACCGTGAGGGGTCGGTACAGATCGATTTTGGCCATCACATCTACGAGCAACTCAAGGGCGAGATCGGCGACACCGGCGGGAAGGTGGCCTTGCAGCGGACCCACGAGGTCTATGTCGATGCCGCTTCGGCCCGCGCTGCGGGCGCCCGCCTGAAGGCCGCTATCGTGATTTGGGGCTGGTACGACGATTCCGGCGTGAGGCCACAGGTCGAGTTGCTGCGCCTGCCTGCCCTCAGCGCTCCGGTGACAGCCTTGGGGCTGCTGGTGCCGGCGGCCAATGCGGCATCTGCCAGCTCACCCGTCCCGGATATTACGCTCAAGGACGTCGCCAGCTTTGTGCATACGCCGGTGAACATGGATAACTTCCAGGTCGTGGTGGACAGCGGCAAGAACGAAGTCGATAACGCCACGACCCTGTTGCTCGGCGTGATCTTCTTTGCCAACGGCGACACCCAGCAGGCGCTGGCTTACTACGATAGGGCCCTGGCGGCCTCGACCGCGGGCGCATCGTCAGGAGACGGCAAGATCGTCGGCCAGGAAGTGATCTACTTCGAGCGCGCCACGGCCCTCTACCAGGAGAACCGCCTGCCGGAGGCGATCGCCGACCTGCAGCACGCCATCGTCGCCAAGAGCGAT
>CAWEHT010000198.1:0-4874 GCA_963808455.1 uncultured Chloroflexia bacterium | reverse complement strand
ACCACGCTGAGGCTGGTGCGGCCTTCCATCATGCTGATCGTGTCCACGAACCAGGCCATCACCTGCGCATTCGTGTTGACATCAGGCGCCGGGACGTCCTGCTCCTGGCCGATGATGGGGCGGATCATGGCCGCGTAGCGCCTGGTGAGCCTTTGCAACTCGCCGGGCGACAACTCGGCCGGGTTGACCGCGATACCCCCCTTCGCGCCGCCGAATGGGATATCCACCACGGCGCACTTCCAGGTCATCAGCATGGCCAGCGCCCGCACCTCATCCAGGCCGAGGTCGGGGTGATAGCGGATGCCGCCTTTACAAGGCCCGCGGACACTGGAGTGCTGGATGCGCCACCCTGTGAAGACCCGGATCGAGCCGTCATCCATGCGGATGGGTATGGCTACGGAGAGCTCTCGTTCGGGCGTGGCGAGTATGGAGAACATGCCTTCGGATAGGCCCAAGGTTTCGGCTGCCCGTTGAAGCTCTTGGAGCGCATTGGTCCATAGGTTGGCTGGCTGCGTGGTCATAAGCAAGGCCTCCATGAACTCTGGGAGAAGGAGCTGCAACTTGTGGCTGGAGCGGCGGCGCACCAGGGTGAACAAAGGTGCTGGAATGATTATAGAACTCGCCAGTTACGGGTGTCAAGTGTGCGCGTCGGCCCATCGATCTGCCGGGAGCCTGCCAGGGCCCGGCTGTCCAGGCGCAGAACTTTCCACTTGACTTCTTGGCGATTTGGAGTACAATAAGATCAATGCGATTCATTGGATGAATAGGATGAATCGGTGGATTTCAGGCGGCGTGGGCCGGGCCCAGCGCCGGGGTTTGAAGGATGGCCGGCTGTGATCCTCTCCCAAGTTGACTCCGCTTTTCTGCGCTACCTGTTGAGCGCTCGCGACGAGCCGGGCGGGCGCTTGCCTTCTCTGGACGAGATCAGCGCTGAGGTAGGTATCAGCGTCGGCAAGCTGCGCGAGCAATTGGAAGTTGCCCGTTTCCTGGGCCTGGTCGAGGTCGGCCCTCGGCGGGGCATCCGGAAGAAAGGCTACGACTTCGTGCCCGCGGTGCGCTTGAGCCTGATGATCGCCCTGTCGCTCGACCGCAACGCTTTTGTGGCCTACAGCACGCTGCGCATCCACCTGGAAACGTCCTTCTGGGACGAAGCCGTGGTCTTGTTGACCGACGAGGACAAGGCGCACCTGCGCGCCCTGGTTCGACCGCGCCTGGCGCAAGCTGAACGAGCCGCGCGTCCAGATCCCGCATGGCGAACATCGCGAGCTGCACCAGACCATCTTCCGCCGCCTGGAGAACCCGTTTGTGCGCGGATTGCTCGAGGTGTACTGGGACGGCTATGAAGCCGTCGAGCTGAATACTTACGCCGACTATGAATATCTCACGGAGGTGTGGACTTACCATCGACGTCTTGTGGAAGCCATCTGCGCCGGTGACTTTGCAGGCGGCAAGCAACTGCTCATCGACCACATGCGCTTGCTCGACAAGCTCGGCGTGGCGCACGAAGGGGCGGCTCCGGTGACAAGGCACTCAGCACAACGCCGTGTCGCGCTGCCGGCCGTCTCTCCCGAAAGAACCGGAGAATGACCCATGTCAACCGAAGTAGTTGGAACCATCCCTTTGGGACAGGAAGCGCTGTCCAGCGTTGGGGAACGCCCGGTCGTGGTCAACGACTTCTCCATCAGCATTTCGACGGTGAATGGCAGCGGCAGCCAGACATCTAATGGCGTGTTGCTTCGGGCCCTTTTCAAGATGGGGATCCCGGTGGTTGGCAAGAACTTGTTTCCCAGCAATATCCAGGGCCTCCCGACCTGGTACTGGATCCGGCTGAGCAAACAAGGCTATCTGGCCAGCCGTGAGGTCCACGAAGTCGTGGTGTGCATGAATGGCCGGACGGTCGCCGAGGATATGGCCGGAGTGGCACCTGGCGGCGTCGTGGTCTATGACGACTCTCTGCCCATCGCGGCGCGCCGGCACGATGTTGTCTACTTTCCCATGCCGGTCGCGCAGCTCGTCAAGGAGTCCAGCCTGCCCTCCGAGCTGAGAGACTACATTGCCAACATGGTCTATGTCGGCGTGCTGGTGCATGTGCTGGGCATAGAGATGGCCGAGGTGGAGGCCGCTATCGACTGGAGCTTCGGCGGCAAGGCCAAGGCCGTGAAGCTCAACATGGACATGGTTGACAAGGCTTACAGCTGGGCTCGAGAGCACCTGAGCCAGGTCTCTCCTTACCGCGTCGGACGCATGACCGGCTTCAACGAGGGCAAGATCCTCGTCGACGGCAACAGTTCCGCCGCCCTCGGCGCAGTTTTCGGGGGCTTCAGCTTCGCAGCCTGGTATCCGATCACGCCGGCCTCGAGCCTGGCCGAGACCCTCACCCGCTACGCGGGGCAGCTCCGGCACGATCCGGATACGGGCGCCGCAACCTACGCCATCATCCAGGCCGAAGATGAGCTGGCGGCCCTGGGCATGGTGTTGGGCGCCGGCTGGGCAGGGGCGCGCGCCATGACCAGCACCAGCGGCCCGGGCCTGAGCCTGATGGCCGAGTTCGCCGGCCTGGCATATTTTGCGGAGATCCCTTCTGTGATCTGGGACGTGCAGCGCATCGGACCTTCCACCGGCCTGCCGACACGCACGAGCCAGGGCGACATCCTCGCGGCCTATTACCTGAGCCATGGCGACACCCGGCATGTGCTGCTGTTCCCCTGTTCGCCCACCGAATGTTTCGAATTCGGCAGCATGGCCCTCGACCTCGCCGAGCGCCTGCAGACCCTGATCATCGTCCTGTCCGACCTGGACCTGGGGATGAACCTCTGGATCACGGACCCCTTTGCCTATCCAGAGGGGCCGATGGACCGGGGCAAGGTGCTGACGGCAGAAGACCTGGACCGCCTGGGCGGGCAGTGGGGCCGCTACAGGGATGTAGACGGCGATGGGATCACCTACCGCACCTTGCCCGGCACGCCGCGGCGCTCCGCGGCCTATTTTACGCGTGGCACCGGCCACAATGAGGACGCGCTCTATACCGAAAAGCCTGATGAATGGGAGCGCAACCACAACCGTCTCTCACGCAAGTTCCAGACGGCCCGCCAGCTCGTGCCCGCCCCGGTGGTCGACGAGCGGCCGGGCACTCGCGCCGGCGTCATCACGATCGGCTCCAACCACGAGGCGGTGCAGGAGGCCCGGGCGCTGCTGCGGGCCGAGGGCTTCGAGACGAGCTACCTGCGTTTGCGGGCTTTGCCCATCAACGGCACCGTCCGCGACTTCATCGCGGGCCACGATCTGGTGTTTGTGGTCGAGAACAACCATGACGGCCAGCTGCGCCAGATCTCTGCTCAGCGAAGAACCTGAGTGCGGCCACCAGCTGGTCTCCGTGGCCTGCTGCAACGGGCTGCCGCTGACGGCAGACTGGATCGCGGGGCAGATCCGCCCGCGGGTAAGAGAGGACTGACCCAAGATGGCCACTGTTGTAGATACCGCCAGGGTGCCCGGGCCCAGGCTCAACGCCCTCGGGCTGGATAAGAATGCCTACAAAGCCGCTCCCTCCACGCTGTGCAAGGGCTGCGGCCACGATACCATCAGCCAGCGCATCATGACCGTGGCCTGGGAGATGAACCTGGACCAGACCAAGGTCATCAAGCTGAGCGGCATCGGCTGCTCGAGCAAGTCGCCCACCTACTTTCTCGGCTGGAGCCATGGTTTCAACGGCGTGCACGGTCGTATGGCTTCGGTTGCCACCGGCGCCGTGGTTGCCAACCAGACCCTGAAAGCCATCGGCGTGAGCGGTGACGGCGACACGGTCTCGATCGGCATCGGCCAGTTCAAGCACATCGTCCGCCGCAATGTGCCGATGGTCTACATCGTCGAGAACAACGGCGTGTACGGGCTGACCAAGGGGCAGTTCAGCGCCACCGCCGACATGGGCCAGCGGCTCAAGTACGCGGGGGTGAACGAACTGCCGCCGCTCGACGTCTGCATCGAGGCCCTGGCGGCCGGCGCGACCTTTGTCGCGCGCAGCTTCGCGGGCGACCCGCGCCAGGTGGAAGCGCTGCTCAAGGCTGCCTTCGCTCACCGGGGCATCGCCGTCATCGACATCATCAGCCCGTGCGTGACCTTCAACAATCACGATGAGTCGACCAAGAGCTACAGCTGGGGCAAGAGCAAGGAGACGCCGCTGAACGAGCTCATCAGCTTCGTCCCGGCACGGGAGGAGATCTTCATCGGTGACTACGAAAGCCAGGTGGCCGTGACGATGCATGACGGCTCGAAGGTCGTGCTGAAGAAGCTGGACCCCGATTATGATCCGACCGACCGGCCGAATGCGGTGCGCACGCTGGAGGCCGCTCGCCAGGAGCAGCTCTTCATCACCGGCCTGATCTACGTCAACGAGAAAGAGCGCCCGCATCTGCTCGAGATGCTGCATCTCGTGGACGAGCCGCTGGCGCTGCTGCCGGAGAGCAAGCTGCGCCCCAGCCGTGAGGCCTTGCAGGACGTCATCGCCGGCCTGTAGACGTCCATGATCGTTTGGATCACGAAGGGGCGCCGGAAGGTGACTTTCGTGATCCAAACGGTTGGGCAGTTTGACCCCGCGCCCCTCTGAGCACCCCCCCACCCCGGCTCCGGCTTTGCCCCTTTCGGGTATCTGGCTTACAATACGTGCGCGGTTCTAGCCTCTGGTGGAGAACGGCCAGGCGATGGATAGGCTCAGTCAGGTCCCATCCTCAAATCGAGCCCAGGGCGCCGGCTTCGAGGAAGCGGTTCCTCTGGCGACAGCGGCCCAACCGGATGCCATCCGGCTGCACGAAGAACTGCGGGCCACGATTGAGGGCCTTGCCGACGCCCTCGTGGTGGTGGGGCTCGACCATCGGGTGCAG
>CAWEHT010000197.1:0-6770 GCA_963808455.1 uncultured Chloroflexia bacterium | reverse complement strand
GCTCCGTGACATACTCCCGCGTCGGCCTGGCCGGCAGCCAGGCCGAGATCGGGCGAGCCTTCTCCCAGGCTGGAACCTTCATCCTTGCACCGCCTCTCCGGACTCAGGCCGCGCCTTGCCGGCAGGCGGCTCGCCGCCGGGAATTTGGGCGGGCCGTGCAGCCACCACCGGGGCCTCGCCGGTACAGGCAGGGCATGCTATTTCGACAGCGATATCGACGGCGGGCATGCCGGCAGCCCGCTGCACAGCTTCCGCCACGGCGCCGGATAGCCGGCAACGCTCGAACCCCGCGCGGGCTGCTTCGAGGTTCGGCCCCGCAGCCCTGGCCCCGAACGTCTCGCGGATCGCCTCTTCCAGGTCGGCGAACGTCAGCATCGGCACGAGCTTGAGCAGCGCGCCGGCCATCACCGTGCTGGTGGTCTCGCGCCCCAGCGTCTCGCGCGGCGATCGCGTCCGCGTCGAGCCAATAGCAGGCCGCCTCTGAGATCTCCGCGGCACGCGGCGGTCGCCCGGCCTTCTCTTGGCCGAGCTCGGCAGCGGGGAAGGCGGCATCGCCGCGCTGGGCGTGAGCGGCGCCCAGGGCCCAGGCCGCGGCGGCGCTGACCAGCACCGGCACCCCCGGCCGCCAGCCATCCAACGTATCGGGCAGCCCGAGGAGATCGGGGGCGAAGACGACGAGTATGTCCGGCTGGTAGATGAACGACTTCACCCGCACCGGAGTGTCGGATATGCGCGCGTAGGCCTTGACCGTGCCGCCGCGCTGCGCCGTGCTGAAGAAGGGGAATGAGTGCGCCCACTTGCCGCCGCGTGTGGCCGCCAGGCCGAGCAGGTGGGCAGTCGTCACCACGCCTTGCCCGCCCAGCCCGTGCAACCTGATCTCGCAAATCACTGCCTGAAGCTCCTTCCATGTTGCCGGCGCGGGACCGCAACCTTGAGGGGTCCATCCGGCACGTTCGTCGCGGGGCCGCCCGCGGTTGGAAACCCGTGATGCCATAGGGAAGCTGCTATCTTACGGGTCCCAGGGCAGGGCGCTGGGCTCGTTTCCGGTCAGCACGGCGATCACCCGGCGCGCGGCCTGGGCCACCGTCTGCTCGGCAGACTCTTCGCTGTACCAGGCGCAGTGCGGTGTCAGGATCACGTTGCCCAGGCCCAGGAGGCCGTGCGCTGAGGAGCCGGGCTTGGCCCCCGCAAGCAGGCCCGGCGGCTCCTCCTCCAGGGTATCGAGTGCCGCCCCGCCCAGCCGGCCTTCTTTCAACGCTTCGTAGAGCGCGAGCTCGTCGACGACCGCCCCTCTCGACGTGTTGACGAGCAAAGCGTCTCGCTTCATCAGCGCCAGCTCACCGCGCCCGATCAGGTGCCGCGTCTCCGGCGCCAGAGGGGCATGCAGCGTAATGTAGTCTGAGTGCCGCAGCAACTCGACGAGCTCGACCAGACGGGCGCCACGCTCTGCCACCGCGCCCGGAGCCTGGAAGGGGTCGGCTGCCAGGGTCACGAGATCGAAGCCGCCCAACTTGCGAGCGACGGCTTGCCCGATCATGCCGAAGCCCACGACCCCCAAAACCCTGCCCGACATGCGATGCATCGGCGCCGCGCGGCTGTACTGCCACGCGCCTTCGTGGACGGCCTGATTCAGCCCAACGATTTTGCGCACGAGGGCCAGCAGCAGGGCCACGGTGTGGGTCGCCACCTCGTCGAAATTAACCCCAGTCGTACGGGTAACCGGGATATGGCGCTCGGCCGCGGCCGCCAGATCGATATTGTCCACGCCGGAGCGGAACGAGGCAATGATACGGCAGCGGCTCAGCCGGGAAATCACAGAACGCGGGATGGGGGCCGCGCGACCAGGATCGCGTCGGCGTCGCCGGCCAACTTCAGCACCTCGCCAGGCGTGCGGCATGCCCCAAAGACGGGCCGGATGCCGGCATCTGCCAGCGTGGCCAGCAGCGGCTCGCGGGAGAGATATTCGTAGTCGGTGACCACGACGCAGGCAGCCGCTAGAACCAAAGCCTTCCTCCAGAATGCACAGCCTCGCAGGCAGACCAGCGGCCCGCCGCCAACCCTATCGGGCCAGGGCCCGGATCGGCCTCAGCCTCGATCTCCTCGCCAGATCCGCCCAGGCACTCCAGGCCACAGGGGCCGGCAGGGCCGGTATAGCCCATCGCGATGCTGATCGTGTTCGCCCCGGCCCGCACCAGCCGTGCCAGACGATCCCAATGCTCGCCATCCAAGGCCGGGTCTCCCTCGCCGGGCCGCGGCCTGCCGGCAAGGCCCTGCCCATCGCCGGTCTCGCCCGCAGCCGGATAACCGGGCAGAGCCTGGATGCTTAGGGCAGCCACGGCCTCGTTCGCCTCCCCCAGGATGGCCGCGCCGGCTGCCAGGATCTCTGGCGCCGACTCTTGCCGATCGTAGGCCACGCCGGCCAGGCGCACTTCATCGAGGCAGCGTCGCAACGCGTCCGGACTCGTGATCGTGGCCGGCGTGTAGGCAGCGAGCGTGCGCCCACGGAGCCAGGCGTCGAGCTTCGGGGCTGGCCAGGAGGCCAGGATGGCCTTGCCCAGCGCGGAGCCGTGGACGGGCAGGCGGGTGCCCACTGGATTGACGATGCGGATGCGGCCGCGCGACGTCTTCTTGTGAATGATCAGCATCTCGTCGTGGTCCATGACCGCCAGGCTGATGCTCTCGCCGCAGAGCTGCCAGATGCTCTCCATCACCGGGCCGGCCTGCTCGGCAAGGTCCACATCCTCGTAATCCAGCGCCAGCTGCGCCCACTTACGGGAAAGGCGGTAAGTGCCGGCGCGTTCCTCTTTGACGAGGTAACCGCGCGCCAGGAGCGTTTGAAGCAGCATGTGACAGCTGCTCGCAGGGATGCCCAGGGCGCGCCGGATGTCGGTGAAGCTCGCGCCGCCGCGCTGGCCTGCCAGAAGCTCTGCCAGGTCCAGCACCCGCGCCGCCGACTTGACGGAAGCCGGCACCTCGTCCGGCCCGCCGCCGGCCGTCACGCCCTCCGTCCCTCTGCCCGCCGCCATCTCCGGCCCGGCATCGCCTCTCGTATTTGCTGCCCTTTCCGGCGCCTCGGCGCCGTTCCATCCTGGCCGCCTATCCCGCGGCCGTCAGGCGCGGTTACACCAATCGTGCAGGGCCAGTGCCATGACCTTGGTGGCCGTCATCAGGTTCTCGACCGGCACGTATTCGTTCATCGCGTGCATCTGCGGCGTCAGGCCGGGCCCGAAGATCACCGTCGGGGTATGGCCGTAATGGATCAGGAAACGCGTGTCCGCCGCCCCCTTGCGCCCGGCGTAGACGGGCTGGCTGCCGGTGGTTGCGACGTAGGCGTCTCTCACCGCGTCAACGATGGGGTGATCCATCGCGATCTCCGCGCCCTGGGCCACCAGGCCCTCGTTGAACGTGACAAGGGGCGGGTGGTCGCGCAGCCAGGGGTCGGCCATGGCCACACGCTGGATCTGCCCGCAGAGCTGCCCCTTCACGTCGGGCAGCTTTTCATACGGCATCAGGCCGAGGCTGCCTTTGAGCACGGCCTTCTCCGGCGTGACGCTTGGAAAGGTGCCGGCGTCGAACATGGTCACGGCGCAGGGCAGCGCGCCGCGGTTGTCGGGATAGAGCGGATGGTGCAGATCCGCGATGCGCATCTTCTCGAGGTCGTCGACGGCCTGCACGATCTTGATGCCCTTCTCGATGGCGCTCACCGATTCCAGCGCGCCGAGATGCCGGCCGGCTTGCCGACCAGTTCCACCGTGAACCACAGCCGCCCGATGGCGGCGGGCGTCACTTCCAGGTTGCTGGTCTCGGCGCAGATGCCCGCATCGGCCGCATAGCCGCGCTCCACGCAGGCCAGCGTGCCGATCCCGGTCCACTCCTCGTCAACTACATACTCCAGGATGGCATCGCCCTTCGGGCGCAGCCCGAGCTCCGCCAGCGTCGCGACCGCCATCGTCATCGCCGCCAGCCCGCTTTTCATGTCTGAGGCGCCGCGCCCATACAGGTTGCCATCCCGCACCGCGCCCTCGAACGCGCCGTCGGCCCATTGGTCCAGCGGCTCCGCCGGCACGGTATCCACGTGGCCGTTGAACAGCAGGGAACGGCCGCCCCCGCTGCCGCGCCAGACGCCGACCACATTTGGCCGCCCCTCCAGCGACAGGCTGGGCGGCAAGAACGCAGGGTGCCCCTGCAGCGCCGAGGCGTCCGGCTCGAAGACATCGACGGATAGGCCCAGGTCGCCCAGCGTCCGCGCGATGAAAGCCTGGATCGGCCCCTCACGCCCCGTCTCGCTGTTGAAGCGTATCAGCTCCCGCAAAAAGGACACGATGCGGTCGCGGCGGCCATCCACCGCCGCGATGATCTTCCCGCAGATGATAGGGTCCACCCCGAAGGCCGGCTGCGCATCCATCGAGTCCCCGTCTCCTTCCTACAACTCCACGACCCTACAATTCCACGACCAGGTCGCGGACCACCTTGCCCTCGGCGTACGGCGTGAGGACCAGCTCGGCGCCGGGCTCCAACACGATCCGGCAGCCCTTGACCGGCTTCCCCGCCACGCGACATTCGCAGGTCCCGCAAAGGCCGCGCCCGCACTGCTGGTTGCGGAATGCCAGCGTCGCGTCCTGGCGCTCGTAAATCTCGCGCAGCAGGGTGAAGACGCTCATGCGATGGCGGTACGGGACCAAATACTCCTGGAAATACGGCCGGGCATCGTGTTCAGGGTCGAAGCGCTGGATCTTGACCCTGATCGGCGCGCCGAGCTCCGCTTCCTGTCGTTCCTCGTCGTGCAAGATGTGCGACATCTTCAGCCTCGCAAACGGGCCCCAGGATGAACCATGCCACTGCTATCGAAGCCCGCAGAACAGCAGTTCCCCCCTGGTGCGTGTGCAGAGAGGGCCTTCGGCAGCAGCGTCTGTCATGCTGAGCGGGTGGACGAAACAACCAGCACCGCAGTGGGACGCCAGCGAAGCATCCGTCTCGATGTCACCGAAAGGGCACACTGTTTCTGCACCAGGGTCAGGCAGCGGGTGCGGCATACCCTTCCAGAACCCCGGCGGCCACGAGGGCCGGGTCGGCGGACCGCCGCTCGCGCGTGCGGTCCTTCAGCCGCACCACGGGCGCATCCTCGATGCGATAGTCCCCCCGCTCATCACGGCGCACCAGCGTGTGCTTTTCCCATTCGGGCCGCATGGCGGGGCAGTCCGTCCGCCAATGATGGCCCCGGCTCTCCGCCCGGGCAAGCGCCGACGCCGCCACCATCTCGGCCATCTCGGCCATCGCCTCCGCCTCCAGCGCCTCTTCCCATTCATAATTGAAGAGCCGCGCCCTGCCGGTAGCCTGCACCCGTGGCAGCATTTCGGCCCGCAACCCCCTCAGCTCGCCGATCGCCCGCTGCAAACCCACTGCGTCCCGCCGGTAGTGGACGTGGGCATGCATGATCCCTTTGATCCGCCGCTTCACCTCGATGGGGCGGACGGCGTGAGCCCGCTCCTGCAAAAAGTCCTCGATTCGCCCGATCTCCGAGGTGATGGCGGCCTGGTCGAGCGCCGGGCGCGGTGCCTGGGCGGCGTACTCCGCCGCCCGTGCACCGGAGCGGGCCCCGAACACCTGCGTCTCGGCCAGCGCATTGCCGCTCGTGCGGTTCGCACCGTGCACGTTGCCCGAGACCTCGCCGGCCGCGAAGAGCCCTGGCACGTTGGTCTCCCCCCACTCGTTGATGCGCACGCCGCCCAGCGTGTAGTGCGTCACCGGCATCACCTCGATCGCCTCATGGAGTACGTCGATCCCCAGGTCGGCCAGCTGGTTGTAGGGCAAGGAGTCCAGCTGGCACAGGATGCCCTTGATCTCCTCGGGAGACTTCGGCGAGCGGGACAGATCGACGAAGAGGCCGCCGTGGGGTGTCACGCGCCCTTCTTCGATCTCCTGGAACATCAACTTCATCATCACGTCGCGCACAGGCAGGCGATCCGTCTCGGGAAGGAAACGCTGGCCCAGGCCATTCAGCATGGCGCCGCCGCAATATTGCCTGGTCAGCAACCCCTCATACTGAACCAGCGTGCCCTCGACCTCGGTCGGGTAGCACAGGCCCGTGGGGTAGAAGAGCATCATCTCCAGGTCCACCAGGTCCGCCCCGGCCCGATAGCAGAGGTCCACGCCCTCGCCGGTGAGGCCGGGCTCGGTGTCGGTCCAGCGCCACAATTCGGGATAGCCTCCCGTAGCCATGATCACCGCGGGCGCCTGGAAGAGGACCGGCGTGCCGCGCCGCATGTCGAGCCCGGCCAGGCCGGCGATGCGCGCACCATCCTTGAGCAGCCGCGTGACCACGACATCCTCGAAGAGTTCGACGTCCGGATGGCGCTTGACCTCCCGCCGCAGCCCGGCGGCCAGGGCGTAGCCGTTGCCGACGATGACGAGGTTACGTTCGTAGGAGTGGCCCGGGTGCACGATCTGCAGGAAATTGCCGTTCTCCTTCTTGCGGAACTTGACGCCATAGCCCAGGAGCTCCATGGCCCGGTCCGTGGCCTCGTGCGTCAGGGCATGGATCAAATTCTCATCGCCCAGGTATCGGCCCTCGAAACAGGTGTCCTCGAACGCCACCTCGGGGCTGTCCCGGTCATCCTCCATGGCAAAGGCAGCTTGGTAGGACGGGCAGGCCATGGGGGTCGCGCCGCTGCGCGCGGCCTGTCCCTTCGTGATGAGGCCGATGCGCAAGCCCTTGCCGGCCGCCGCGATCGCTGCCCGCATACCGGCGGCGCCGCCGCCCACAACCAGAG
>CAWEHT010000196.1:0-11194 GCA_963808455.1 uncultured Chloroflexia bacterium | reverse complement strand
GTTCTTCTTCCAGGATCGAGCGCATCGTTTCCGGGAGAGACAGTTCGGCGGGATAAAGGACCAGACGGTCGCTCAAGTGAGCGATATTCGTTACCGGGCCAAATACGGTGCCTGCCACGTGCCAGTCGGTGTTTGTCAGCAGGTACTCGGCCAGATGACTGCCCACGAAGCCGGAGATTCCGGTAATCAGTGCCCGCAAATGATAGCCTCCCGGGGCGTACGCGGAAATCAACGCGAATCGACCGCGATTATACCGCAGGACAGGGTGCAGAGCAAGCAATCGAGCAGAAAAAAGGGGAAAGGGCGAGAGGACCTCATTGCCTTTTCGACCCCTTCCCCTTCTCACTCGTGGCGAGAGAGGGATGCCTCGCTTACAGTCCGGCCGCGCGCTTCAGGTCCTGGACCCGGTCGAGCTTCTCCCAGGGCGCGTCGATATCGGTGCGTCCGAAATGGCCGTAGGCCGCAGTAGCTTTGTAGATCGGCCGGCGCAGGTCCAGATTCTGGATGATCGCTGCCGGGCGCAGGTCGAAGCAGTTGTTGACCAGCCCCACGATCGCATCGTCGCCGATCTTGCCCGTGCCGTACGTCTCGACGGCGATGCTCAGGGGCCGCGCGACACCGATCGCATAGCTGACCTGGATCTCGAGCCGATCGGCCACTCCGGCGGCCACCAGGTTCTTCGCCACGTAGCGCAGCATGTAAGAAGCCGAGCGATCGACCTTCGTGGGGTCTTTGCCTGAGAAGCTGCCACCGCCGTGGCGGGCGACTCCGCCATACGTGTCCACGATGATCTTGCGCCCGGTCAGCCCGGAATCGGCTGCCGGCCCGCCGTAGACGAAACGGCCGGTGGGGTTGACGTAAATTTTGGTCCGGGCATCGAGATAGCCGTTGGGCACCACATACTTGATGACCCGGTCGTACATGTCGGCCTCGATCTTGGCATGCTCGACGTCCGGGCTGTGCTGGGTCGAGATCACGACGGTGTCCACCCGCACGGGCTTGCCGCAGGAGTACTCGACCGTGACCTGGCTCTTGCCGTCAGGCCGCAAATAGGGAAGGGCCTCGTCTTTGCGGACCCTGGCCATCTGCTTGCACAGCTTGTGCGCCAGGTCGATCGACAGCGGCATGTAATTCTCGGTCTCTGTGCAGGCAAAGCCGAACATCATGCCCTGATCGCCGGCCCCCGTGGCCTCGATCTCGGCGTCGCTCATCTCGCCACGCTTGGCTTCCAGGGCCCGGTCCACACCCAGCGCGATATCGGGGCTCTGTTCCTTGATGCTCACGATCACGCCGCAGGTGTCGGCGTCGAAGCCGAACTTGGCCCGTGTGTAACCGATACCGCGCACCGTGTCGCGCACGATGCTGGTGATGTTGACATAAGTCTTGGTCGTGATCTCGCCCATCACCAGCACCAGGCCGGTCGTTGCCGAGCACTCGCACGCGACGCGCGGCGCACGGGTCTTCCTGCAATGATCGCATCCAGCACGGCATCCGAGATCTCGGTCGCACATCTTGTCCGGGTGCCCTTCGGTAACCGATTCCGATGTGTAGAAGAACTGTGGTTGGCTTGCAAAGGTAGTGGTCATTCAGGCTTCCTCCCGCGCTCAAGTTGGTTTTTGAACGCACTTCCGGTGTCGGCCGGCGAGTTGAATCGCCGGCAGGACATGCAGGGCCGCGAGCGGCTATGGCAACCAGTGGGTCAAATGGCAGGCCGGCCGGCAGCTGCTCCTGTCACGTCCCCATGCGCCACTGGTTGAGATATTGGTCTTGTTGGGGCGTCAATGTGTCGATCCGCACGCCCATGGCTTCCAGCTTGAGGCGGGCGATCTCGTGGTCGATGGCCTCCGGCACGCTGTAGACAGCGTGTTGGAGCGAGCCATGGTTTGCGACCAGGTATCTCGCCGCAAGGGCCTGGTTGGCGAAACTCATGTCCATCACCGCGCTCGGGTGTCCTTCGGCAGCGGCGAGATTGACCAGCCGGCCCTCACCCGCCAGGTAGATGCGCCGCCCGTTCGACGAGAGTATATTCGTCCAGGAATTCGCGCACGCGCCTGGTCTCGCTTGACATCTTTTCCAGGGCCGGCAGGTTGATCTCGACGTTGAAGTGGCCCGAGTTGGCCAGGATCGCTCCGCTCTTCATGCACTCGAAATGCGGCGCGTCGAGCACATTGATGTCGCCCGTGCTGGTCACGAAGATATCGCCCAGCGGCGCGGCTTCCAGCATCGGCATCACCCGGAAGCCGTCCATCACTGCTTCAAGGGCTTTGAGCGGATCGATCTCGGTGACGATCACGTTGGCCCCAAGCCCTTTGGCCCGCATGGCGATGCCGCGGCTGCACCAGCCGTAACCCGCCACCACGAAGTTCTTGCCGGCGATCAGGACATTGGTGGCTCGGATCACGCCATCCAGCGTGCTCTGGCCGGTGCCGTAGCGATTGTCGAAGAGATGCTTGGTCATGGCATCGTTGACCGCCACCACCGGGAACAGCAGCGCGCCATCGGCAGCCATGGCGCGCAGGCGGATGACGCCCGTGGTCGTCTCCTCCGTGCCGCCGAGCACGCCCTCCAGGAGTTCACGCCGCTCCTTGTGCAGCGTGCTCACAAGATCGGCACCGTCGTCCATCGTAATGTGGGGCTTGTGATCCAGCGCGGCCTTGATGTGAGCGTAGTAGGTGGCGTTGTCCTCACCCTTGATCGCGTAGACCGGCATCTCGTGATGGGCGACCAGGGTCGCCGCCACGTCGTCCTGTGTGGAGAGCGGATTGGATGCCGTCAACACGACGTCGGCGCCGCCGGCTTGCAACACGCGGATCAGGTTGGCAGTCTCACTGGTCACGTGGAGGCAGGCGGAAACGCGGATGCCCGCCAGAGGCCGTTCCTTGCTGAAGCGCTGCTCCAGCAGGTCAAGGACCGGCATCTCTCGCGCCGCCCATTGCATGCGGAGGCGTCCCTTTCAGCCAGGCCCAGGTCTTTGATGTCGTAGTCTTTGCTCACTCGCAGTTACCTCCTGAATTCAACCCAGACACTCTCGTGAACCGATTCGCAAGTCAGGATCCGCTTCGCAGCAGCAGATTCTGCAATTCCGGCGCGTCGCCGAAGGCCGACCGGTAGCGGTTGACGAACTCGGGCACGGTGTAATGATGGTTCATCGTGCCGGCCTGTTCCAGGACATAAGTGGCGGCCAGGGCCCCCAGCCGGCCGGTCACCGGCCAGGGATAGCCCCGCACGAGCCCGATGATCAGGCCGGCGCGGAAGGCGTCACCTACGCCGGTGGGATCGCGCAGGACGAGGGGCGGCGCCGCCGGAACGTCCACGCGGCGACCGGAGTCCATCAGGCTGGCGCCGCCGGCCCCGCGTGTCACGACCAGCATCCCGACGCGCTCCACGATCGCCGCCTCCGCCAACCCCGTCTTGCGTTTGACGAGCTCCAGCTCATAGTCGTTGACGGTCAGGGCCCGCGCGCCCTGCATGCAAGCCAGTATCTCTGGGCCTTCCATCCGCTGCCAGTTGCTGGCTGGGATCGTAGATGAACGGGAGCTGCAGCTCCTGGCATTCCGCCGCGTACTTGCACATCGCCTCCGGATCGTTGGGCGAGATGATCACCATCTCCACCCCCTGGGGATCGAGGCTCCGGAGGCTCAGCTCGCGGGCGTGCCGCATCGCACCCGTGTGGAAGCCGGCGATCTGGTTCTGATCCAGATCGGTGATGACCGTGTAGGTCGCCGTGAACTCGTCAGCATAAATGCCGACCAGGGAAGTATCCACGCCGTGCGCCTCAAGCCAGCGCGGTAGTCAACGAAATCGCATCCGGCCGCACCCATCAGCCGCGGCCGGAGCCCCAGCAGTGCCAGGCTGTAGGCAATATTGGGCCCGATGCCGCCCCGATGCATCTGCCTGTCGTTCACCAGAAAGCTGACGCTGAGCTTGCCCGTCTCCTCGAAAAAGATATGTTCCCGAAAATGGCCCGGATAGCTCATCAGATAGTCTGTGGCAATCGAGCCCGTCACGATGACCGACATGTATTTCTCCATTCGGGGGCCATGTGAGACCTTCTATTCCCCGCTCGCTGTAACGGGTTCCCTGATCCTGGCCTCGCCGGCCGTCTTTGCGTTCCGCAAAGTCTCTCGAAAAGGCGGATAGCAGATGCCTTCCTCCGTGATGATGCCGGTCAGGTAGCGGCATGGCGTGATATCGAAGGCCGGATTGAAGACAGGCACGCCCTCCGGTGCCACGCGGCAACCGCCGAAAGTGGCCACTTCGTCCGCGCTCCGTTCCTCGATCGGTATCAGGTCGCCATGCGCCAGTGACAGGTTGACGGTCGAGGTCGGCGCCACGGAATAGCACGGTATGCCGTTCTCCCTGGCCAGCACGGCGAGCTTGTACGACCCGATCTTGTTGGCGACATCGCCGTTGGCCGCGATACGATCGGCGCCGAACAGCACCAGATCGACTTTCCCCGTGCGCATCAGCAGGCCGGCCGCATTGTCCGCGATCAGGGTCATGGGGATGCCCTCTTGCATCAGCTCCCAGGCCGTCAGGCGCGCGCCCTGTAAGCGCGGCCGCGTCTCATCCACCCACACGTGAACTTGCTTGCCTTGCTCGACGGCGGCCCGTACCACGCCCAGGGCCGTCCCGTAGTTGACGGTCGCCAACGACCCGGTATTACAGTGGTGCAGGATGTTTGCCTGGCGGGGAACGACCGCTGCCCCGTGGTGGCCCATGCGCCGGTTGATGGCCACATCCTGATCGGCAATGGCCTGGGCTTCGGCGAGCACCGCCCGGCGTAGCTGGCCCAGGTCCCGCTCCCGAAGGCTGCGAGCGCATTCCAGGATGCGGGCTGTGGCCCAGCTCAGGTTGACCGCAGTGGGCCGGCTGGCGTCCAGCTTCGCCTTCGCCGCGCGCCAGGTTCACCAGCAGCCCGGCCGCCTCCGCGGCCGCGCTCCCCTGCGCGGCGAGCGCCATCCCGAACCCGCCGGTTGCGCCGATGGCCGGCGCACCGCGCACGGTCATGTCGCGGATGGCACCGGCCACGCCCTCGACATCGTCATAGGCCAGGATTTGGAAGACCTCGGGCAAGGCCCGTTGATCGATCATCTTGACCTGGCCGTCTTCCCACCAGACTGTCCTTGTCATCTTTGGCCCCCTGGCCTTCAACCCCGGCCGCACGCCGCCGCACACGACTTCCCGCGGCAAGCGCGGGCGGCGCGTTCGTGCCTGGCAAATAAAATGCCCTCCAAAACGGAGGGCAAATCAACGTATAGGCCGCCCTCTCATCTTTCAACCTCGCCTACGGATGCGAGATTGCCGGAATTGGCACCGACATGGACCCGTGACCTGATGCAAATGCGAAGCAGTGCGCCCTCACTGGCAGGCGAGCTTGGCTCGCCGGTCAGGGCATGGGCCGCGCAGGTCAAACGCCTTGCTATCGCGTGCAACCGGTCTCCGGGGCTCCAGGTGGTTGCCGGGGGTTCTCAGGGCCGATCCCTCCCCCCCTCTGGATAAGAGTGTCCAGGACTATTCAGTTTTCAAATTGGCCAAGTCTAGCATGGCAGCGGAGCTCTGTCAAAACGAGCGGCAGGCACCATTGAACCCACAAGGGTTGGGCGTGTTCCCGGATGCGGCCTGGCGTACCTGGCCCAACTTGGCAAAGTCATCGCTTGCAATGGCCCGGCACGGAGACGCTCCGGCCGGTTCACCTCCCGAACGATGCGAGTGCCCGGCGCAGTCGCTCTTCCACATCGGTCAGGTCGCGCGGCAGGCCCTGCACAGCCCGCTGCGCCTCGATGATGCTGTAGCCCAACGCGGTCAGGGCATCGATGACCGCTTCGTCAGCCCGGCTCAGCTCGGCCAGACCTTCTGGCAACGTCGCCGTGCCGATCCTGTCGCGCAGCTCCAGGACGATCTTCTGGGCCGTCTTCTTGCCGATGCCGGGCACGCGCGCGATCACTTCGGGCTGCTCCTGGCCGATCGCCAGCCGGAGCGCATCCGGCGACATGGCCGAGAGGAGCGCCAGCGCCATCTTCGGCCCGATCCCCGGCACGACCAGCAGCATCTCGAAGAGCGCCAACTCCTCCTCGCCTGCAAAGCCGATCAAAGATAGCTCGTCATCCCTGACCACGAGGTGGGTATACAGCAGGATCGGCTCGCCGATGCGGGCGCCGGCCAGGGTCGGCTGCGTGCAGAGCACCTGCAGCCCGATCCCACCGACGCTCACGACCAACGAGCTGCGCGAGCGGGCTGCGATGCGCCCTTCCACGCTGGCGATCACGTGGGGCGGGTCTTCTGCGGGGTGCGGAACCGATAGCCGGCGCCGCGCTCCGTGAGGATCATCTCGGGGCGCGACGGGTCGCACTCGATCTTCTCACGCAGGCGGCGGACCGCCACTTCCACGAGGTTGGTCCCGCCGGCCAGGTCGTAGCCCCAGACCTCCCGGAACAGCACCTCTTTGCCGATAACCTGCCCGGGCCGCATGGCGAGATAGTGGAGCAACTCGAATTCGATAGGGGTCAGGTGGATTTCATCGCGGTCGCACCAGACCTGGCGGCTGTCGCTGTCGATCCGCACCCGACCATTGATGATCACGTGCGAAGGGGGCGGCTGCAATGTCCAGTCGATGCGCCGGAACACGGCCTCTACGCGGGCAAGCAGCTCCTTGAACGTGAACGGCTTGGTGATGTAGTCATCGGCGCCAAGATTGAAGCCTTTCACGATATCGTTCACGCCACCGAGGGCGGTCAGCATGATGATCGGCACGTCCGAGGTCTTGCGCAGGTATTCGCATACGGCAAAACCATCCATCCGCGGCATCATGATATCCAGCATTACCAACTCCGGCGGATCGACCTCGAAGGCCTGGATCGCTTCGACGCCGTCCTCCACCACCTCCACTTCGTAGCATTGGCCGAGCGAGAGCTTGAGAAGCGAACGCAAGTTGCCTTCGTCCTCTGCGACCAGGATCCGTTCGACGTCTTTGCTTGGTGGACGAGCCTTCCTCCGTCATCGATCTTCTCCCTGTCCTCGGCCCGCGGCCTCGGTGCTACGGGCTCAACATGAGCTGGATGCGCCCCCAATTACCGCTTCACACGTTCTCTAGCTGACGCCAACGCGCGCTATGCAGGTGGCAAATGGCTACGGCCACTGCGTCGGCAGCATCGTCAGGGCGCGGAGCCGTCTCCAGACCCAACATCAGGCGCAGCATTTCCTGCATCTGTCTCTTGCCGGCGTTCCCGTAGCCCACCAGCGCCTGCTTCACTTCAGCAGGCTTGTATTCGAAAATATCCAGCCCGGCCTGGGCAGCGGCCAATAGCACCACACCCCGCGCCTGTCCCACCGACAGGGCGGTTGACACGTTGCGGCTGAAGAATAGCTCTTCGATCGCCAGCGCTTCCGGACACCACTTGGCGATCAGCGCGGCCACCCCTTGATGGATCGCCAGCAGCCGCCGCGGCATGGTCAAAGTCGCGGACGTCACCAGGGCCCCGTAGCTCAGGAGCTTGACTTCGCCGCCGGCATCTTCGGCTACCAGGGCATATCCAGTGGTGGCCGTGCCCGGGTCGATTCCCAGGATCAGCCCCTCTGCAGGGATCGTCGACACATCACATCTCGATCTTGGCCAGCGCCTCTTCGCTGATCTCCAGGTTCGAGTAGACCTTCGCCACGTCGTCGAGGTCTTCGACATTCTCGATCAGGTTCATCACCTGCAGCGTGTCGGCCGGGTTGAGCGACACATAGGTTTTCGGGATCATCGTCTGCTCTGCGGTCTCGATAGGGAGGTGGGCATTCTGGAAGGCCTGTCGCACAGCCTGCAGGTCGGCCGGCTGGGTGTAAACTTCGGCCATATCGTCGGCAAACTGGACATCCTCCGCACCCGCCTCGAGCGCGAGCTCGAAGACCCGGTCCTGATCCAGCCTGGTCATGGCGATTGTGATCTGACCCTTGCTCTCGAACAACCAGCCCACGCTGCCCGACTCCCCGAGGCTCCCGCCGCCCCGCGTCAACATGCGCCGCAAGTCGCTGACCGTGCGGTTCTTGTTGTCGGTCACGGTCTGGATCAGCAGCGCCACGCCGTGCGGGCCGTAGCCTTCATAGGTGCTTTCTTCCAGCTGCACGCCGTCTTCGCCCATCCCCGCGCCACGTTTGATGGCCCGCTCGATGTTGTCCTTCGGCATGTTCTGGGCCTTGGCCTTGTCGATGATTAGCCGCAACCGGAAGTTGAAGTTTGGGTCTGCGCCTTCGCGCGCCGCCAGCTGGATCTCACGCGTAAACTTGGTGAAGATCTTGCCACGCTGGGCGTCGTTGGCCCCCTTCTTGCGTTTGATCGTAGCCCATTTCGAATGTCCAGACATGTTGTTCGCTCCTGCTCCCTGGCGTCGTAGATAGGGATCACCGCTATTGTACCATAGCTGGGTCAGCTAAGGCTGGACCCGCCGGCCACCCCCGCCAGCACCGGCTGGGCCGTGTGGTAGCGCCGGCAATTCGCGGCCTGTAGAAAAGCGCGGAAAAGTGGGTGCGGCCGGTTTGGGCGCGATCGGAACTCGGGATGAAACTGCGTTCCGAGCATCCACGGGTGCAGTTCCATGGCCAACTCGGCGATCTCCACCAGCCTGCCGTCGGGTGACAGGCCGCTAAAGCACATACCTGCTGCCGCATACACAGCGCGGTATCGGTTGTTGAATTCCCAGCGGTGTCGATGCCTTTCCTCGATCCTGCCGGCCGGCGCGTAGGCCCGGCCGGCGTGGCTATTCGGAGCCAGCATGCACGGGTACAGGCCCAATCGCATCGTGCCGCCCATCTCCTCGATCATCTCCTGGTCGGGCATCAGGCTGATCACCGCGTTCTCGGTCTTGAGATCGAATTCAGTGCTGTTGGCATCTTCAAGCTTGAGCACGTTGCGGGCGAACTCGATGCACATGACCTGCATGCCCAGGCACAAGCCGAAATAGGGGATGCCGTTGAGCCGAGCGTAGTGCGCCGCCGCGATCTTGCCTTCCACCCCGCGCAGGCCAAACCCCCCGGGCACAAGGAATCCCGTCGGCGTCCGCCAGGAGCTGCTCGTGCCCCGGCCTTTCCAGCAGCTCTGAGCTGGTCCATTGGATGTCCACCTCACGGTCCAACGACCACGCCGCATGGTTCAGCGATTCGCGCACACTCAGGTAAGCATCCTCGAGATCGACGTATTTGCCCACCAAGGCGATCTTGAGCGCTGGTTTCGGCTTGTGGATCTGGGTCATGAGGGACTCCCATTCGCTCAGATCGCTGGGTTTCGTCGGCAGGCCCAACCGCTCGGCGATGAAGTCTGCCACCCCCTCGTGTTCGAGCATGAGCGGCACTTCATAGATGCTGGCGACCGTGTAGGCCGGCACGACGGCCCGTGGTTCCACATCGGTGAACAAGGCGATTTTTTGGCGCACGCCGTCGCTCATCGGATGATCCGACCGGCAAACGATCATGTCCGGCTGGATGCCGATGCCGCGTAACTCGCGGACGCTGTGCTGCGTCGGCTTGGTCTTCAGCTCATTGCTGCCGCTGATCCAAGGCAGCAGGGTGACATGCACATAGAAAGTCGAGCTGCGGCCCACGTCTTTGCGCATTTGGCGGATGGCTTCCAGAAACGGCAGGCCCTCGATATCCCCGACCGTGCCCCCGACTTCGATGATGACCACGTCGGCGTTGTTGTGCCGGCCCGCATCCTGTATCCGGCGCTTGATCTCATTCGTGACATGTGGGATGACCTGAATCGTGCCGCCGAGAAAATCGCCCCGCCGCTCGCGTCCCAGGACCTGGTTGTAGATCTGGCCGGACGTGACGTTGCTGTGGTGGTCCAGGCTCTCGTCCACGAACCGCTCGTAGTGTCCCAGGTCGAGATCGGTCTCCGCTCCGTCGTCTGTGACGAACACCTCGCCATGCTGATAGGGCGACATGGTACCGGGGTCCAGGTTGAGATATGGATCGAGCTTCTGAATGGACACGCACAGCCCCCTGTTCTTCAACAGGCAGCCAATGGATGCGGCCGTCACACCTTTCCCCAATCCGCTCACAACACCACCCGTCACAAAGATATAGGCCGTCATTCTCCCAGGTCCTTTCCCCGCGCACCGGTTCTCGATTCGATCTGCCTAACAACAGAGACACGGAGATATACTCTCCGTGTCTCTGGCGAGTGCCGCCTGTGACAACCTACGTGCCAGGCACCGGGGCCCGATATCGCCGGTTCGTGCCATCTTCCTAAACCCCGCGCCCAATAGTGCCAGCTTACCACAACAATATGCTGATGATAGCACACGTGCGCAGTAGATGTCAACGCTTGCCAATTGTGGCAACGCGCACTTTGCCCGAGTGGGCTGCGCTGGCCACACCTCTTGGGGACGGTAAGGGGCAGCTCCGAGGAGATTGGCTTCGTTGCCGCCAGGGAGGGCGAAGACAGGCTGCGCCGCGCCAAACAGGCCCTGGAAAGGGTGGGGCGCAATGCGGTTGCCTGCTCGGCGCGCAAGCCGGTGATCGCCAGCCCTCCGGAGCGTGCGATAGACTCACCCGGCCTCTTGGCCAAGGCACGACGGTATGGCATAATGTCTGCCGCCATGTAGCCCTCCGCCAGTCAACCAGCGGCCGTCGCCTCGTCTGCCAGGACCCACTTGAGCCGCCACCGGGCTGCCGCAGTTGGCGCCTGGCCGTTCCCGATCGCGTCCTTGATCAAGGATAGGAGCTGTGATGACCGATAGCCGGCTGCCTCCCTCGTCCGCAACCGCTGACAATAGAGGGCGCGAACGAGGAAGCTTCTTTGGCGAACGACCGAGAGCCCTGGCGGGCTGTTCGCTATGGGAGAGCGCCCGGCTTTGGATCGCCTTCTCACTGATCGTCGGCATTGGCGTGTGTTGGCAGGCCTGGGCGGCGCTACAGTGGCCTGCGAATTTCGACAGTGACGAGGCGCTCTTCGGCTTGATAGCACGGCACATCCTCCAGGGACAATATCCGATCTACCTGTGGGATCAGCACTATCTTGGCCCTCTGGACTCCTATCTCTCGGCCCCCATCATGTATTGGTTTGGGAGCAACGTGCCGGCGCTCAGGGCCAGCTCAATATTGGAATACGGGCTGTTCATGGCCCTCTGTGCGGTATTCGTTCGCAGATCGTGGGGGACACGTGCGGGCTTGATCGTGCTTTTATTGCTGGCTTTCCCACCTCTGGCCATATTCG